>JAKCDM010000057.1:0-12306 GCA_021841865.1 Pseudomonadota bacterium
CGCACCAGCCCCGCCGGCGTCTTGTTGGTGAGAACCACGCGATTGCGCACGGCAAGGTTCTCGATGGCATAGGCGCCGGTGAGACAGCCGTGCATGCGGTAGAACGTGGCCGGCTCGGGTGCGCGCAGATAGCCTCCGCAATCGTCCATCTGGTCGTAGGAAAGCGCGGTGATGCGCCCGTCGGACTCCACCGCGGCCTCGATGTGGCACAGTCGGGCAGTCGCCGACGTGGCAGCCGTGAGGTGTTCCAGCCGATCCTCCACCCATTTCACCGGAGCCTCCGCCTTGCGCGCCGCAAGGCACATCAGCACGACGGAGGTGAACACACTCTGCTTGACCCCGAAACTGCCCCCCGAATGCCGGGGCGTGCGATGCCGCAGGCGCGTGCCGGGCACCTTCAGCGCCAGCGCCATCACCGCGTGCAGCGAGAACGGTCCCATGAAATTCGACATCACGTCGTACGCACCGTCGTCCGGCTGGTACTCGGCGATCACCACGCCACATTCGATCGGCGTGCAGGAGTTGCGCGGATAGCTGACCGTCATCGACACGCGGTGGGCCGCCGACTCGAAAGCCGCCTCGGGGTCTCCGTAGCGGAAGCTGCGGTCACTCACCACGTTGCTTCCCACGGCCGAGTGCAGCACCGGCGCATGCTCGAGCATGGCCTGCTCGATATCGACCACCGCGTCGAGGACCTCGTAGTCGACACGCACCAGGTCTGCAGCGTCCTCGGCCAGCGCCCGCGTCCGCGCGACGACCACGGCGACCGGCTCGCCGACATAGCGCACCCGATCGACCGCGAGACACCAATGTTCCATCGGCTGCTTGACACCGACGATGAAGGCCTGAGACCAGTCGCGAACGTCCTGCGCGGTGAGAACGGCGCGCACGCCATCGGCGGCCTGCGCCGCCGCAGCGTCGAGCGCCTTCACGATCGCGTGCGCATGGGGGGATCGCACCACCGCGGCGTACAGCATCCCTGGCCTTCCGCCGAGATCGTCGGCGTACTGTCCTCGTCCGCTCAGCAGCGCGGCATCCTCGAAGCGCTCGATGCTGCGCCCTAGCCAAGGGCTCGTGGTCTCAGCTGGCGTCGTAGCGACCTCTTGCTTCATGCGTAGCTCCCTGCCTGACAACGGCCTCGCGGCCGCCGCCGTTCATGCACCTTCGTATCGCGGCAAGTCCCTGGCTGCAGCCTACACCGCATCGAGGTTGCCTCGAGTTTCGGGGACCAGCGCCGCGCCGATCAGAAACAGCACGCTGAGCCCGACCAGGAAGGCCGCCAGGGTCATGGGCAACTGTGCCGGCGTACGGGCAGTCAGCGAGACGAAGGTCGGCAGCATGCCTCCCAGCGCGAAACCGAGATTCCACGAGAGTCCGGTCCCGGTGGCGCGAATCGCGGTCGGGAAGCGCTCGTTCAGGAAAATGAGAATCGGCGCGTAGCTGGCGCTTCCAAGCATGCCCAGAAGGATCGCATAGGTTCCCAGCATCGTCACGTCGTGTGTGCGCACCATGGCCAGGTACAGCGCGGGGAACGCGAACAGGCGCAGTACTCCAACCGTGAGGAAGGTCCTCTTGCGTCCGAACACCTCACTCAACTGCCCGGTAAGCACGGAAGCGACGATCACGCCCACGCTGGCAAGCAGCAGGATCGGGCCGATCGACGAAACCGGGGTATGCGTGACCATCTTCAGATAGGTCGGCAGGTAGCCCGAAGTGAGGTAGTAGCCACCGCCGCCGCCAATGGTGAGCAGCAGATTGACCAGCAACACACCGCGCCACTTGCTCGAGAACACCTCGCCGACCGGAGTCTTGCCGGCTCGCGGCTGCGCTTGCCGATGCCCCTGCTCACGCGCCCACAGCGGAGACTCCTCCAGCTTGTTGAACACCAGCAAGCCCAGGAACGAGCTGAGAATTCCGGTGAAGAACATGCAACGCCAGCCCCACACCACGAAGGACTCTCCGGTGAAAAGGTGATTCATGATCAGGTAGACCAGCGAGGCGAACAACGCACCGAGGCCGGCGCCGCCTCCACCGATCATGCCCGACACGAGGCCTCTCCACTTGGCGGGTACCGACTCGGTGGCGATGGTGTGGGTCGATGCGACCACGCCACCGACGAATACCCCCTGCACAAGACGTAGTGCGATCAGAATCAGCGGGGCCGCCAGGCCAACCTGCGCGACCGTCGGCAGCAGACCGAACATCGCGGTGGCGATCCCCACGCCGACCACGGCGATGATCATTGCGCGCTTGCGCCCATGCCGGTCCGCGTAGGAGCCGAAAATCGCGGAACCGACGGGACGCATGAGCAGGGTGACCGCGAAGGACGCGTACACGCCAGCCAGGGAAAGCATCGGGTGTTCCGATGGAAAGAACAACTTGCCTACCACTGGCGCCACGTACAGCAGCACGAACAGGTCGAATAGGTCGAGACCCCATCCGATGCACGAAGCGCTCACCGCGGTGAGGATCTGTCCCGGACTGGCCACCGGCTGCGCGGAATCGCGCAGGTAAGACGCGTTTGCCGACATGCTTGTCTCCTGCTTTCGTTGTAGGAATGGCAGGAGTTTGGAACCAGTACGCGCTTCGGCGGTAACGCAAGGGTCCGGAGTTGGACCGGATCATCCGGAGACTTACCAGATCGTCCGGTACTTTGCGTGCTGCGTCGCAGCAAACGCTGCATTCAGCGCGCGTCGGGGCGGCCGTTTTCGGGGGCTGCTCGCGACTCGAAGAGGTCCACGACCCGGCGGTAGTCGCTGGGGGTGATTCCCAGGTGCTGGCGGAAGAATCTGGAGAAATGCCCGGGCGCGGCGAAGCCCAGGTCGTGGGCAACCGTCGCAACCGAGTCGGTACCGGACGTGAGTCGACGCACGGCGGCTTCGAATCGAAGCACGTTGGAATACACCAGCGGTGTGACCTGGGTATCGCGTTGGAACAGCGCGAAAAAGTGCGCCCGGGACAGGCCACTGCGACGCGCAAGCGCAGGGACGTCGAACTCGTGAGCCACGTCCTCGCGCATCAGTGCGATCGCACGGCGAATACGCGGATCCATCGCCGCGGGCGGCTTCAGGCGAAGGCGACTGACGAAATCGCGCCAACTCCCCAGGCATTCGATCACCGAGACGATGAGATTGAACAGCAAGTCCTCCATGCGCGCCTGCGAAAGCTCGTCCGCCCACCACATCTCGAGCACGAATTCCTCCACCATGCGCTGCGTGCGCGGCGTGATGGCGACGAATTGCCGGGCAAAGAAATGCGGATGAGCCGACACCAGCAGCGTGCGCTGCAAATCGGCCAGCCAGGCAGGCTCGACGTAAAGCGCGAGGATCAGCGTGCGCTCGCCTTCCGGCGCGGTGTGCACGTAGGCGTGATGTTCCCAAGCGTTGACCAGCACTGCGGTCTGGTCGGTCAGCGGCGCAAGCTCGCCACGCACGCGAAAGGCGCCGTCGGCGCCTCCCGCCTTGAGCAGGATATGGCAATGGTGATGCGCATGTCCGACCAGCGGCGCGTCCATGTCCAGCAGCGCGACACGACCGAATCGTCCCTGGAAGATCTTGACGGCGGAGGACATGGCGAGGGCCGCTTTGCGAGTTCGCTGGCCGGCAGCCAGATGCTGACAGCTAGCTTACCAATCGTAGCAAAGCCCCGCGCACGGGTCGCCCGGGTTTTCAGGCCTGGACGGGGAGGCCTTGCGACTGCTCATCAGTGGCTTCCCAAGGATCCGGCGCTGCGCCTGCGCGCTGGCCAAGCATTTCGTGAGCGATTTTCTCCGCCACCATGATCGTCGGCACGTTGGTATTCGCGGTGGGCAATCTAGGCATCAGGGATGCGTCGACCACGCGCAAGCCCTTCACCCCGTGTACCCGCCCCTGGGGGTCGGTCACCGCCTGCTGGTCGCTAGCTGCACCCATGCGGCAAGTTCCGCTGGGATGCCAGACGCCGAACACGTTGCGCCGCACCATCCGCAACAGCCCCGCCTCGTCGTCGACCAGCGCGTCCAGCGGAGCCTCGCCCGCGAACATCCGCCGCAGCAAGGCACGGCGGGCGCCACGCGGTTGCACGTCGAGTACGCCAGCCACCGCAGCGGTCAAGATCCGATTGCGCCACCCGAGGCGGCTGAGCGCGCGCACGCGCGGCGAGAACACTGCCGGGAACAGTTCGCCGGGGCCCGCCTGCAGCGGCGACCCGCGCAGCGCCCGCTCGAGAAAACGCACGCCCGCCATCAGCCGTGCCGCATCGCGCGGGTCGTCGAGCAGATTGAGCTCGACCCTCGGATGGCGCTGCGGATCTGGCGATTCCAGGCGCAGGCTTCCGCGTGAATAGGGCCGGTTGCACCAGAGGAAGAACAACCCCAGCCGATTCCCCAGCGCGTGCCACGATGCGCGTCCGGCGCTGGACAGATACAGGTCCTGCTCCTCGCAGTCCGGCAGCCCTGAACTCAGGCGTGCCGCGGTCATGCTGGCTCGGCGCATGCGCTCGGGAAACCGCCAACGTGGCTCGAGGTACTGACAGAAAGTCAGTGCCGGATGGTCCTGCAGATTGGCACCCACCCCGCGCAAGTCGTGCACGAGGGGAATTCCCAGTTCCCGCAGATGCTCGCCCGGGCCGATGCCGGCACGCATCAGCAGAGCCGGAGACTGAAGTGCGCCGGCACTGAGGATGATCTCACGTGCCGCGATTCGCAGCAGGCGACCATCGGTGGTGCGAGCCAGTGCTGCGCGCGCCTGCCTCCCTTCAAGTTCGAGGCCCTGGACCGTCGTGCGCGCGAAGATGCGCAGGTTGGGCCGCCTGCGTGTGACCGGATCGAGGTAGGCCATGGCTGCCGAGACCCTGCGGTCATACAGGTTCGAGAACGCCGCGGGGAATACACCGTCGCCGGGCTCGGCGTTCTGGTCCAGCAGTAGCGGCAGTCCCTGACGCCGCAGGGCATCGGCGAAAGCGGTGCAGAACGGGGGCCAGGACTCGGGAAAGATGCGCCGGATCGGTAGCGGCCCACTGCGTCCGTGCAACGGGCCGTCGAAGTCGACATCGCGCTCGAGGCGTCGAAAGAAAGGGAGCACGTCGCGCCAACCCCAGCCACTAGCGCCCAGCGCCTCCCATTCGTCGTAATCGCGCGCAAACCCCCGGTTCGCCGCCTGTACGTTGATGCTGGATCCGCCCCCGACCACCCGCGCCTGCTCGTAGCGGCGCGCCAGCGAGTCTCGCGTGGCGCGGACTTCGAGTCCGGGCCAGGTCCATGTGTCACCCTGGAACAGCGGAAGTGGATAGCTATCGAGGATTTCCGGCGGGACGCGCTCCGGAGGGGTGTCCTCCCCCGCCTCGACAAGCGCGACGCGCAGTCGGGAATCCTCCGACAAGCGACTCGCCAGCACGCACCCGGCGGACCCCGCGCCGATGATCACGACGTCGAAGTCGCCGATTTCCACCGCCAGGCCACTCATTCCTCGCACTCCCGCACACGATCCTGATGCAGCCCCTCCCAGCGCCGACCGATGCGGTCGTGGTCGAAGCCGAGCAGGTCGAGCACGCGTCCGACACTGTGATCGACGATGTCGTCGACGCTGCGCGGATGCGCATAGAAGGCGGGAACCGGCGGCATGACGATACCGCCCATTTCGGTCACGCTGCACATGTTGCGCAGATGCGCAAGGTTCAACGGGGTCTCGCGCGCCACCAGCACGAGCCTCCGACGCTCCTTGAGCACGACGTCGGCGGCACGTGCGATCAGGTTGTCGGCCAGCCCGTGAGCAATCGACGCCAGGGTCTTCATCGAGCATGGGGCGACAACCATGCCCGCGGTCAGGAACGAGCCGCTGGCCACTGCGGCGCCGATATCGCGCACCTTGTAGCAGACATCGGCCAGCGCCTCGATCTCGCCGCGCTTGAGCCCGAGTTCGTGCGCGGCGGTCAGCGCGCCCGAGTCGGACACGATCAGGTGGGTCTGCGCCTGCCCGCCCGCGCGCAGCGCCTGCAGCAGGCGCACGCCAAGGATCGCGCCGCTGGCGCCCGAGATGCCGACGATGACCTTGCGCGCGCCACTCATGGCTCATCCGATCCAGTGTGCAGCGTCGGACGCCTCGAAAGCTCGCAGGTCGCGCGCCGGATCGAAATCGTCCTCGCCCGGAATGCGCACGCGGGTGAACACATGTGCCTCGTAGACCACCGGGCGCGTCGCGTCGAGCCCCATCTTGGCGCTGATGCCCTGGTGGCGCAACGCCGACGGGTCATCTCCGGGCGGCATGCCCACCGTGGTCGATGGATCGAGCACCGATCCTTGCGCACCACCGACGACCACCAGGTCGCGATCCGCCTGGAATCGCGTGGCCACCGCCCACTCGACCTCCGCGGGGTCGTGCACGTTCACGTCGGTATCGACCACGACCACCTGCTTGATGTCGTAATGCGCGCCGAAGGCCGCGAGGATCACGTTCTTCGCCTCTCCCTCGCGCTTCTTGTCGAACTGCACGTACAGGTGGTAGCGCCCCACGCCTCCGACGGACAGATGCACGTCCGTCACCCTCGGGTGGCTGCGCTGCAGCAACGAAAGCAGTGAGGCCTCGCGGGGAATCGAGCCCAGCAGCAAATGCTCCATCTCCGCCGGCACGATGGTGTGAAACAACGGGTTGCGCCGGTGCGTGACCGCGTCGACCTCGATGACTTCGCGATATGCGCGCTCGCTGTAGTAACGCGGAAATTCGCCGAACGGCCCCTCGAGCTCGCGCGTGTGCGGCAACAGCCGTCCCTCGATGATGATTTCGGCATCCGCAGGAACACGGACCTCGCTGGTCAGGCACTTGACCACGCGCAGCGGCTTGCCGTGCAAGGCTCCGGCGACCTCGAGTTCGTCATGGTCGATCGGCAGAATGGCCTGCGAGGCGAGCATGGTCACCGGATCAACGCCGATCGCGATCGCCACGGGAAGTGCCTGGTCGCGGCCCTCGGCGCTGCGATGAAAAGCCTGCAGATGCCGAGGCAACAGCAGCGCGGCCATTCGGCGTGGCGCATGGACCTGCAGGCGATGGATCGATACGTTCTGTACACCGCTGGCGGGATTGCGCGCGATCGCCAGCCCGGCAGTGATGTACGGGCCGTTGTCATGCTCGCTATGCGTGGGGATCGGCAGCAGCCGGCGCAGGTCGAGGTCGGCCTCATGACGTACTTCCTGACATGGGGCCGGCCCGGACACCTCGGCCCAGGGCACCGGGCGCTCCACCGCCTCCCGAAAGCGCTGCAGCAACTGCGCCTCCTCCACCCCCAGGGCCTCGGCGATCCAGGCGCGGCGGGACATGAAGCCGCTGACCACGGAAAGCTCATGCCCGTCAGGGCGCGGGAACAGCACGGCCTGCCGGCCGTCCAGGCGCTTGGCAATCGCGGCCAGTTCGTGTTCCAGGCGCACGCCGTCACGTGCCACGGCCAGACGCGAGCTGGCCCCAAGATGCCGCAGCCAATCACGCAAGCTGCTCACCGGAGAGTTCGTGTGTTGCGGAGTCATGGGTGATGCATCGCGCCTGCGCTTGAAGTGAACTTGGACCCAGTCTAGACGGCGGCTCTGCATCAATTCCAATAGTGTTTCTTGAAGCATCGAATCATTTTTTGTGATTTTTCTTGCCCCTCGTTTGATGGCACGATGCAAACCCAAGGCAAGCAAGGAGCGACTTCTCGACAAGCGTTGATCGATACCATCACTTTCTCTGATTGGCTTATCGAGGCAATGAGCATGGACCTTCGGCAAATCCAGTACTTCGCAACCCTGTTCGAGGACGGCTCCGTCACGCGAGCCTCCAAGCGCCTGAACATCGTGCAGCCCGCGCTCAGCATGCAGATCTCGCGCCTGGAGGAGGAACTGCAGCTGCGCCTGTTCGAGCGCGGTCGCCAGGGCATGACCCCGACAGCCGCCGGCCATCGCATGTATCGCCTGTTCACACCGATCCTGCGGGACATCGCGAACGCGCGCGAGCAGTTGATGCGCGATGGCGATCAGGTCACCGGACATGTCTCGATCGGGCTGATCGCATCGATCACCGAAAGCGTGCTTTCCACTTGCCTGAGCCGCTTCGCGGATCGCCACCCCCAGGTCGAAGTCACCGTGGCCGACGGCTACAGCGCCACGCTGATCGACTGGGTCATGGGTGGACAGATCGACGCCGCCATCATCAATCGGCCGCGCGGGCGCCTGGCGCTGGACATGAAGCCGCTGCTAGACGAGGAAATGGTGCTGGTGACGGGCTCCGGTTTCGGCAGGGAATTGCCCAGGACCATCGAGCTCGCACGCGTAGCCGAACTCGACCTGGTACTGACCACCAAACGGCATGGCCTGCGCGGGGTCATCGAGACCCACGCCCAGCACGAGGACGTGTTGCTGACACCGCGCTTCGAGATCGATTCGCTGAGCTCGCTTGTCAGTTTCGTCGAGGCCACGCGCTACGCCACCATCCTGCCGCGCATCGCGGTGCAACGAGGCCTGCGCCAGGGCCTGCTCCGCGCCTACCCCATCGTCGCGCCGCGCATCGTGCGGCACGTGACCCTGATCAGCCATCCGCGACGACCGCTGAGCCCGGCCGCACAAGCCCTGATGGGCCTGTTCGCCGAAGAGATCCAGCGCGTCGCTCACCCTGCCGACCCGGAGCATTCGGCCCCGGCGCCGACACTTGAAGGAGACATGCAGTGAACCCAGCAATGCATTGGATCGCAGGCCACTGGCAAGGCACGCCGCAGGGCGAGTCCATCAACCCGGCCACAGGCGAGGTGATCGGACGGTACGCCGACGCCACCGCCGCCGATGCAGACGCGGCGGTACAGGCAGCACGGCAGGCCTTCGACCGTGGACACTGGGCTCAGGATCCGCGCCGCCGGCAACTTGCGCTGCTTGCCTGGGCCGACGCGCTGGAGCGTGACGCCGAGGAGCTCGCCACCTTGCTCACCCGCGAAAACGGCAAGGTCCTTGCGCAATCGCGCGGCGAGGTCGCGGCAGCGATTTCGGAGGTGCGCTACTACGCCGGACTGGCGCGTCACATTCCCGGGCATGCGCTGCAGCCCGAACCGGGAGTGTTCTCGACCGTGCTGCGTGAGCCGGCTGGAGTCGCAGCAATCATCGTGCCGTGGAATGCGCCTGCGGTACTGCTGGTTCGATCGCTGGCCCCGGCGCTGGCGGCGGGCTGCACCGCAGTCGTGAAGCCCGCCGCCCAGACCGCGCTGTTCAACGCGGCGATGCTGCAGCGCCTCCAAAGCCCCTGGCTGCCCTCAGGCACGGTGAACACGATTGCCGAGAGCGGACACGCCGCCTCCGCGCGGCTGGTCGCGTCGCACGACGTGGACGTGATCAGCTTCACCGGCTCGACGGCCACCGGAAAGCGAATCATGGCGGCAGCCGCCGACAGCATGAAGAAGTTGTCCCTGGAGCTCGGTGGAAAATCCTGTTGCCTGGTGTTCGAGGACGCCGACGTCCCATCGATCGCGCCCCGCCTGGCGGCCGCGGCAACCATCATCTCCGGCCAGCAGTGCACCGCGGCGCGGCGAGTTCTGGTGCACGAATCCCTCGCGCCAGCGATGCGAGAACATCTGGTGCGAGCACTGAGCTCGCTCGCCGTCGGCCCAGGCGATGTGTCCGGAGTCGACATGGGACCGCTGATCGACCAGGCGTCACGCGACTTCGTGCAACAGCGCATCGAACAAGCCTGCGCACAGGCCGATCGCGTCTTGCTGCATGGCGGTCGCGGCGACAGCGCACTGGCGCGCGGGGCATTTCTTGCTCCCACGCTCGTCGAGCACAGCGACACCAGCGCGTTCTTCTGCCAGGAGGAGATCTTCGGGCCGTTCCTGGTTCTGGAGACCTTCACATCCGAGCAGGAAGCCGTGGCCAAGGCGAACCACACCGTCTTCGGACTGTCCGCCAGCGTATGGACCCACGACGCCGCGCGCGCGATGCGCGTGGCCAGAGCACTTCGCAACGGCACCGTCTGGATCAACGACCACAACCGACTGTTCGCCGAAGCCGAGACCGGCGGCTACCGGCAGAGCGGGCTCGGCCGGTTGCACGGCTATGAGGCGCTTGCCGACTTCACCGAACTCAAGCACATCTGCCTCAACGCCGGCGTCCTGCACGAATAGGCATTCCGGCGTGGGACGATCACCGCGAGGCCGCTGCGTCCTCGCTCTGCTTGCCGGAGCGCGCCCCTTCGGTGGACGAGTCATCGCCGAACATCCTGCGCCGGTCCTCGCTTTTCATCGCCGCATGAGATATGCCATTGAACAAGGTTCCAAACAGCCCCTTGTCGAGGTCGCTGGTGCCGAACAGGGCATCACAGATCGGGAAGGTCAGGTTGAAGTTTCTCGTACCCATGAGCTCCGGATGATGGTGAATGACGTGCATGCGACGCACCGTATTGACCAGAGGCAGGGCGTCCAGCAGGGGACTCTCGACGACATGCGACAACGTGTGCAGTCCCTCGTACATCAGGTAGTAGCCCGCCATCGTCAGCACGACGATGTAGCCGACGTTGCGCGACCAGAAATGTGCGAGGAGCAAGGCCGGCAGAAGCGCCGTGCCGACGAACAGCACCGGCGCGAACGGTGGGAACAGCAACGCGCGCCAATGCTTGTGACCGCGGTAGTCGAGAGTGTTGTGTGCGAAGAAGAGATGGTGCACCCCGACGTGCCGTTTGTAGACAGCCTTGAACCAGCGCGTCGGCCGGTGCAGCAGGTAGCGATGCGCAGCCCATTCCGCCCAATTGCCGAACAGCAGCATTGGCACGATTGCGAGCCATTCGGCGAGTGTGGGATGGTCCAGCCGCCAAAGGCAATAAGCGAAGACACCTCCGGTAAAGATCAGCGTGAACCCCAGGTGGAGTTCACCCCGGTACCAGCGCGGCGTGGTCGCCACATAGTCGTCGCGAAAAGCGCGGCTGCGCTGCTCGATATGCAAGTCCTTGTCCATGCTTGAGTCTCCTCCTGCTTCTGGGGTTGAGCATGGGCGACACGTTAGCCCCGCACACTCCGCGCGTCCTTCGGTTGGCGTACGGTGATTTACCCGGCGGTCTGATTTTTTCGTGCAACCCGCATTGGCACGGCCAGTGCATGGAGCCACCGATGTCTCATGCGATCTGCGAATACCGTGGCGACTTCGGCCGCATCGCGCTGCTCGACGTCGACCGCCCGCTGGTCATGCACGCCCACCCCCAGTGCCACGTGTTGCTCAAGGCGCGCGGCATGGATGCGCACTTCTCGGTGCGCGGCGCGGCGCAGCCGCTTCGCGACGACACGGCAGTACTGATCAACACCTGGGAACCCCATGCGTACGTGCAGGTTGGCGAACAGGTACCCGACACGGTGTTCCTCGCGCTCTATCTCGACCCGGCATGGTTGCGTGGGATCGACCGACGCCTGCATGGTGCCGCGAGCCCACACTTCTTCGAACACCCGGTCAAGCGCTTTGGCCACGATCTACGCAACAGGATCGACGATCTGGTCGAAGAGATGAGTTGTGCCCAGGCCGTGGGTCGCCGCTTGCTCGAAGGTGAAATCGAGTCCATCGTGATGGATATCGTCGGCGCCGGGCACGGTCCGGGATCAGCGTTGGCGCATGGGCTTCGAAGCGCGCCCGATCGTAGGGTTCGACGGGCGCTGGATCTGCTGCAGAACTGTGCCAGCGGTGATCGCGCTATCGATGGGCTGGCTTCTGCGGTGGGACTTTCACGCGCGCACTTTTTCAAGCTGTTCCGTGAAGCGACCGGGCTGACGCCACACCTTTACGTCAACACGTTGCGCATGGAATCGGCCCTTCGCACGCTGGCCTGCAGCGATGTCACGCTATCCCGGCTGTCGACCGACCTGGGCTTCAGCGCGCAAGGCCACTTCACGCGCTTCTTCGAACAGCGCATCGGAACCGTTCCGAGCCAATATCGCCGCGTCGTCAGCGTGCTCGCGCATGAGCCGGGTCGTCCCATGCAGTCAGACGGTAGCGTGCCGCACTAACACGCAGGGTCTTCGGCTTGAGGCGCATCCTGCTGTCAGCCACATTCTGGCCACATCGTTGTCGTCGACGTTAATGTGCCGTCTCCGACTTCAATTTGGTCGGAACACTTCCCTTGGCGCTGCCGAGTCGTGGCCTCGACGCTCCGACAGACTTTGCAGAGTCTCCGACAGACCTTATTTCCGCTCGACGGACTTTATTTTCCTCAGTCACCTGGCAGGATCACTCCGGCCCTCACTCCACCGTCACGCTCTTCGCCAGGTTCCTCGGCTTGTCCACGTCGGTGCCACGGGCCACCGCGGTGTGGTAGGCGAGCAGCTGCAGCGGAACCACCTGCA
>JAKCDM010000057.1:12406-19884 GCA_021841865.1 Pseudomonadota bacterium
ACCTGGCAGGATCACTCCGGCCCTCACTCCACCGTCACGCTCTTCGCCAGGTTCCTCGGCTTGTCCACGTCGGTGCCACGGGCCACCGCGGTGTGGTAGGCGAGCAGCTGCAGCGGAACCACCTGCACCACCGGCGACAGCAGTCCGTAGTACTCGGGCAGGCGGATGGCGTGCACGCCTTCGGTGTTGTCGATGCGAGTGCCGGCGTCGGTCAGCACGTACAGGCGCCCGCCGCGCGCGCGCACTTCCTGCAGGTTGCTCTTGAGCTTGTCCAGCAGCGCGTCGTTGGGGGCCACCACCACCACCGGCATGGCGTCGGTGACCAGCGCCAGCGGGCCGTGCTTGAGCTCACCTGCTGGGTAGGCCTCGGCGTGGATGTAGGAGATCTCCTTGAGCTTGAGCGCGCCTTCCTGCGCGATCGGGAAATGCATGCCCCGCCCCAGGAACAACGCGTTGTCGTGGCGCGTGAAGATCTCCGCCCAGGCCATCACCTGCGGCTCGGTGGCCAGCGCGGCCTGCAGCGCCACCGGCAGGTGACGCAGCTGGTGCAGATGCTGCTGCTCGTCGTCGGCGCTCAGGCGCCCGCGCAGCTTGGCCAGGGTCAACGCCAGCAGGAACAGCGCCACCAGCTGGGTGGTGAAGGCCTTGGTCGAGGCCACGCCGATCTCCACGCCGGCTCGCGTGGCGAAACGCATGGAGCACTCGCGCATCATCGCGCTGGCCGGAACGTTGCAGATGGCCAGCTGGTGCGGCATTCCCAGGCTGCGCGCGTGGCGCAGCGCGGCCAGGGTGTCGGCCGTCTCGCCGCTTTGCGAAACGCCCACCACCAGGGTGTCGGGGTCGGGCACGCTGTCGCGGGTGCGGTATTCGCTGGCCACTTCCACATCCACCGGGATGCGCGCCAGCGCCTCGATCCAGTTGCGAGCCACGCTGCCGGCGTAGTGGCTGGTGCCGCAGGCCAGGATGAGCACCCGCCTGACGCGCCCCAGCACGCCGGCGGAGTCGCCGAACAGCTCCGAGCCCAGGGTCTCGATGCCGTCGAGGGTGTCGCCCACCGCGCGCGGCTGCTCGAAGATCTCCTTTTGCATGTAGTGCCGGTACGGCCCCAGCTCGGTGGCGCCGGCATAGGCCTGCAGTGGCTGCCAGTCGCGTTCGACGCCGCGGCCCTGAGCATCGACCACCTGCGCGCCGCGCGGGTCGATGCGCACGACGTCGCCCTCCTCCAGGTACGCCACGCGCTGCGCGCTGCCGGCCAGCGCCAGCGCGTCGGACGCGACATAGCAGCCGTGCTCGCCCTGCGCCAGCACCAGCGGGCTGCCGGCGCGCGCGCCGACCACCACGTCGGGCTCGGCCACGTGCACCAGCGCGATCGCGTAGGCACCGCGCAGCCGCGACACGGCCTGCCGCACGGCGCCGAACAGGTCGCCGCGATACAGGCTGTGCACCAGGTGGGCCACCACCTCGGTGTCGGTCTGGCTGTCGAACTCGTAGCCGGCCGCGGCGAGCTCGGCGCGCAGCTCGTCGTGGTTCTCGATGATGCCGTTGTGCACCAGCGCCAGCTCGCCGCGCGAGATCATCGGATGCGCGTTGTGCGTGGCCGGCGCGCCGTGCGTGGCCCAGCGCGTGTGGCAGATGCCGGTTTCGGCCTGCAGGCCCTCGGCCTGCGCGCGCAGGTCGGCAACGCGCTGCGTGGTGCGCAGGCGCTGCAGCGCGCCGTCACGCAGCACCGCCAGGCCGCAGGAGTCGTAGCCGCGATATTCGAGTCGCTGCAGGCCTTCGAGCAGCACAGGCACGATGTTCTGGCGCGCCGCGGCGCCGACGATTCCGCACATGGATCAGGTCGGGTTGGAGGGTTGTTTTTTCGGGCGGGCCCAGCCGGCGATGCTGACCTGGCGGGCCCGGGACACGGTGAGCTGCCCCGCCGGCGCGTCACGCGTGAGCGTGGTGCCGGCGCCCAGCGTGGCGCCCTGGCCCACGCGCACGGGTGCGACGAGCTGGGTGTCGGAGCCGATGAAGACGTCGTCCTCGATGACGGTGCGGTGCTTGGCCGCGCCGTCGTAGTTGCAGGTGATGGTTCCGGCGCCGATGTTGACTCGCGCTCCCACCGTGGCGTCTCCGACGTAGCTGAGGTGGTTGGCCTTGCTGGCCTCGCCGAGCGAGCTGTTCTTCACTTCCGTGAAATTGCCCACGTGCACATCGCGCGCCAGTTCGGTGCCCGGGCGCAGGCGCGCGTACGGGCCGATGCGCGCGCCTTCGGCGCACACCGCGCCGTCGATGTGGGAGAAGGCCTCGATGCGGCTGTCGGCGCCGATGCGGCAATCGCGCAGCACGCAGTGCGGGCCCACCTGCACGCCATCGGCCAGTTCGACGCGGCCTTCGAACACGCAGCCCACGTCGATGCGCACGTCCTGGCCGCAGAGCAGTTCGCCGCGCACGTCGATGCGCTGCGGGTCGAGCAGCGTGACGCCGTCGCGCAGCAGCTGCTCGGCGCGGCGGCGCTGCATCACGCGCTCCAGATGGGCGAGCTGCAGGCGATCGTTGACCCCCAGCAGCTCGTCGGCGTCGTCGGCCGGCACGCCGTGCACCGGCACGCCGTCGGCGTGCGCCAGCGCCACCACGTCGGTCAGGTAGTACTCGCGCTGGGCGTTGTCGTTGCGCAGCTGCCCCACCCAGCGCTTGAGCGCGGCAGCGGGCGCGGCGATGATTCCGCTGTTGACTTCGTCGATCGCGAGCTCCGCCGGCGACGCATCCTTGTGCTCGACGATGCGCGACACGCGGCCCTGCGCATCGCGCACGATGCGCCCGTAGCCGGCCGGCTGCGCCAGCCGCACCGTCAGCACGGCCAGCGCGCCGCCGCGTGCGGCGTCGAGCAGGGGCTGCAGGGTCTGCGCGCGCACCAGCGGCACGTCACCGTACAGCACCAGCACCACGCCGGAATCGTCGAGCTGGGGGCAGGCCTGCAGCACCGCGTGCCCCGTGCCCAGTTGCGGAGCCTGTTCGCAAAAGCCCAGATGGCCCAGGTGCCGCGCGCCGGCGAAAGCCTCGCGCACCTGCTGCGCGCCATGCCCGACGACGACCACGCAGCGCGCGTCGTGCAGCGCATGCGCGGTGTCGAGCACATGGGCCAGCAGCGCTCGCCCGGCCAGCGGCTGCAGCACCTTGGGCAGGCGCGAGCGCATTCGCGTGCCCTTGCCGGCAGCCAGGATCACCACCTGCAGCGCAGGCTCGGGTTGTTGCTCGACGGGGCTGCTCGCGGATGGGCTCATGCTGGCGGATTCTAGGGGGCACACCGCGAGGTTTCCGTCGCCGCGGCCCCCCATGTGCGAGGGGGCTGCGGCGCCGCTGCCGCCACAAGGCACGACGGCCGCCCCACCCCGGGGGGTGGCGGCGGCCGTCGGCGCACGGCTGGGGGGGAGCCGGATCAGCGGCTGCTGGCGCTGACCAGCTTCTGCTGCAGGAAGCCGGGGATTCCCACCCACATGTCGAAGAACGAGACCACCAGCTCCAACGCTGCGATCGGGCACGACAGGCCGCCGCCGATGAGCACGAACCACGCGAAGTTCGGGTTCTGCTTGGTCAGGAACCAGCCGGAGAAGTCGAGCATCATCGCCAGGAACGGCGTGATCACCGCGATGGCCTTGATCTGGTTGTTCACGCGGGTACGCACGAACATGTACGCGGCCAGCCAGAAGATCACCGCCAGCATGGTCAGGTGCACCATGCCGGTCATGAACATCGTCGTGTAGCTCATGCCGGTGTCGACCTTGGCCACGGCCTTGACGTCGTCATAGGTCACCAGCGGCGGGTTGTGCAACTGCTTGCTCATGGCCACGCTGTGGCACATCAGGCAGTGCTGGGCGATGAAGGGCTTGATCTTGGCGTCGTACTCGGCCTTGGTCTGGCCGCCGGCGATCCAGTGGTCGAACATGGCCTTGTCGGCCGGCCATTCCGCCTTGGGCACGCCGGCGTTGGTGAACATGGTCGGCAGCACGGTCTGCAGCTTGCTCGACGTTGGGTCACCGGCGTAGGACAGCTGGATGTCCTTCAGGGTGACGCCCGCCTTGCCGTCCAGGCCGGTGTGGGTCACGTACAGGTAGATTTCGGCGCAAAGCAGGCCGAAGCACACGAGGATGATGAAACCGGTGTGTTGGAGCTTCTCGGCGATCGAGAGCTGATGGAGCTGTCGCATGTTGGAGGGACCGTGAACGAAAGTGCGGGCGACCCGGGAAATACCGGGAAACTGACCCGTATCAATGGTTTTAATGGTTTTCCCGCATCGTAACGGGCCTGCTACCGGCTCGCAACGCCGTGTTTCGCCCAAGGGGTATCCGAATATTGCCGTCGGATCAGCAGCTTGCACCCCCGGGGGTATGTTGCGGAGGCGAGCGGCGCAGTGCCGATCGGGCGCCGCCCCGCGCGCTTGCTGCATCGCAGCGCGACTGCGCCCGGCCTCGGCGGGCCCCGGGCGCGCGCAGGTCGTGCCGCGGCGAAGGGTTGCGTCTTGTTGCGATTTCGACACGCAGGCGCCTTGCCCTCACCCGGCGCCGGGATGCTGCCCGGCACGACGAAAACCCGTTCGCTTCGTGCTTAAATCCGGCATGTCGTGCGCCTTGCCAGGCAACGTGCGGGCGCGCCGCGAGATCCGCGACGGGCGCACTGCGGCAGGCGCCCGGGCCAGCACGCCATCGCGTGCCCAGACCTTCCAGGAGGACTTCCGATGAGCAAGAACGCCCCGAGCACCCCGAAGCTGTACCTGACCTCGAAGAACCTGGGAATCGGAATCAGCGAGAAGCACCGCGAGTCCATCGCGCAGGGCCTGTCGCACCTGCTGGCCGACACCTACACGCTGTACCTGACCACGCACAACTTCCACTGGAACGTCACGGGGCCGATGTTCAACACCCTGCACCTGATGTTCATGACCCAGTACAACGAACTGTGGAACGCGGTCGACCCGATCGCCGAGCGAATTCGCGCGCTGGGCTACTGCGCGCCGGGCTCGTATGCCGCGTTCAGCCAGCTGACCAGGCTGGGAGACGTGCCGGCCGAGCCGCCGAAGGCCGAGGACATGATCCGCATCCTGGTCAAGGGCAACGAGACCGTGGCCGCCACCGCGCGCGAACTGCTGCCGCTGGTGGAAAAAGCCGGCGACCAGCCCACCACCGACCTGCTGTCGGCGCGCATGGACATCCACGAGAAGTCCGCGTGGATGCTGCGTTCGATGCTCGGCGAGTGAACGCCGGACCGCCCGATTCGGCCGCGCTGCCATGGCGCGCCGAGACACCCCGATGAGCCCCGCGGCCCCCGCACCGGCGCCGATGGCGCCGCGCGGCCGCCTGAGCCTGTGGCTCGACCTGGTTCGCTGGAACCGGCCGGCCGGCTGGCTGCTGCTGCTGTGGCCCACGCTGGCGTCGCTGTGGATGGCGCGCGGCGGCTTCCCGGGCTGGAAACTGCTGCTGGTGTTCAGCGCCGGAACGGTGCTGATGCGCTCGGCCGGCTGCGCCGTCAACGACGTCGCCGACGCCGAGTTCGACCGCCACGTGCGGCGCACCGCGCAGCGCCCGGTCACCAGCGGGGAACTGCGCCGCGGCGAGGCGCTGGCCGTGGGAGCCGGGCTGGCGCTGTGCGCCTTCGCGCTGGTGCTGCTGACCAATGCGCTGACCATCGCGCTGTCGATGTCGGCGCTGCTCATCGCAGTCGCCTACCCCTACACCAAGCGCTGGCTCGCGGTGCCGCAGGCCTACCTCGGGGTGGCCTTCAGCTTCGGCATTCCGATGGCATTCGCGGCGGCGGCCGGCAGCGTGCCGCCGCTGGCGTGGTGGCTGCTGGCGGGCAACCTTTTCTGGGTGCTGGCCTACGACACCGAGTACGCCATGGTGGACCGGGCCGACGACCTGCGCATCGGCATTCGCACCTCGGCGATCACCTTCGGGCGCTTCGACGTCGCCGCCGTCATGGCCAGTTACGCCGCGTACCTGCTGATCTGGCTTGTCGCCGGCTGGTCGCTGAACCTGGGCTGGCCGTTCCTGCTGGGCCTGCTGGCAGCGGCCGGCCAGGCGCTGTGGCACTGGCGCCTGATCCGCGCGCGCGAGCCGGGCCGCTGCTTCACGGCCTTCCGCCACAACCACTGGCTGGGCTTCGGGGTGTTCGCCGGCGTCGTCGCGTCATACGCGCTGCGCTGAGCGCGCCGGGCGGGCCGCCGGCGCGCGTTCAAGGGTTTCAGGGCTTTCAGGGGTTTCAGGGGTAGAGGCCGCGCTCGGCGCGAGCCTCCAGCACGCGTTCGCAGGCCACGACGAAGGCCGCCGTGCGCAACGGCACCTTCAGGCGCTCGGCCGTGTCCCAGATGGCGACGAAGGCGCCGACCAGGATCTTCTCCAGGCGGGCGTTGATCTCGTCCTCGCTCCAGAAAAAGCTGGAGAAGTCCTGCACCCACTCGAAGTAGCTCACGGTCACGCCGCCGGCGTTGCAGATGACGTCGGGCACGACCAGGATGTTGCGGTCGCGCAGCACGTCGTCGGCCGCCGGCAGCGTCGGCCCGTTGGCGCCCTCGAGCACCAGGCGCGCCTTCAGGCGCCGCGCCCGCGACTCGGTGATCTGGCCTTCCAGCGCCGCCGGGATGAGGATCTCGCACTGCACGCCCCAGAACTCGTCGCCGCTGAGCACCTGGGCATCGGCGAAGCCCGCCACGCCATGGTGCTGCGCCACGTGCGCGCTCAGGCGCGCCACGTCGAGGCCGTCCTCGCGGTAGATGCCGCCGGTGTGGTCCTGCACCGCCACCACCTTGGCACCCGCCTCGGCGAACAGCTCGGCGGCCACGCCGCCGACGTTGCCGAAGCCCTGCACGGCAACTCGAGCGCCGGCGATCTGCAGCCCGATGCGCCGCGCCGCCTCGCGCCCGGTGACGAACACCCCGCGCCCGGTGGCCTTCACGCGACCCAGCGAGCCGCCAAGCTGGATCGGCTTGCCGGTGACCACGCCGGTGGCCGTGCCGCCGATGTTCATCGAGTAGGTGTCCATCATCCACGCCATCACCTGCGGATTGGTGTTGACGTCGGGGGCCGGAATGTCCTGCTGCGGTCCGATGATGATCCCGATCTCGCTCGTGTAGCGCCGGGTCATTCGCTCGAGTTCCTTGCGCGACAACTGCGTCGGATCCACGCGGATGCCCCCCTTGGCGCCGCCATACGGCAGGCCCACCGCGGCGTTCTTCACCGTCATCCACGCCGCCAGCGCCATGACCTCCTCCAGCGTCACGTCGGGGTGGTAGCGCACGCCCCCCTTGCCCGGGCCGCGCGACAGGTTGTGCTGCACCCGGAATCCCTCGAAATGCCGCACCGACCCGTCGTCCATCTCGATGGGCACGTCGACGATCAACGAGCGCTTGGGACGCCGCAGCGTCTCGGCCCAGCGTGCCAGCGGCCCCAGGTACGGAACCACGCGGTCGACCTGCGCCAGGTAGGTCTGCCAGGGACTGTCGG
>JAKCDM010000003.1:0-34180 GCA_021841865.1 Pseudomonadota bacterium
CGAGCCAGCTGCAGGGGCTGGGCCTGGAGCTGGCGGCCGACGGCACCGAGCTGCACTACACCTACGATACCCACGACCAGGGCGCCGGCATGGGCGAACTGCTCGAGCGCCTGCGCAGCGCGGGCGTAGCGTTCCGCGACCTGCACACCACCGAAAGCTCGCTGGAGGACATTTTCGTGAACCTGGTCCAGGAGCGGCAGCCATGAACCTGCACGCAGTCCGTGCCATCTACCGCTTCGAGATGGCCCGTGCGCTTCGCACGGTCATGCAAAGCATCATCTCGCCGGTGATTTCCACGTCGCTGTACTTCATCGTGTTCGGCGCCGCGATCGGCTCGCGCATGAAGGGCGTGGGCGGAGTCAGTTACGGGGCGTTCATCGTGCCGGGGCTGATCATGCTTTCGCTGCTCACGCAAAGCGTGTCGAACGCGTCCTTCGGCATCTATTTCCCCAAGTTCAGCGGAACCATCTACGAGTTGCTGTCGGCTCCCGTGTCGTACCTGGAGATCGTGCTGAGCTACGTCGGCGCCGCGGCCACCAAGGCGGTGATCGTCGGCCTGATCATCCTGCTCACCGCCACGCTGTTCGTGCCTCTGCGCATCGATCACCCGCTGTGGATGCTGGCCTTCCTGCTGCTCACCGCGGTGACCTTCAGCCTGCTCGGGTTCATCATCGGCATCTGGGCCGACGGCTTCGAGAAACTCCAGGTGGTGCCGCTGCTGATCATCACCCCGCTGACTTTCCTGGGCGGAAGCTTCTACTCCATCGACATGCTGCCGGGCATCTGGCGCACGGTCGCGCTGTTCAACCCGGTGGTCTACCTGATCAGCGGTTTTCGCTGGAGTTTCTACAGCCAGGCCGATGTCGGCGTCGGGCTCAGCCTGGGAATGACCGCGGTGTTCCTGGCCCTGGCGCTCGGCGTGGTGGCCTGGATCTTCAAGACCGGATACCGGCTTCGCACCTGAAGCCCCGGAGGCGCCCGCGATGCCGCAACCAGCGATCGACGCCAACGACCCTGTCGCGCAGGCCGCCTACGACCAGGCGGCCGCCGGGTTGCTGCGGCTGATGCAGCCCCACCTGGAGCGCCTGGGCACCGAGTTCGTCAGCGCGTTCTACGCGCAGCTGGCGCGCGGCGAGCAGGCAGGGCGCATCCTGCAGGCGCTGAGCGACGAGGCCATGGAGCGGCTCAAGCTGCGCCAGGCCGAGCACCTGCGCCGCCTGACCGCGCCGGGCACATCGCGCGAGGTGCTGTTGCGCCGTGCCGACGGCGTCGGGCGCGCGCACGCGCTGGTCGGCGTTCGCGGATCGCTGCTGGTGCGAGCCCAGTCGCTGTACCGCGCGCTGCTCGACAAGGTGATCGACTCCAGCGAACTGGACGCCGCGCAGCGCCTGAGCATGTCGCGCATCGTCGAGCAGCGCCTGCACGACGACGTGCAGGCGCAGACCGAGGCCGCCGAGGGCGTGATGGGGGCGTACTGGCGGGTGCTGGCGGGGTCCTTCGCCGCGCTCGGCACCCCGTGGCCGGACGTTGCCGGCTCCGAGCTGCGGGCCCTGGGCGAACTGCCGGGCATGCGCGCGGTGCTGCTGCTGCGCCTGGGGCACGACGGCATGCTCACCGTCGAGCGCAGCGCCGGCCCGGATGCGCAGGTCATCTCGCAGGTCATGCAGCATCCGTCGACCAGCGTGCTGATCGACGCGCACTCGCCGCGCGGCCAGGGCCTGGCCGCGCTGGCGTGGCGCAGCGGGCTGGCCCACAGCACGCCCAGCTACCTGGACGATCCGCGCCTGGGCTTCTGGCGCGAACCGGCGCAGCGCCTGGGTCTGCAGTCGACCTTCGCCGTGCCGGTGCTCGGCAGCGACGCCCAGGCGGTGGCCTGCCTGTACATGTACGGCGCCTACCCGCACCAGTTCGAATGCGACTGGATGCGCGAATTCGGTCGCGGCCTGCAGCACCGCTGGGAGCAGGCGTGGCAGCGCTGCGGAGGCGCCAGCGCGCACGCGCTGCCGCAGGGGCTTGCGGACGAGTATCGCCGGCGCCTGTTCGACGGCGGACTGACCATGTACGCACAGCCGGTGCTCGACTTGCGCAGCGGCCAGGTGCATTCGCTGGAAGCCCTGGCGCGACTGCGCATGCCCGACGGCACCGTGCTCGGACCGGGCCAGTTCCTGCCACTGCTCGGGCACGCCGAGCTCGACGCGCTGTTCCGCCTCGGGCTGCACCAGGTGCTCGACTGGGCCGCCGCGCAGCCGGACGAACTCGCGCGCCTGGGCCTGTCGATCAACCTGGCGCCGTCGACCCTGCACAACCCCGACTGCGTGCGCTGGGTCTCCGACGCGCTGCAGCGCCACGGCGTGGCACCGCAGCGCCTGCACATCGAGCTGCTGGAAACCCAGGAGCTCAACTCCGCGCTGCAACGCCAGCAGCTCGAGCAGCTGGCAGGGCTGGGCGTGCGGCTGTCGATGGACGACCTGGGCTCGGGCTACAGCAGCCTGGAGCGCCTGTCGCGGCTTCCCTTCGACGTGATCAAGATCGACCAGGCGCTGCTGGCGAGCATTCGCACCCAGCCGATGCGAGTTCTCAGTCTGGTCGGCTCGCTGATCCAGATGGCCCACGACCTGCAGCGCGAAGCCGTGGTCGAAGGCCTGGAGGACGACGACGCGGTGGAAGCGGTGAGCCTGCTCGGCGCCACGCTGGGCCAGGGCTTCGGTATCTGCCGGCCGATGCCGCTGGAGCAGGTCGGCGCCTGGCTCCAGGGTTTCCGCGCGCGTCCGATGCAACCGGCCGTTCGCACCCGGCTGGGCGCGCTGGCCTACCACTGGCGCTACATGCGCACGCGCAACGCGGCGGCGTGGCATGGCGACCTCGCCAGTTGCCCGCTCACCGGCTTCCTGCGCCGCGTCGCACCCGACGACGCCGAGATCGCGACCTGGCATGCTCGGCTGCACGCCGGCGACGACCCCGACACGGCCAGCCGCCACCTGAAGGACTGGCTGCTGCGATCGATCGCCCAGACCTGAGGGCGACACGCGCGCCTGGTTCCCTTTGCCGACGTAGGCATAACCGTTCCACGGGCTTCAGACATCGGCCACGCCATCGACAATGGCCGCCCCCACTGTCTGGGATACCGGAACCCCACCATGCGCAAGTCCGCTCTCGCCCTCGCCGGCGCCCTTTCGCTGGGCCCGCCCACCGGTGCCTTCTGCACGGCCGCCCACGCCGACGAAGCGCCGTGGGTCAGCGTGCAGCTGGTCAATCGCAGCAGCAGGTCCTTCGACTACAGCCTGCAAATGGCCAGCCTGAAGCGTCCGTTCTACAGGGTGATCTCGCTGGTCACGCTGGGCAAGCCGTCCATCGGCGAGATCACCGACGTGCCGATCATCGCGCCGGGCTACGGCAGCGGCTGGGCCCGCTACACCTACAACACAAGATTCTGGACCAGCGACGGCGTCTCGCTGAACCTGCAGACGCCTGCTGGAAAGCGCTTCGGCATGCGCTCGTGGCCACCGCTGAGCCCGCACACCTGCAACATTCCCCCGAGCATGCGTGAAGGCTACGTGCTGCTCAACGTGCAGGACAGAGGCTCGGGTTTCGTGATGTACGAGCAATTGTCGAATGGCGACGTATGCGCCTTCGGGCTCACCGACGGCTACGGCCCGGCATTCCGCGGCGGGCGCGAGCAGATCGAGCTTGCCGACACGTTCGCAGACCCCGAGCTGCTGCGCCGGCTCGACGCCGACTTCATCGAAGCCACCGGCATCGACCCGGCACGGGCACGCGCCGAGGCGCCGCAAGACGGGCGTTGACGCCGCCGAGCCTGGGTTGCCGCTACCCCTGCGCGGTGGCCTCGGGCACCTGGGGCGCGCCGAAGGTCTCGGCGAGGAAGGCCTCGCCGTGCTCGAGGATGAAATAGCGGAAGGTCTCGGCGGCCGGCGACAGCAGCTTGGCCAGGCTGTTGACCGCGTGCCAGCGCCGCAGCACCGGCATGCCCTCGACGCGCGGCACCACCAGCAAGCCGTCGCGCAGTTCCAGCCCCACCGTGTGCAGCGACAGGAAACTGATGCCCATGCCCGCCATCACCGCCTGCTTGATGCTCTCGTTGCTTTGCATCTCCGTGAAACTCTGCAGGTCGACCCGGTGCTGGCGAAGGTATTCCTCGAACGTGGCGCGGGTACCGGAACCGGGCTCGCGCACGATGAAGTTGAACTGGGCCAGCGCCTCGGCTCGATGCGGGCCGCCGCGCGCCAGCGGGTGATCGGGTGGCGCCACGACGCCCAGCGGGTGCGCGGCGAAGGGCTCGGCACGCGTGTCCATCTCCTTGGGCGGGCGCCCCATGATGGCGAGGTCGAGCTCGCTGTTCTGCAGGTGGTCGATGAGCTGGGCACGGTTGCCCACGAACAGCCTCACGTCCAGATGGGGGTATTGCTCGTGAAAGCGCGCCAGCAGGCGCGGCACGAAGTACTGCGCGGTGCTGACCATGCCGATGGTCAGGCGTCCGGCCTTGATGCCGCGCAGCCGGGCCATCGCGTCCTCGGCGTCCTTCAGCGTGCCCAGCACCTTGCGCGCGTAGACCAGGAAATACTCGCCGCTGAGGGTCAGGCTGACCGACTTGCCCTGGCGCTCGAACAACGGAAGGCCCACCTGCGCCTCGAGTTCGCGAATCTGGATCGACACCGCCGGAGGCGTCAGGTGCATTTCCTGCGCCGCCTTGCCGAAGTGCAGGTGCCTCGCCGCTGCGCTGAACACGCGGAGTTGTCGCAAGGTGATGTTTTTCAAGCAGATCCCCCGATGGATACCCGGGGGATCTTAAGGCCTTCGCGGCGCGTTCGAGCGCGCCGGTCGCTTCACGACCACAGGCTGGGACCGTATCCCTCGGTGACGTCGAAGGAGCACTGGCTACCGTCCGGCAGCTCCTCGATCAGCTGGTACGGGGCTTGCGAGTCGCTTCGCTCCTTGAACCTGAAGACCACGATGACGTCGTCCCAGTTGCGGTAGAGGTTGCAGGTATGGTGGAAGGTGTCCTTGCGCAGGCCGAACTGCCTGCCGTCGGCGGTAAGCAGGCTGAAGGCCACGCCGTCGTCCTGCTTCCAGCCCCCGATCTGGTAGGTGTTCTCGGGGCTGATCTGGCCGGGTGTGCTGATCGGCTGCTGCGTGAGATCGTCGCTGCGGTACTTGCCCAGCCACGACGCCGTGCTCATGTACACCGCGCTGCCTTCGACCTGCGCCAGTTGCAGGCTGTAGTCGAACGACAGCTTGCTTTCGTTGTGGAACTCGTACCTCGCGGTGCCGGCATGCGTCAGGCTGGCAAGGCTGCACAGAGCGGCCGCGGCGATCATCGATTTCAGGAGTTTCATGGACTTCTCCGGTTCATGGGCGTAGCGCGACCACCCGATGGCACGATGGCCACAAGTTGCCGACGACACGCACGAGAGCGTTCTCGCCAGGCCTACGACGCGGTGACCCGCGCTGCCGGCGAACGGGTTGACGACGCATCGAACAGCGATGCGCCGGGAACCCTTAGTACCCCGCCAAGCCCTTTGGTTCCTCGAACCCGGAATCGGCGCGCAGGGCCGGCGCCGCGGGGCTGTCTGCGGGGTCTTCGGGGGGCGGGAACCTCTCGGCGCCGGCAGGGTCCAAGGGACAACAAGTCCCATGGACCGCCCCGGAGACCGGCATGAACTGCATGAACGGCATGAAAGCGATGATGGCGCTCATGCTGGCCTCGTGGCTGGGCTGCGCCAGCGCTGGAACGGGGTATTACGTGACCCTGAACAACGCGACGGACCAGCCCTTGCAACTTCGCTTCGGCGGCAGCGACCAGTGGCATCCCGACGATTTCGCCCAGGACCATTCGATCGCGCCGCGCCAGGCCATCGTGCTGTACACGGAGAACGTCGATATCGGGCCCGGAATCGTCGGCCTCGACGTGCAGGGGGGCAAATTCGCCCATGCCCATGTCGAGCTCTGGCAGAACGGCCATGCCTATTCGGCGACCGAGAGCATCTCGACCGCGGCCTTCCTGCCCTCCGGGGCAAGCGGCTGGTACGACTGCAGGGGCCGGGGTCGCGACTGCGAGCATTTTTTCGGCGTCGGCACCAATGATCCCGACATCACGACCAGCATCTCCGCCACGAACGACAGCGTCTACCAGACGGTTCACGCCACGGTGACCTTTCGCTGAGAAGCCCGCGCGCGTCAACGCGCGCGATCAAGCTCGCCAGCGCTCCAGGTAGGCCCGGGCGAGTTCGAGCACCAGATCCGACTTGAGCACCAGGCCGAGGTCGATCATCTCGGTGTCGAGCTCCGGCGCGCGCAGGCTGGCCGGAATCGGCGCCGGCACCACGCGCCGCGCCTCTTCGCGAAAGAACACCGCGCTGACCACCCCGGCGAACCACAGCTCGCGCAGCGCCAGGCGCTGCTGGCCGCGCTCGATGAACACCGGGCTGCCGCTGGAGCCCGGGTACACCGCAGCGTCGATCAGGAACTGGCGCCGGCCCTCGAAGTCCAGCATCGCCGGCGTCGCGGTACTGCCGCGGCGCAGGATGGGCATCAGGTTGACCTGGTCCCACACGCCGCTGGGGTAGCCGACGAACAACACCTCCTCCAGCGCATCCAGCCCTTCCCACGCCGCGGCATCGGGAATCAGCCGGCTGTCGATCGGCTCGACGTACAGCTCCACGCCTTCGCTCGCCGCGGCGTCGCGCAACGGCGCCAGCGGCACGATCGCGAGGTCGACTTCGGCGTCGGGGTGCACGAACCAGGCCGCCGCGAACTGCTCGATGCGCAACTCGAAGCGGCAGCCCAGCAACGGCACCGCTCGCCTTGCCTGCGTGAACACCAGCGCGCCTTCGCGCACCCCGTCGACCAGGTGCCGGTTGGTGACCACGAAATCGACCGGCCCGCGCGTGCCCTGGTGACGCAGCACGAAGGCGGTTCCCGAGCCCTGGCTGCCGTCGTCGAGCACGGTGTCGACGCGCACGGTGCTGAACAGCAGGCGCTTGGCGGTGGAGTCGACTCGCATGGCCTGCCCGGGCTCAGCAAGAAGCGGCGCTGAGGTTCAGGCGCTGCAGCGCGGCCACTGCCGCCGCCTGCGCCTGCGCGGCCTCGGCCTCGGTGCCCATCATGGTCAGGCGACCGAAGGTGCCGAAGGGCTTGACGTCGACCAGCGTGACATGGGCCGCCTTCTCCGCCTCGTTGGCGGCGTAGATGATGTAGCCGGCAGGCTCGACCTCGAGGATGAACATGCTCTTGCCGGGCAGCAGCATCGAACCCTTGCGCAGCTGACGGTTGATCAGCGTGGCATGGTCGGGCGTGACGGCGCGGATGATCTCGTTCCACGCAACCTTGCAGGCCAGACGGGACTCGAGCGAGGTGCCCAGGGCCTGCAGGATCACGTCCCCGGCCGCCTGCACCTCGCTCTGGTTGCGGTAGTGCAGTTCGACCGAGCCGAACGAGCGCTCGACCACCTGCTCTCCCATGTGCACGTTGCTGCGCTTGAGCGCCGCGTCCGACAGGCTGTGCACGGCCATTCCCGGCGCCACCTCGACCCACAGGCAGGCGTCGCCGGGAACCGGCAGGAAACCCTGCGACGAGGTCCCGAGGTACGACGCGAGCTGCGGCTGCAGCGCGTCGATGAACACGAAGGTGCGAAGGCTGATGTTCACTCGCACTCCGTCAGCGCGTCAGGCTCATGTAGAGCATCGGAAGCTTCTCGGGCAGGCGCTCGACCTTGTCGATCACCGTGAAGTTGCGCGGCCCGAAAATGCGCGACACGTACACGTCGGCGTGGGGGTCGAGCGACAGCGCGTACACGGTGACGCCTTCGCGCCCCAGCGCCTCCACCGCATTGCGCGTGTCGTGGCGCAGGTACTGCGGATCGCGCACGTCGTTGTCGGCGGGCTCGCCGTCGGTCACCACGAAGCAGATCTTCTTGCGCTGCGGCTGGCGCGCAAGCGCCTGCCCGGCATGGCGCAGCGCGGCGCCCATGCGCGTCGAGTAGTGGCCCTTCATGCCGGCCAGGCGCGCCTTGGCCAGGTCGCCGTAGGGCTGCTCGAAGTCCTTGAAGCGGTAGTAGTGCACGTCGTGCCGGCCGTTCGAGCAGAAACCGTGGATCGCGAACGGGTCGCCGATGCGCTGCAGCGCCTCGGCCAGCAGCACGGTGGCCGAGCGCGTCAGGTCGAGCACGCTGTAGTCCATGCCGCGCACCTTGTCGTTGGACGACTCCGACAGGTCGAGCAGCACCATCACCGCGAGGTCGCGCTGCGAGCGCTTCAGGCGCACCATGCAGCGCCCGTCGGGCTGCACGCCCATGCGCAGGTCGGTCATCATGTGCACGGCGGCGTCGAGGTCGATGTCGTCGCCTTCGCGCTGCCGGCGCTGGCGCTGCAGGCCCTGCGGGATCATCGACTCGATGAGGAATTTCAGGCGCGAGGCCACCGGCTTGTGGCTGGCCAGGATGTTCTCGACCAGCTCCAGCTCACCGACCGGCGCGTGGCGTTCCAGCAGGGTCACCCAGCTCGGGCGCTCGAGCTGGATCTGGTAGTCCCACTCCGGGTAGTGGAAGGGCTCGGACACCGGCGGGCGCCCTTCCAGCGAGTTGATGGTGACGCCTTCCTGGTCGAGGTAGAACTCGGTCGGAAGCACCCACACCTCCTGCGCGTCGTCGCCGGCGAATTCGTTGTCGAGGTCGTTGACCATCTCCATGACGCTGACCTTGCGCCGGACCTGCTGATGCGCTTCCCACGTGGCCTCGAGCGCCTGCGCCTCGTCGTATTCCTCGAGTTGCCACACCGCGCGGTTGTCGTCGCGGTAGACGCAGCTCAGCGCGTCCAGGCGCCGGTTGTACTCGGGCAGGTCCAGCGCGAGCAGCGAGTGCCCGAGCTCGACCCCGACGTTCCAGCTGAGCTGGTTGTCGTCCAGCGAGGTCTGCGAGCGAAACAGCTGCACGCCCTGGCGCACCCACGGATGGGGATCGCCGGGCTCCGACTCCAGCAGCGCGCGCGCCAGGCGGTCGAGCAGTTCGCCGATGCGCCGGGGCTGCTGCTGGCCGGTTCGCGGGTGCAGCGCAAGCCAGGACTCGCGCATGTTCGGGAAACGCCGGATCGCCAGGGTCTCCACGCGCGCGTCCTCGATCAGCTCGACCAGCGCGATCTGCAGCGGCGACAGCATCTGCATGGACAGCGGGCGCGGCGTGAACACCAGGTGCGCGGTGCAGTGGTTGGCGATGGCGCGGTACAGGTCGAGCGCGCTCACCACCTGCTCGGCGGGGGTGTCGGCGCCGAGCGGGCGCCAGTCGTCGTAGGCATCGGCGACATGCACCACGTAGCGCTCGATGTAAGGGCGCAGGCCCTCCCGATTCTCGTAGTCACCCGAGGTCGGGCGCAGGAACACGTCGCGCCCCCACATGGCCCGCAGGTAGATGTTGAGCCGGCGCTGCACGGCCACGAACAGCGTGCCCTTGCGTTCCTGCTGCAGGACGGAAAGCGCGTCGGGGCTTTGCAGCGAGAAATAGGCCTGCTGGCCGTCGAAGTCGGTCTTGTAGGCCTGCGCGCCCCACTGCACCCAGCGCCGCAGCCCGCCGAGGGTGAGCTGCGAAAGCAGGCGGTCGAGCTGCTCGAGCATCGGGCGCATTCCGCGCGGCGCCTGCGCCAGCATCAGCTGCAGCACGTTCAGGTATTGCCGGAACAGTTGGTCGTCGCCCAGGCGCTGCGCCGCCTGCGGCGCGGTGCCGGCGATCAGCGCGAGCACCGCGCCGGAGGTCTTCGACGCCATCGCCAGCAGGAAATTGACCAGTTCGGGCAGCACGTCCTCGCCGACCGCGCGCGCCAGCTGCGGCATGGCCTGCAGGTAGCTGACCACCAGTTCCTCGCCGCGCCCGAGCTGGTGCAGCGCGACCGCGCCTTTCAGGTAGTTGTCCAGCCCGCGCGGCGAAAACGCGCGGGAAGCCTCGCTCCACGACGCGCGCAGCAGCTCGCGCGCGTTGCCAGGCAACTCGTCGTACAGCTCCTGGAACTCCTCCAGATGGATGGCCATGGGCGTTGCCGCGCGATGCGGACGATCAGAAATAGGTGGTGACGGTGGCGTCGAGCGCGTCGCGCATGTCGGGGTCGTCGGTGATCGGGCGCACCAGCGCCATGCGACAGGCCTCGGGCGCGCCCACGCCCTGGCGGATCAGCGAGCCGGCGTAGATCAGCATTCGCGTCGACAGGCCTTCGTCGAGCCCGTGGCCCTTGAGGTTGCGCGAGCGCTCGGCGATGTGCACCAGGTTGCGCGCGATGTCCGGCGCCACGCCCGACTCGTGGGCGACGATCTCGGTCTCGATATCGGCCTGCGGATAGTGGAAGTCGAGCGCGGCGAAGCGCTGCTTGGTCGACTGCTTCAGATCCTTCATCAGGCTCTGGTACCCGGGGTTGTAGGAAATCACCAGCTGGAAATCGGGGTGGGCGTGGATGATCTCGCCCTTCTTTTCCAGCGGCAGCATGCGCCGGGCGTCGGTCAGCGGGTGGATCGCCACCGTGGTGTCCTGGCGTGCCTCCACCACCTCGTCGAGATAGCAGATGGCGCCCAGGCGCGCCGCCATGGCCAGCGGGCCGTCCTGCCAGCGCGTGCCTTCGGCGTCGAGCAGGAAGCGCCCGACCAGGTCGCTGGCGGTCATGTCCTCGTTGCACGACACGGTCACCAGCGGCTTGCCCAGGCGCCACGCCATGTATTCGACGAAGCGGGTCTTGCCGCAGCCGGTCGGGCCCTTGAGCATCACCGGCAGGCGCACCGAGTAGGCTGCCTCGTACAGCGCCACCTCGTCGGCCACGCCGCGGTAGTAGGGCTCGGCAGCCACGCGGTAGGCGTCGAGCGTGTCGCCGCCGGCCGACTCGCCCGCGGAGCGCGCGGAGGCCGGCATGACCGAGCCGCCGCGGGCTCCGCGGGCGTCCTGGCGGGGTGCATAGGTTCGGGCGTGGTCGTCGTGTCGCATGGCGGATCGCGGTTCGGGAGATGCTCGGGGATGCTCGGGGATGGCGCGGCCGATGCCGCGCGGGCAGTGTAGGTGGGGGTGGTCGTTCGTGCGCCCGCTCAGTCGGGCCAGACCCGCTGCGGGAACAAATTTGCGGACGATTCCCGCGGCACACCGGCCTCGGCGGCCGTCGCTGAGCTGGCGGATGGGGTGGCGGCCGCGGCCGGTCGGGCGTTCGCCGCGGCGCCCGCCTTGGCGGGGGTCCTGACCGTGGCCTTGGCGGCGGTCCTGGGGGTGCGCGCGGCGGCGGGCGCGCAACGCGCCTGGCGCACGCTTTGCGCGAGCTTGTCCTGGATGCGGGTCATGATGCTGGCAACTCCTCGATGATGGCCTGGATCTCGGCGGCGGCGGCCTCGCCCCGCGCGCCCATCTGGTATACGGATACGCCGTCCAGCGCGGCGGCACGGTACACGGCACGGCGCCGCACCACCGAGCGCAGCAGCGGCATGCCGAACTCGGCCAGCGCATGCTGCATGGCCGCGGACAATGCGCTGCGCTGCTCGATCTGGTTGAGCACCAGGTAGGCGCGCAACCCCGGATTGCTCTGCCGCGCCGACTCCACTTCCTGCGGCAGGCGCAGGCTGGCCCACAGGTCGACCGGCGACGGCAGCACCGGCACCAGCGCCACGTCGCACGCGCGCAGCGCCTGCTGCGACGCGCCGCCGTCGAGCGACGGCGGGCAGTCGAGAACGACATGCGCGTAGGCCTTGAAGGCTCGGCGCAGGCCGGCCGCGTCCCAGCGCCCTGCCAGCTGCTTGACGGTCGCCGCGAAGGGCTGCGTGCCGGCGCCCGCCCACTGCAGCGCGGAGGCCTGCGGGTCGAGATCGACCAGCACGGTGGGCCCGCCACGCGCCAGTCCGGCGGCCAGGCTCATGGCCAGCGTGGTCTTTCCCGCGCCGCCCTTCTGGTTGATCACGGCGAGCACGCGCGGCGCGGCCATGGCGCCTCAGCTCCCGCGTCGCGCCAGCGCGTCGAGCTGGCGCGCGAACTCGCGCTCACGCTCACCCAGCGGCTCGCCTTCGGCGTCGACGGTGACGTTGACGTGGGTGCTGGCGAAGCTGACGTTGCGCGGATACAGGCCCGTGCTCTCGGACAGTTCGCCCATGGCGTCCAGGAAGGACCGCGTGCTGGCGTAGTCCGCGAATTCGAAACGCTTGAAAAGCAGCGGCGGCCTGGCCTGCTCCTGCCAGTCCGCGCTGGCCTTGCCTGGGTCGGCCATCGGGTGCTCCTTCGGCGGCAGCTTCAGCTGCGGGTGGACGTGATCTCGGCGTCGCGTCCGCCGGCGTCGGCCTCGGGCTGCGACGGCAGCACGCTCTCGACCTCGCCGTGCACGCGGGCGATGATGTGCGCGGCCACCAGGCCGTCGCCGACCCGCTCGCAGGCGTCGGCGCCAGCGCGAACCGCCGCGTTCACCGCGCCGGTCTCGCCACGCACCAGCGTGGTCACGTAGCCGCCGCCGACGAACTGGCGGCCGACCAGGCGCACTTCGGCGGCCTTGCACATCGCGTCGGCGGCCTCGATCGCCGGCACCAGGCCGCGCGTCTCGATCATTCCCAGGGCAATTCCCGTCACGTTTGCCATTGCAGTGATTCCCTACGTTGCGCCGGGCGCTCCGGCATCGGCTGCCGGAGACGCCCGCGGGTTGAACTCGCTCGCTCAGGCGTCCACGGTGGCGCCAGCGGGCAGGATGCCCTCGACCTCGCCGTGCACGCGGGCGATGATGTGCGCGGCCACCAGGCCGTCGCCCACGCGCTCGCAGGCGTCGGCACCGGCGCGAACCGCCGCGTTCACCGCGCCGGTCTCGCCGCGCACCAGCGTGGTCACGTAGCCGCCGCCGACGAACTGACGGCCGATCAGTCGCACTTCGGCGGCCTTGCACATCGCGTCGGCGGCCTCGATGGCCGGCACCAGGCCGCGCGTCTCGATCATTCCCAGGGCGATACCGTTGGAGGTAGGCATGATGGTTTCCTTGAACAGTGGGTGGGGGGGGTGGGGAAAGGAAAAAGGGGGATATCAGGTGTTCGGAGCCGACGGCAGCACGCTCTCGACCTCGCCGTGCACGCGGGCGATGATGTGCGCGGCCACCAGGCCGTCGCCCACGCGCTCGCAGGCGTCGGCACCTGCGCGAACCGCCGCGTTCACCGCGCCGGTCTCGCCGCGCACCAGCGTGGTCACGTAGCCGCCGCCGACGAACTGACGGCCGATCAGTCGCACTTCGGCGGCCTTGCACATCGCGTCGGCGGCCTCGATCGCCGGCACCAGGCCGCGCGTCTCGATCATTCCCAGGGCGATGCCCATGCGTTCAACCATTTGGTCGCTCCTCAATGAAGTCAGAAAGTCCCGGGCGCCTGGGTCAGGGCTCCCACGAGTCGATGATTCCGCAGATGGTCAGATCGGTGGTCACCGTGGGCTGCGGCATGGCCAGTCGCGCCGCGCTGCCCAGGCTGGTGAACACCCACTTGCCCACCGGGGCGCCGACCGGATCGGTCGCCACCTCGATGTTGCCGCGCTGGCCCTGCAGCACGCGCAGCGACGCCGCTTGAAGCCCCGGCGCGCGGCGCGTGCAGACCAGCTCGTCCTTGACCAGCCAGATTTCCATCAGGCCTGCTCCGCCCAGTGGTCGATGATGCCGACGATGGTCAGGTCGGACGGAAAGTCCTTCGAGCCCGCGGCCTCGCGCGCCGCCGACGAGCCCACGCACAGCACCCAGTCCCCGGGCACGCAGCCCACGGCGTCGACCGCCACCGAGCGCGTTCCACCCGGCTTGTCCTGCACCACCAGCAGCGGCCGGTGCCCGAAGCTGTCGATGCGATTGGTCGAAACCAGGGTCTTTTCCACTCTCATGATGCGCATCGCGACCCCTCAGTGTGCGGCGCCCGCGTCGGGCGCATCGAGGAACTCGCAGCGCTCGCTGCCGTCGTCGGCGCTGACCGCCATGCGACACTGCAGCAGGCCCTGCGCGGCCAGTGGCGCATAGCGCGCGACGATGGCGTCGTGGACCCGCCGCGCCCGCGCCACCGCGCGTTCGCGCGATCCGGGCACGCTGGCGCTGTAGCCGAAGTGCACCAGGATCGGCACCGCCAGGCCCTGGCGCACGTTCAGGCCGCTGAAAATGCGCAGCCCGACGTCGAGATCGGCGGCGCCCTCCTCGACCGTGTCGAGATGCGCCAGGTAGAACAGGTTGCGCAGCTGCAGGTCGGGCAGCGCCTCGCCCGCGCAGATGAATTCCTCGTCGTGGCCGATGACCGCGTAGCGCCCGGCGTGGTGCCGGATCACGTATTCGATCTGCGACAGGTTGGCCTCGGCCAGCGCCAGCACCAGCCGGCGCATGCCGCCTCGCATGCTGCCCCAGCCCTGGCCCCAGCCCGTCATGGCCTGGGCCTCGTCGACGCGCGCCGCGATGTGCTCGCGCGCCGCCTGCGCCTGCATGCCCAGGGTCTCGCGGTACAGCTCGGCGGTGTCGACGTAGCGATGGGGATTGACGTCGCCGTCGCCGTCGGGCAGATGGATGCGCAGCGCGTCCAGGTCGGTGTCGAGCCCGATCAGCAGCACCTCGGGCGCGGCGCCCACGCCGTAGGTGCGCTCGATGGCCACGCGAAGTTCGTCCAGGCGCGCGGCCGCGGACTCCACCGACCGGCGATCGTTGCTGGCGTGGAACGCGCAACCCTGCTCGGCCGAATGCGCACTGCTGAAGTGGTAGACGGCCACTTTCAGATACCGCAGCGAGTCTGCCGCGCCGGGCAGGTGGTCGAAGCCGCCGTTGAGGCGTTCGAGCTCGCGTCGCGCCCAGTCGGCCATGTCGGCCTCGACGTCGAACATCGCGCCGGCGTAGGCCTTGACCATCACGTGACCGTCCTGCGCCATGCGCAGCACGTAAGGCACCACGCCCTGCAGGCGCCCATCGGCGCAGGGCGAGATGTCGACGGTGTGGAACCCGCACTCGGCAAGCTCGCTCGCCTGCAGCGGCAGGCTGTCGCGCCACGGCGCCTGCTCCTGCTCGGTCAGGCGAACGCAGCTCCGTGCCGCGTGGAACTGGCAGTGCGCGTGCAGCGCGCGCATGTCCAGCCCGCGCACCCAGGCGTTGCGCAGCAGCTCGTCGGGAAGCGGCCACCCCATGCGCTGCATCGCGATGCGCTGGGCCTGCTCGACGAAATCGGGCTCGTGCTGCAGCGCGGAGATGGCGCGCAGCATGTCGACCACGTCAGTGAAGCGACCGCGCACGGCGCGCTCGTATTCGAACAGGCGCCGATTGGCGAGCTCGTCGACCAGCGCATGCCGGCATTGCTGGTCCGGACCGATCACGCAGGCCGGGTTGGGCGCCACGTCGGAGGCCGGGCGCGTTCCGGGGCGCCCGCCGCGGTCCGCTGCCGGCACGACACGGGTCTGCATGGCCACGCGACGCTTGAGGGTGTTCATGGATGCCTGCCTTGCGTCAGCCGCGCGCGCCGCCCGACACGGTCACGACCGCGCCGCGCTCGCTGTTGCCCGACGAGCCGGTGACCCGCGACGCAGGCACCGGCGCCCGCTCGGCGTCGCGCTGCGGCGCCGCCGCGCCGGCCGCGCCACGCGGCTGTCCGCGCAGCGAGGGGTTGCGGCTGAGCGCCGAAGGACCTTCGGTGCCGGTCACGCGGGATCGGTCCATCCACACGTCGCCCGAGATGCGCGGGCCCTGCTGGCTGCCCTCGCCGCTCAGGCGCTGGGCGCCACGCGGCGCGCCTTCGGCGGCGGCCGCCGGCGCGGCCTCGCGCGGCGCACGAGGCTCGTGACGGCGGAACTCGGGGGTGCCGGTGATCAGGCCCTCGGCCTTGTTCCCCGGGCCGGTGATGCGCTCGGTGCCCATGGCGCTTCCGGTGACACCGCGCCCGCGTTCACGACCCAGCGCGGCATGGCCCGGAGTCAGGATGCTGAAGGTCTGTGCCTGCGCGGCGAGCGCGGCCGGCTGCGGCGCCGCGCAGAACGTCGGGCGATTGTCCTCGCCCACGTACGGCGTGCCGGTCACGGCCTCGCAGGCACCGCGCTCGTCACCGGTGGTCGGCATGCCGCCGCCGCCGGGACGATCCCCGGTGATGGCGCGCGCCGCGATGATCATGGAGCGGCCCGGCTCGCGAAGCGCGAGCGGCCGCGCCTGGATGCTTCCAAGGTTCGAAGCGGTGACGCGCGTGCACCCCTGGCGCTCGTCACCCGGCGATTTTGGGCGCGCGGAACCCTCCGCGCGCGCCACGGCCGCGACCATCGCCGCACCGAAGTCCTGCACGTTGAAATACTGGTTGCCGGTGACCGCGCGCGCGGCACCCGCCTCGTTGCCGGTGACCAGCGCGGCACGCCCGACATTGGTGCCGGTGACGCGCTCGCCGTCGCGGCTGGACATCACGCTGATCTTGCGCGGCTGCGCCGGCGGCGTGGTCGAGCACACCGACTCGAAGTGCTCCAGCGACAGGTACTCGGTGCCGGTCACCGGGCGGCAGGCGCCGGAATCGCCACCGGTGGCGCGCCGACCCTGCTCGACTCGCGTGCCGGTGACCGAACGGCCGTTGGCGGTATGCGTGAGCTCGACCTTGTCGGGCGCCGAATCGACGCCCGCGGCCAGGTAGCGCGTGCCGGTGACGGCGCGATCGGCTCCCTGCTCGCCTCCGGTGACTCGCGCCGGGCGGTCGAGCAGCGTGCCGGTGAAGGTCTGGCCGCGCTCGGTGCGCGCGCCCAGCACCTTGGGAGCGGGCGCCGAGGCGCGGGTCGTGCACAGGCGGTCGAACTGCTCGGCGCCGATGTACTCGGTGCCGGTGACGGCCCGGCAGCTGCCGGGCTCGTTGCCGGTCACGCGGGTCGAACGCTCGACCTGCGTGCCGGTCACGCGCTGGCCCGACAGCGTGTGGCCTTCGTCGACCTTGGCCGGCGCCGCGTGCTGCTCGCGCGGACGTACCCGTCCGCTCGGACGCGCTGCCTGCTGGGTCTTGCCGCCCTGCCGCGCCAGCGCCTGGCGGCGCTGCATCGCGGCGCGCCGACCCTGCGCGAGCTGGACCGGCGGCAGCTGGGTCGCCGGCGCCGCGGCGGCGCCCCCGCCGCAACTGCATGCGCAGCCGCCCTGGCAGCCTGCAGCCGCCGCCGCTGCAGGCAGCTCCGCGGCAGCGAGCTGCCGCGGGCGCTGCGCCGGCTGGGAAGCCGACGCCGGCTGGGTACCGGACACGGAAGCGCTGGCGCCCGACACGGCGGCCTTGCCGCGCTGCGACAAGGCCTGGCGACGCGCACGCGCCGGGTTGACGGCCAGGGTGACGGCGCCTGCCGGCGCCTGCGCAGCACAAGCGGCGGGCGCGGCGGATGCGGCAGACAGGACCGCCGCCGCGGCGGCGGGTGCGACGCGCGGCCCGCGTTGGGCGGCGGGCGCCGTGTGGGCGGCGCCCTTGCCGCGCAGCGCCATCGCCTGGCGCCGCTGGAGGGCCAGCTCGCGACCCGACAGGGTCGCCTGCGCGTGGCCGGCAGCAGGATTCGTCATGGAAGACCTCGGTGCGTGGAGTGCTCGGACGGGCGATGCATGCGGCTTGCGCCGCACGCGGGCATCAGCGGTAGACGACGAACGCGGCGCCCTGGCTCTGCGAGTAGTTGTCGTAGGCGACGAAGCGCACCATGTGGTCGGGGAACTCGCGGTGGCAGGCCTCGATCTCGGCCAGCACGGCGTCCACCGACTGCTCGCCGAACATCGGCAGCTTCCACATGTACCAGAAGCTGACCTTCGCCAGCGTGCCCTGCTCGGTGTGCTCGATCGCCGGGTTCCAGCCCTGCGCGATCGCGTAGGCGATCTGCCGGCGAACCTGGTCGGGGCTCATTTGCGGCAGGTAGGAGAAGGTCTCGTATTTGTTGGTGGCCTTGTAGGCTTGCACGGATGCCATGATGAATTCCTGGTCAATGAGGCGTTGGGGTTGGGGTGCGTGCGCGCGTCGCGCACGCACCCGCGGGCCGGGGCGGGATCAGCGGTGCGCCACGTCGAGCTTGTCGACGGTGTCGAACTCGAACTTGATCTCCTTCCACGTCTCCATCGCGATCTTCAGCTCGGGCGAGTTCTGCGCGGCGGCGGTCAGGATGTCCTTGCCTTCCTTCTCCAGCTGGCGGCCTTCGTTGCGCGCCTGCACGCAGGCTTCCAGCGCCACGCGGTTGGCCGCGGCGCCGGCGGCGTTGCCCCACGGATGGCCCAGCGTGCCGCCGCCGAACTGCAGCACCGAGTCGTCGCCGAAGATGGTCACCAGCGCCGGCATGTGCCAGACGTGGATGCCGCCGGAGGCGACGGCGAAGGCGCCGGGCATCGAACCCCAGTCCTGGTCGAAGAAGATGCCGCGCGAGCGGTCCTCGGCGACGAAGGACTCGCGCAGCAGGTCGATCCAGCCCAGGGTCGACGCGCGGTCGCCCTCGAGCTTGCCCACCACGGTGCCGGTGTGCAGGTGGTCGCCGCCCGACAGGCGCAGGATCTTGGTCAGCACGCGGAAGTGGATGCCGTGGTGCGGGTTGCGGTCGAGCACGGCGTGCATGGCGCGGTGGATGTGCAGCAGCATGCCGTTGTCGCGGCACCATTGCGCCAGCCCGGTGTTGGCGCAGAAGCCACCGGTGATGTAGTCGTGCATGATGATCGGCGCGCCGATCGACTTGGCGTACTCGGCACGCTTGAACATCTCGTCCGGGGTCGGCGCGGTGACGTTCAGGTAGTGACCCTTGCGCTCGCCGGTCTCGCGCTCGGCCTTCTCGGTGGCTTCCTGCACGAAGTCGAAGCGCTGCTTCCAGCGCATGAAGGGCTGCGAGTTGACGTTCTCGTCGTCCTTCGTGAAGTCCAGTCCGCCGCGCAGGCACTCGTACACCGCGCGCCCGTAGTTCTTCGCCGACAGGCCCAGCTTGGGCTTGATGGTGCAGCCCAGCAGCGGACGCCCGTACTTGTTCATGACGTCGCGCTCGACCTGGATGCCGTGGGGCGGGCCGTTGCAGGTCTTCACGTAGGCCAGCGGGAAGCGCACGTCCTCCAGGCGCAGCGCGCGAATGGCCTTGAAGCCGAACACGTTGCCCACCAGCGACGTGAACACGTTGACCACCGAACCCTCCTCGAACAGGTCGATCGGGTAGGCGATGAAGGCGTAGAAGCAGGTGTCGTCGCCCGGCACGTCCTCGATGCGGTAGGCGCGGCCCTTGTAGTAGTCCAGGTCCGTCAGCAGGTCGGTCCACACCGTCGTCCACGTGCCGGTGGACGACTCCGCCGCCACCGCGGCGGCGGCCTCCTCGCGATCGACGCCGGGCTGCGGCGTGATCTTGAAGCAGGCCAGCAGGTCGGAGTCGAGCGGGGTGTACTCGGGCATCCAGTAGGTTTGCCGGTACTCCTTGACGCCGGCCTGGTAGGTCTTCACTGCCATGTCATTGACTCCTTGGGAATGACGGGTCGAAAGCGGGCCTGAAGGGCCGGAAGGCTGTTCGACGCGTCCCGACCCTCTGCAGCAAACAGAAAGGTGGTGTAACCATAACCGTGCACTTAAATAAGGGCAATTTACATCTACAACATGTCGCTTAAGTTATTTTTACCTTTCTGCGAGCCGGCTCAGCCGCGGAACTTGACCAGTCGCCCGACCTGGATGTCCGACACGAACACCACCCCGGAATGGGCATCGAAAAAGGACTGGAAGCCCTCCAGCAGCGGGTCGACCAGCTCCTCGGGGACGGCGGCGATGATCATGATCAGCACGTCGTCCTCGTTGAACATCAGGTGCCCCTCGTACAGGCCGTGGCTGCCCTTGCCCGACAGGTTGCCGACGATCGTGTAGCCCTTGACGCCGGCACGATCCAGCAGGTCGGTGGCGAACTCGCGGTGGGCGCCCTCGAGGATGATCTCGAGCTTTTTCAGCGGGTACAGCTTCACGGCATTCATGCGGCCAGCTCCTGCGCGGTTGCGACGGCCAGCGCGGGGCGCTCGCTCCAGCGGCCGTCCTCGTAGACATAGGGCCTGTAGCCCTGCGTGGGGTCGAGCACGATGGCGCGCACCCATCCGCCGTAGACCAGGTTCTTGACCTTGACCACGCTGCCCAGCGCGCGCGCGGCCATGTCCAGCGGCGCCTCGATCAGCGCGATCAGGCGCATCGGCTCGTGGTAGGGGCGGCCCGCGCGCATCACGGTCTGCATCGGCAGCCCGGTTCGCAGGTCGCTGAGGTTGCCGGTCATCACGCCGAAGCGCCCGGCAACGTTGTGGTAGACCTTGCTGCCGCTGCCGAAGCGCTGGTTGTCGACGGTGGAGAAGAAATGCTCCAGGTTGATCCACTGCCCCACCACCACCGGCGCGGCCAGCAGGTTCTCGAGCAGGCGGCCCCTGGGGTCGCAGCGCCAGTCGTACGACAACAGGAACGAACGCCCCTCGAGGTCGCTCGCGCGCGTCAGCTCGCGCCGGCCGAGCACCGCGTACACGTTGTTGGCCAGGCCCCACTCGGGACGCGTCTGCGCCCAGTCGACGGCCATGCGGCGCGCGATGCGCTGGGCCTGCCCGGGGCGCGCGCCGGGCTGGTGCGCGAGCAGCCTCGGGATGCGCTCGGCGGCCGCCAGGCGCGAGGCAGCGCGCAGCCCGTTGCGCAGGCGCTCCAGGTACACGAGGTGACGCGGCGGCAGCAGGTCGACGTCGTGCAGCTCGACCTCGTCGGTGGTCGTTGTGTGCAGCGCCGGCACGAACCAGGTGTCGTCGGGAATGTCGATTCCGCGCTCGCGCAGGCGCTGGCGCACCTGCGGCTTGTTGGCCATCTGCGCCAGCACGCGGGCGTTGATCAGGCCCGGCCCGCCGCCGCAGGCGCCGCAGTCCAGCGCCGATTCGTAGGGGTTGTTGGTGGTGCTCTGCGCATGCCCGACGACCAGCACGAAACGCGAGAACACCCGCGTCAGCCCGATCATGGTCAGCGCCGTGTACACGTACTGCACCTGCTCCTCGAGCGCGTAGCCGATGCGCGCCAGGCGCACCATCTGGTAGTTGGCGTAGTCGGGATCGACGCGGTAGGCGTCGCGCAGGGTATCGATGAACGCGGCCTCGCGCGCGGCCGCGACGCCGAACTCGGCGCGCAGCCGGGTGGCTCCGTCGCGTCGCCGCAGCGCGGTCTCGCGCAATTCGCGGATCAGCTCGTCGTCGACGCGCTCGCGCTCGATGCCCAGTTCGCTGCGCAGGGCCTTCACGATCAGGCTGCGCTGCAGGGTGCGGATGATCGAATCCGCATGTTCGCGGCTGAGCTTGTCGATCAGCAGGCGGGTCGGCGGCCTGTCGGCCTGCAGGCGCTTGCGCCAGCGGCTGTAGGCCAGCGGAGCCATGGTCTTGCCGAACAGGTCCAGGCCGAACAGCACGCCCAGCGCCTCCACCGTCACGTACGGCGACAGCAGCGAGCTCTTGAGCTCGTGCAGCACGTGGTCCAGCGTGCCGAGGAAATCCTCGTTGTCGGGGTGCAGCGCGGAGGGCAGTTCGAGCACCAGGTTGCGCGGTGTCACGACGGCCGGACACAGGTGTGTCTCGCTGCCCTTGCCGTATCCCAGGAAGCCCACCGGAACGCCGAAGAATCCGGCGATGCCGAAGGTCTGGTAATCGCCGATTCGCTCGAGGTTTCGCCGATACGGCTCGGAGCGCACGTCGATGCAGAACAGCGCCTGCGCGAACGGGCGCTTGTCGGGCGCTGCGTCGCGCGGCACGCGCAAGCCGCCGAGCAGGACTTCGATGGCGCGCGATTCCATCGCCTCGGTCCACAGCAGCCCCTCGCGCGCCGAGAACTCGCGCAGTGCCCGCAGCAGCTCGGCGATGTCGCCGGCGCCCAGGCTCGCCAGGGCCTGCACGGCACGCGCGCCGCCGGCGGCGTCGGCCAGCTCGCGCAAGGCGTCGGCCTGCGCCCGCGCGCGCTCGGCGCGCCAATGCGGCCAGTACTCGACCAGCAGCTGCCGGTCGCGCGCGTCGTCGTCATGCGCCAGGCCCTGCTCGATTCGCAGCGCCCACCCCGGCAGCACGCGCCCGCTGTACAGGGCCTCGCGCAGCAGCGCGGACGCCGGGCGCTGCTCCAGCATCTGCCGCAGCTGGGCGCGGTCGGCGGGCGTGCCGCGATCGCGCCGGCTCTCCTGCAGCAGCGCCAGGCCGATGAGCAGCCGGATGGCGAGCAGGTCGACGACGTCGGCGGGGTGCTGGCGCGCCCAGTGGTAGTGCTTGGCCTGCGAGCGCCAGCGAATGAAGCCTGTCCAGCCGTGCAGACGCGTGAGTTCGCGCGTGAAGTACTCGGGCCAGTCCTCCGGGTCGATGCCCAGGGTCTGCATCACCAGCACCACGGCCGACTCGGCATCGGCCACCTGGTCGAGCAGCCGGCGCATCTGCAGGCCGCGCACGAACAGCCGGACGTTGCGCCGGGCGATGTCGCTCCAGGCGGCGAACAGCCCGCGTTCGCGCCCAGGCATGCGCCACGACGACTGATCCTCGTCGAAAAAGTCCAGGCAGCTCTTGACCACCAGCTCGTCGAGCTCGTCGGCCAGGCGGGTTCCCCACAGGGCGTCGACGCACTCGGGCAGCGGGCGTGCAGCGCCGAAGCGTTCGGCGAGCAGATCCTGCAACTGCCCGCTCGCCGGAGCGCCGGGCTCGATGCCGCCGCCCTGCAGCAAGGCGACCACGTCCTGCGCCTGCGCTCCGTGCTCGACTGCGCTGCGCTCGTGGGATGCAGCGGTCAGCGCGCGCAGCCAGGCGGCCCAGTCGACGCCGGGCGGCGCGGCGAAGGCGCCGGCCTCGCGCTGCAGCGCGCGCTCGAAGGCCGCCTCGTCGACCTTGCCGTCGCGGCGCCACGCCTGGTAGCGACCGCGGGGCAGGAACACGCTCGCATGGAACAGGCGGGCGCCCAGGCGCACCGCCTGCTCGAAGGGCAGGTGCTCCAGCCCGAACAGCGGGTTGTGGTGGATGAAGGTGCGCATGGGCCAGAAGAACGGCACCGGCTCGGCCGCCACATAGGCCGTCGCGCGTACCCGCAGGCGCTTGCCCAGGCTCAGAACGTCGACCATGTTCCACTCCACAGCAGGCCGCCCAGCACGAACATGCCGGCAGCCAATGCGAGACCGAGCAGCTGCCCGCGCGCCAGGTCCGGCACGCGCGTGGCGGGCCACGCCGGGCCGAACTGCGTGCCCTGCCAGAGCATGGCGCCGGCCCAGCTCCACAGCAGCCAGACAAGCAGCACGACGCCGGCGGCGGCGGCGCCGAGCTGGCGCAACAGTCCCAGCAGCGCCAGGAAGCCGGGGAACGGCGGCAGCGCGAGCACAGCCAGCAGGCACACCGCCAGCGCCGCGCCGAGCCGGGGGTAGGCGGCCGCGATGCTGCCGCGCAAGCCCGCGTAGGCCGCGCCGACCCGTCGCTGCATGGCCGCGGCCAGCAGGCTCAGCAGCAGCGCCGGCGCGAGCAGCGCGGCGGCCGCGGCGTACAGGCTGGCGCCGTGCGAGCCGTGCAGCCATGCCAGCCATACCAGCGCGCCGGCGGAGGCAGCCTGCAGGCGGGCCCACACGAACAGCTCGCGAACACCGAGCAGGCGCCACGCGTACAACAGCGCGCTGGCCAGCAGCACGGCCTGCAGCAGAGCCTGCGCGGCGCGCGGCGGGGTGGCCAGGCCGAGCAGCAGCACGCCGGCCGCCGGCAGCGCGGCGACCACGAGAAGTCGCCAGGCATTCGTGCGCGCCACGCCGGCCAGCGCGCCGAACAGCATGCTCAGCGGGAACACGCCGGGCAGAAGCAACGCGGCAACCAGGATCAGCAGCATGCCGGGCTCCTCATGTCCAGCGCAACGCCAGGTTCAGGCGCGCCGCGCCGCGCACGATGAAACGCGCGACGCGGGCGTACAGGTCGACCACGTACAGCTCGCGCGAGAACAGCGCGTACAGATTCAGGTAGATCGCGTTCCACAGCGAGCCCCGCCGGCCCTGCAGATCCAGCGACTGGGCGTAGAAGGTGACCAGCCACGCCCCCACCAGCACGAGCACCAGCAGCACGCTGATCAGGTCGAAGGCGACGAGATCGATTCCGGCGGCCGCGTACAGCGCCTCGCGCATGCGCAGGTCGGGGTACAGGAAGGCTTCGAACGCGTGGCCGACCAGGGTGTATCCGGCGACCACGACCAGCATCGACAGCACGAGCAGGATCATCAGGCGCCAGGGGTTCTCGCTGGGCAGCTTGTAGATGGAGAAGAACACCTGCGCGCCGGTGACCCAGCCGAAGAACAGCAGGACCACCGCCCCCTGCTCGTGGAAGAAGTCGGAGGCCACCAGCCAGTGCGACAGTCCCAGCAGCAAGGCCGGCACCAGCACGGTGACCAGCGCCGCCAGCAGCCACGGCAGCCGGGCCGTCTTCAGCGGGCGATGCTCGACGACGAAGGTGTAGATGTCGTCCGGCGGCACGCCGTCGTCGTGCCGGGCCTGGCCGATCACCCCGCCCGAGTTCAGGAACATCGTGGCCTTGAACATGCCGTGAGCGATCAGGTGGTACACGGCCAGCGAGAACGCACCCACGCCGCACTCCATGATCATGAAGCCCATCTGCCCCATGGTCGAGTAGCCCAGGGACTTCTTGATGTCGTTCTGCGTGAGCATCAGCGCGGAGCCCAGCAGCGCGGTGACCAGGCCGACCGCGAAACACAGGTGCAGCACGACGGGAACCTGCACGAACAGCGGCGCGAAGCGGTTGAGCAGGAAGCCACCGGCGTTGACGATGCCCGCGTGCATCAGCGCCGACACCGGCGTGGGGCCGTCCATCGTGTAGGGCAGCCACACGTGCAGCGGGAACTGGGCCGAACGCACGAAGCCGGCCGAGGCCACGAGCAGGCCGGCCAGCGGCAGCACCGGCAGCCCCCCCAGGTGCAGCGCCGGCTGCGCGGCGATGCGCACGAACAGCTCCGGCAGTTGGGAGCTTCCGTAGGCATGGCGCAGCAGCAGCGCGGCAGCCACCAGCGCGACGTCGCCGATGCGGTTGGTGATGAAGGTCCAGAAGGCATAGCGCCCGGCGGCCTCGCGCGAACGGTCCTCGCCGAGCAGGAAATACAGCAGCTGGCCCACGAACAGCCAGGCCGCCACGAGCGTGAGCAGGTCCCCGGACGTGACCAGCAGCAGCAGCGCCGCGGTCATCAGGTCGAGCAACGCGAAAAAGCGTACGTAGCCCGGCTCGTCGGCCATGTAGTTCAGTGCGTACACGTGCACCACCAGGCTGATGCCGGAGATGACCACCGACAGCGCCAGGCTCAGCGGGTCCAGCAGCAACAGCAGCGAGTGACCCGGCAGCGCCAGCGCGGGCAGCGCGCCGAATGCCAGGTGGCCGGCAAGCAGCACCAGCCACAGCGACAGGCTCAGCGCGACCGCGACGATGCTGAGCCGCGCCGCGCCGCGTGCCCGCGGCGCACCGACCGACAGCGACACGACGCCCGAGGCCAGCGGCGCGGCCAGCGCGATCACGGAGCTTGCGGAGATCCAGGACATCGAGGTTTGTGCCGGGAAGCTGATTCGGTGAGCCGGGCCCGCTGGAACCCCCAGGGGCATCGAGGACACATCCTAGATTTGTGTTTTGATAAAGAAAATTAACAATTTCTGTTTTTGACTTTCGATTTTTTTATTCATTAGTCGTCCCGCCTTGCTGCAGGACATTCGCCGCTGTCGCAGCGCTGTCGCGCGACAGTGGCGCCACACCGGGCCTGCGGCAGCCTGCGACAGTCGCATGCGCCGCTCCATCGACGCTCCAGGGGGCGCGCCCGTCGAGCCCCTCGCGAACAGGCTCTGGCACGGGTGTTGCAAACGCAGCCCGTGCAGGCCCGGCAGCGCGCCGCGCCGCATCACACTTTCAGGAGACTGGCATGGATATGCTCGAGCCCGGCAAATTCGGAACCGCGGTGGCCTTCAAGAAGCGCTACGGCAACTACATCGGCGGCGAGTGGGTCGCGCCCGCCGGCGGCGCCTACTTCGACAACGTGACCCCGATCACCGGGCGCGCGTTCTGCGAGATCCCGCGCTCCACCGCCGAGGACGTCGAGCGTGCGCTCGACGCCGCGCACAAGGCCAAGCACGCGTGGGGCAAGACCTCGCCGGCCGAGCGCGCGGTGGTGCTCAACCGAATCGCCGACCGCATCGAGGCCAACCTGCCGATGCTGGCCGCCGCCGAGACCTGGGACAACGGCAAGCCGATCCGTGAAACGACCTTCGCCGACCTGCCGCTGGCGGTCGACCACTTCCGCTATTTCGCCGGCTGCGTTCGCTCGCAGGAAGGCGGTATCAGCGAAATCGACCACGAGACCTACGCCTACCACTTCCACGAGCCGCTGGGCGTGGTCGGCCAGATCATCCCGTGGAATTTCCCGCTGCTCATGGCGGTGTGGAAACTGGCCCCCGCGCTGGCGGCCGGCAACTGCGTGGTCATCAAGCCCGCCGAACAGACCCCCGTGTCGATCCTGGTGCTGATGGAAGTCATCGGCGACCTGCTGCCGCCGGGAGTGGTCAACGTGGTCAACGGCTTCGGGCTGGAGGCCGGCAAGCCGCTGGCGTCGAGCAACCGAATCGCCAAGATCGCCTTCACCGGCGAGACCACCACCGGGCGCCTGATCTCGCAGTACGCCAGCCAGAACCTGATCCCGGTGACCCTGGAGCTCGGCGGCAAGTCGCCCAACATCTTCTTCGCCGACGTGCTGTCGAAGGACGACGGCTTCCTCGACAAGGCGCTCGAAGGCTTCGCGCTGTTCGCGCTCAACCAGGGCGAGGTCTGCACCTGCCCGAGCCGCGTGCTGGTGCAGGAATCGATCTACGAGCAGTTCATGGACAAGGCGCTCAAGCGCGTCGCGGCGATCAAGCAGGGCAACCCGCTGGACATGACCACGATGATCGGCGCGCAGGCGTCGAACGAGCAGCTCGAGAAGATCCTGTCCTACATCGACATCGGGCGCCAGGAAGGCGCGCAGCTGCTCGCAGGTGGCGCGCGCAACGTGCTCGACGGCGACCTGGCGGGCGGCTACTACGTGAAGCCGACGGTGTTCAAGGGCCACAACAAGATGCGCATCTTCCAGGAGGAGATCTTCGGCCCCGTGGTGTCGGTGACCACCTTCCGCGATGAAGCCGACGCGCTGGACATCGCCAACGACACGCTGTACGGCCTGGGCGCCGGAGTGTGGAGCCGCGACGTCAACACGGCCTTCCGCATGGGCCGCGGCATCCAGGCCGGGCGCGTGTGGACCAACTGCTACCACCACTATCCGGCGCATGCGGCCTTCGGTGGCTACAAGCAGTCGGGCATCGGGCGCGAGAACCACAAGATGATGCTCGACCACTACCAGCAGACCAAGAACCTGCTGGTGAGCTACTCCGAGAAGCCTCTGGGCTTTTTCTGAACGGCCCCGACCGGAGGCCCGCCGGGCGCGCCGCACGCGGTGTGCCCGGCGGGACGCGAACCCCATGTCCTCATGTTCCGATTCCGCGTCGCCCGTGCTGCGCGTGAGCGCGACCCCGGCCGCGCTGCAGCTGGTCGAGCGCCTCGTCGCGCAGCACGGACCGGTGCTGTTCCATCAGTCCGGCGGCTGCTGCGACGGCAGCTCGCCGATGTGCTACCCGCAAGGCGAATTCCTGGTCGGCGACCGCGACCGGCGCCTGGGCAGCGTGGGCCCGGCACCGTTCTACATCAGCGGGCCGCAATTCGAGTACTGGCAGCACACCCACCTGATCATCGACGTGATCCCAGGGCGCGGCGGCATGTTCTCGCTCGAAGGACCGCACGGACTGCGCTTTCTCACCCGATCCCGGCTGTTCAGCGACGCCGAATCGCAATGGCTGGAACGCCACGAGCCCTCGGGGCCTCCCTGCGGCCCTCCCTCGGCAGGCTGTTAGCGGGCACGCAAGCAGGCGTTGCAGCGGTAAGCCGGTGTGTTCGGGCATTGACCCGGATGCGCCGGCGCCCTAGCGTGGGAACCGGGGCGGCGCGGGCCGCCCACCGGAGCCCTCGATGTCCGCAACCCGACTTCGCAAGCAAGTCCTCACCGCTGCCGCAGGCGCCATCGCAGCGATCGCCGTCGCCGGCGGCGCATGCGCCAGGTCGGCGCCGCTGCCGCCCGTGTACGTGCACATGAACGGCGCCAACGAATTCCTGGAGAACGTCGTCGCGGTGCGCCCCGGCCAGCCGGTGGTGTTCGTCGACCAGGACACGGGCCCGCACACCGTCGTCGGCTACAACCCGGCCACCGGAGCCACCAGCAAGCGATTCGACGGTGCCGTCGAGGGCACCCCCGGGCCCGGGCATCCGGTGCACACCTACACCATCCGCTTTCGGCACGCCGGGCTGAAGTTCTACTACTGCTCGATCCACGCCGAACTGGCGCACGAACCGGGCGGCGTGACGTCGCCGAAAAAGCGCCCGACGGTGCATGGATTCGGCGACCCCATGGACGGCCTGATCATCGTCACCACCGATGCGCACCTGCTGGCCTCCAACCCGGCGACCTCGCGTCAACGCATCCTGCCGCATTATTTCGGCGGCTGATCGGGCAACGGTGCCGGCCTTCGGGGCACGGCGGGGCGCCGGGCGGCTTGCCCTTATGATCGTGCGGATCGCCCCGCACGGTGAGCCGCCACCGCCTTCGCAGGGCTGATGATGCCGCGTGCGCCTGCGCACGCCGAGGGCCGCCCAGGCGGCCCCGGATCCACCTTCTCACGCCAGGCTGGCCGGCGCGATGACGCCGCCGCCTGCGCCTTGCCAAGGATTGACTGATGAACCGAGCACGATTTGCCTACGCCCTGTCCCGCCGCGCCTGCGTCGGCCTGCTGCTGGGGGCCGCGTTCGCCGTCTCGCCCGCCGCCTTCGCAGCCGGACCCTCGACGCAGGTGCGCGTCAGCGACGCGTGGATCCGCTGGCTGCCAGCCGGCCTTCCGGCAGGCGGCTACATGCGCCTGCACAACGATGGCGCGCACATGGTGGCGCTGATCGGCGCGTCCAGCCCCGACTACGGCGAAGTGATGCTGCATCGCAGCGAGATGAAAAACGGCACCATGCAGATGCTTCCGGTGCGCAAGGCCGAGATCCCGGCGCACGGCGACCTGGTGTTCCAGCCCGGCGGCTACCACATCATGCTGATGCACCCGCGCCAGGCGGTGAGCCCGGGCCAGCAGGTGCCGATCACGCTGGAGTTCTCCGACGGATCGCGCATCGAGGTGCCCTTCGCGGTGCGCAAGCCCGACGCCAGCGGCGCGCCGCACGGCGACATGCACGGCATGGGCATGCAGCCCAGGTCCTGAGCGGGAATTCCTCGAGAGGCCGGGCAACCCCCGGCCCCGGGGGCACTGTCAGCTGGCGTACCACCCCTGCTGGCGCCCGCGCGCGTGCGCGGCGGGGCGATGGCGCGGCACGGGGCCGGCCTCTCCGCGCGGCCTGGAGCGACGCTCCAGGCCGAGTTCGGCGATGACCTGCTGCGGGCGCGGAGCCAGGCGTGTGGCGATGCGCGCAGCGGTCAGGCGAATCAGCCGGGGGTCGGCGCGCGCGAGCAGCCAGCGCAACTGGGCCACGTCCTGCGCGCTTTGCACGCGTATGCCGAAGCTCAACTCGTCCTCGGCCGGGGCATCGTCACTCATGGTCATCCTCCCTTGCAACGACTTGCCCTCACAGCGTACACGCAAGCGGCGCGCGGGACCTTGATCGAAATCGTGCCACGAGCGCGGCAACCCGCGCCCGCGGCATCAGGCCGCCCCCAACGCGCGTGCCAGGGCCTCGTCGACCGTGCGGATGGCGCCTCAGCGCGCCAGCGGCAGGTACGAGGACTCCTTGATCTCCTCCATGACGATGGAGCTGCGAGACTCGGCGGCCACTGGCAGGCGCTTGAGAATGCTGCCGAGCAGCCCTCGGTACTCCCGCATGTCGCGCAGGCGGAACTTGAGCAGGTAGTCGAACTCTCCCGACACGAGGTGGCATTCCAGCACCTCGGGCATGTGCAGCAACTCGTCGCGCACTGCGTCGAACACATCGGCTCCCTTGGCCGCCAGCTTGATTTCCACGAACACCAGCAGGCCCTTGTCGACAGCCGCCGGTGACACCATCGCGCAGTAGCCGGTGATCACCCCGTCGCGCTCCATGCGCTTGACCCGCTCGGTGCAGGGCGAGGTGCTCAGGCCCACGCGCGCGGCCAGTTCGGTGATGGGCAGCCGGCCCTCGCGCTGCAGGATGTCGAGCATCTTGCGATCGATGCGGTCCAGGGGGTGTTTTTCACGTTCCATGACGAGTCCACGGGGAATTTTCCGGGAATATTAGCCGCGATATCGCTGAAAAACAGTGAAATTTCCTGCGACAGCCGCCCTACAGTTTGCCAAACACCTTCCACCCTCGGGGTCTGGCCATGAAAGTCATCGTTCTCGGCGCCGGAGTCATCGGCGTGACCACCGCCTACTATCTCGCGCGCGCCGGCGCCGAGGTCACGGTGCTCGAGCGCCAGCCCGGCCCGGCGCTGGAGACCAGCCATGCCAACGCCGGCCAGGTCTCGCCGGGATACTCGACTCCGTGGGCGGCGCCCGGCATTCCCCTGAAGGCGCTGAAGTGGATGTTCCAGCGCCACGCCCCGCTGGCCATCCGACCCGACGGCACGCTTTGGCAACTGCGCTGGATGCACGCCATGCTGCGCAATTGCTCGGCCTCGCGCTACGCGGTCAACAAGGAACGCATGATGCGCCTGGCCGAATACAGCCGCGACTGCCTGCGCGAGCTGCGCGCCGAGGCCGGGCTGCAGTACGAACAGCGCACCGGCGGCACGCTGCAGGTGTTCCGCGACGCCGCGCAGTTCGCCGCCGCGCAGCGCGACATCGCGGTGCTGCGCGAATGCGGCGTCGAGCACCAGCTGCTGCAGGCCGACGAACTGGCCTCGGTGGAGCCGGCGCTGGCGCAGGCGCGCCACCGCCTGGTCGGCGGACTGCGACTGCCCAACGACGAAACCGGCGACTGCCGACTGTTCACCGACGGGCTCGCGCGCCGCGCCGCCGAACTCGGCGTGCGCTTCTCGTACGGGCGCCCGGTGCGCTCGCTGCGACACGACGGCCGCCGCATCGTCGGCGTCGAACTGGACGACGAGGTGCTGCGCGCCGACAGCTTCGTGCTGGCCCTCGGTAGCTACTCGCGCGATCTGCTGCGTCCGCTCGGCGTGGACCTGCCCGTGTATCCGATCAAGGGCTACTCGCTGACCGTGCCTCTGGTCGACGAGGCCCTGGCGCCGCGCTCCACGGTGCTGGACGAGACCTACAAGATCGCCATCACCCGCTTCGACCGGCGCATCCGGGTCGGTGGCATGGCCGAGATCGCCGGTTTCGACCTGCGCCTGAACCCGCGCAGGCGCGAGACCCTGGAAATGGTCACCGGCCAGTTGTTCCCCGGCGGCGACCTCGGCGCGGCCGAGTTCTGGACCGGGCTGCGCCCGATGACTCCCGACGGCACGCCGGTGGTCGGGCCCAGCCGCTACGCCAACCTGTGGCTCAACACCGGGCACGGAACGCTGGGCTGGACCATGGCCTGCGGCTCGGCGCGCGTCGTCGCCGACCAGATCAGCGGACGGCGCTGCGACATCGACACCCGCGACCTCGCGCTGGACCGCGGCGCTTCGCGGGCGTCGCGTCGCCCTGCCGGCGCCCCGCTTCCGGTCTGAGCCGGATTCGCTCGCATCGCCGCGCTCGCGCCCGCCGGCTACACGCGCATGGGGGCGGCCGTCCGCGCGGCCGCCCACCCGCTTCGGCCGGCATCGTTTCGCCATCGTCCGGCAGGCGTCGGAGCTGCCCCGGCGCCTGACCATGCTGTACGCTCGGCTGTCCAGACGATGAGGCACCCATGCGCCTGACCACGATGACCGACTACGCGCTGCGCCTGCTGATGTACGTGGCGCAGCACCCCGAACGCCTGTGCACCATCGCCGAGGTGGCGGCGGCCTACCGAATTTCCGAGACCCACTTGATGAAGATCACGCAACGCCTCGGCCAGGCCGGCTGGCTCGAGACGGTGCGCGGCAAGGGTGGCGGAATCCGGCTGGCGCGCCCACCCGGGCAGATCAACATCGGCGCGGTGGTGCGCGACGTCGAGCCCGACTTCTACCTGGTCGAGTGCCTGGGCGCCAACGACCAGTGCATGCTGACCGGGCGCTGCCGCCTGACCGGCGTGATCAACGACGCGCTGCGCAGCTTCCTGCAAAGCCTCGACGCCAGCACCCTGGCCGACCTGCTGCCCGCCGTGCAGCCGCGCGAGGTGCCGGTGCAGGCGCCGCGACCGCGCAACCGGCGCGGCGCCCCCGGCGACGCCTGAACGCCGGCGCCGCCACGCGACTGGGTCAAGCCGCGCAGCCGGAGTGGCGCAGCAGGTCCTGTGCGTACAGGCGCCAACAGCGCGATCTTCTCGGTCAGGTTCCAGCGACGCAAGCTCAAGTGCCCCGGGGAGATGGACGAACAACCCACGCCATCACAGGACCGCCGCGTGAGCGGCCCGTGCTGGGAGCGTGGGCGCCACACCCCGGCCGCAGGAAGCCGCGAATGACTCCGGGGCGCGTAGGCGTTTGCTCGTCGTGGAAACCGCATGCCGCGCGCACGGCCTACGCTGCCGGCATGGCGTGCATGTCCAGCCGGCATGTCCAGCCCGGACCCCGCGGGTTTCCCGCCGCGATGTCCCACCGGCGATGCCCCACCTGCCTTGTCCCACCTGCGATGTCCCGCCTGATCCTGAGCTCCTACTCGCACGACGCCCGTTCGGCGGCCCGCGAGCTCGGGGTTCCCGACGATTTCATCCAGTGCCGCGAGCAGGGCACCGCGCGCATGCTGCGCGCCCACACGCCCTATCTGCTCGCCGCGCGCATGGAACATGCCGACTGGTCCGTGCTCACGACCCTGGCGCCATGGAGCGTGGCCGAGCCGCTGACCCGCCTGTGCACCACCTGCGGCGGCGACACCACGCGGGCGCTGGCCGACCTGGTCGACGAAATGCACCAGGTGACGCCGTACGCGCTGTCCGGCGTCGGAGCGGCGGCGAGCACCTTCACGTCGCGCATGCAGCGATTCCACAGCACGGTCGGGCAATACCACTCGGCCATGCTCGAGTACCGCTCGGCGGCTCGCCACCCCCCGCTCGACCGCGCGCGCTGCCGTGGCGCGCCAGCGCATGCAGCAGGCCGGCGAGGCCCTGAGCCGGGGCTTCGCCACCGAACTGCGGGAAAGCAGCCGGCACATGTCCCTCGGCAAGCGCCAGTTGCTGGCACCCGACGGCCGCACCCCGCTCAACGTGCGACGGGCGCGCCACATCGCCCGCCTGGACGTGGCCTCGCCCATCGAGGCCTCGCGGCTCGCACGCCTGGCCCGTCGCGCCAGGCCCGTGGGCCCTGGCGTGCTGGCCTTCGACTTCGCATGGCGCGCCGCCGATGTCCATGCCGAATATCAGGCCGGGGGCGATTGGGAGCGCAAGGCGGTGGTGGAGGGCACCAGCTTCCTTGCGGGCACAGCGGCATCGTCAATGCTCACCTGGGCAGGGGAAGCCGCCTTGGCAGCGGCGGTGGCAGGAACACCGGCAGGCTGGGTGTTGATCGTGGGGAGCATCGGCGTGGTTGCAGCTGCGACTCTGGCGGGCCTGCAGATTGATCGCGCCGTGCGACAGGGCATGCAAGCAGATCCGTCCATGAACAACGATGCCACGGGGAGAAGGCCTTGACCCACGCCGCCGTACAAGCGTTTGCCTTGCGCCTCATGGTGCTTTCGCTGCTGGTCGCCGGCATCTTGTATATCGTGCTCGGACAGCTCACGGTGCGCAAGCTGCGCAGGAACCCGGCGACCCGCCATTGCCTGGGCGTCGAGTTCCCGTACAGCGGCGAGATCGGCAACGTGGCGCAGGCCTTTGGCTGGCCAGGCTGGCTTCAGCAGCGCGCGGAACGCGGAGGCTTGTGCTTCATGGTGGCCCATTCCCGGATTCTTCGCCAGCACACCACACGGCTCGATCGTGCGCTGGCACGGGCATGCTTCTGGTCGGTCATGCTTTCCGGGACCCTCGTGCTGACCTACTGCCTGATCGTGAGGCTCGGCTGAGATGCCGCCGATGACCACGCGCCATCGCCAACCGTGGCCCCGCCGGCACGAACACCCGCGAGCGTGCCGACCCGTGCGCGGAAGCCCCGCACAACGCAAGCCATGATCTACCAGGGGTTCGAGGCTGTGGCGTTC
>JAKCDM010000003.1:34280-72966 GCA_021841865.1 Pseudomonadota bacterium
CTTGAGCACCCAGGCGTCCGAGCAAAGCCATGTCTCTCGTCGAATTCAAGAACCTCGCCTTCTGGGTCGCGTTCGTGGCGCTGCTGGTGGCCGGCATCCTGTATGTCGTGTTCGGCCAGGTCACCGTGCGCAGGCTGCGTAGCAACCCCGCGACGCGCCATCGCCTCGGCATGGAATTCATGCACGGGGGGGACATCGGCAATGTGGCGCAGGCGCTTGGCTGGCCGAGGTGGATCCAGGAGCGTGCCGAACGCGGCGGCTTGCGTTTCCTGGTCGCGGATTCGCGGGCCATCCGTCAACACACCACCCGCCTGGACCGTATCCTGGGACGCGCCTGTTTCTGGTCCGTGATGGTCGCCGGGACCCTGGCGGCCATCTTCTGCTTTGTCATCGTCCCGGCCTGACGCCGTCCCGCGAGGCCTCACGGCGCATCGAGCGTCGCGAGGCTGCCGGCCTGCGCATAGTCGAGCGCCTTGCGGCGCCAGCTCTGCAACGCCGCGCGCCCTTCGGGCCACAGGCCGAGTGCCTGGTCGTACAGGCGCGCCAGCGCGAACTGGGCGGGCCACCAGCCCTGCTCGGCGGCCCGACGAAACTGGGTGATGGCCTGCGCCAGGTCGCGCCGGCAGCCGTCGCCGGCCTCGAGCAGGCGGCCGAGCTGGTACTGCGCGGCGGCGAGCCCGGCGTTGGCGGCCTCGCGCAGCCAATGCACGGCGGCCATCGGCGCGCGCCCGGCCTCGGCCCCACCCAGATGCAGCATGCCGAGCTGGTACTGCGCGCCACGCAGGCCGTGCGCTGCCGCCAGGCGCAGCCAGTTCATCGCCAGCACGTCGTCGCGACAGGTGCCCCTCCCGGTGGCATGGGCCAGGCCCAGCCGGTACATCGCGCGCGCATGGCCGTGCATCGCAGCATGCGCGAAATGCTCCACGGCGCGCACCGGATCGAGCGCTACGCCATGGCCCTGCTCGAACAGGCGTCCGAGCTCGTAGTGGGCGCACGGCGCAAGCTCGCCACCACGCAATGCGCGCCCGAAGGCCGCGGCGGCGGCTGCGTACTCGTGCCGGGCATTCAGGCGCAGCCCGCGGGCAAAGGCCTCGTCAGCATCGGCGGGGCGTGGCCCGCGCTGCGGCGTCGGCGCGCCCCGACGGGGTCGCGGTGGCAGGACAACGGCCGCGGCAGCGGCCCGGACTTCGATTGCAAGCATCACGGTCTCCAGGAAGTCCCCCCGGGATGCCATTCGTTCGGGTGCCCATGCTAGGAATCGCGATGGCTCGCGGCCATCCGGGCCTCACCGATCCTGCCCCGGCTGGTGCCGGGGCGTGTCCATGCGGGCGGCGATTCAGGCGTCGCGCGCGGCGCGCTCGATGGACTCGAACTCGTCGTCGGACAACGCGATCGACGCCGCCTGCATGTTCTGCTCCAGATGCTGCATGTCGCCAGTGCCGGGAATCGGCAGCATCACAGGACTGCGGCGCAGCAGCCAGGCCACCGCGATCTGCCCTGGGCTGGCCTGGTGCCGCCGTGCCGCGTCGTCGAGCGGCGATCCGGCGCGCGCCAGCTTGCCGGCGGCCAGCGGGAACCACGGGATGAAGCCGATGCCCAGGCTCTCGCAGTGCTCCAGCACGTCCTCGCTGGCGCGGTCGGCCAGGTTGTAGCGGTTCTGCACCGTGGCCACCGGGAACACGCGGCGCGCGGCGTCGATGTCGTCGATGCCGACCTCGCTGAGCCCGACATGGCGAACGATGCCCTCGTCGAGCATGCTTCGAATCGCGCCGAACTGCTCCTCGCGCGGCACCTTGGGGTCGATGCGATGCAACTGCCACAGGTCGATTCGCTCGACCCCGAGCTTGCGCAGGCTGCCACGCGCCTGGCCGATCAGGTAATCCGGGCGCCCATTGAGCGTCCACTGGTCGGGGCCGCCACGGGTCAGCCCGCCCTTGGTCGCGATCAGCAGTCCCTTGTAGGGGTGCAGGGCCTCGCGGATGAGCTGCTCCGACACGTCGGGCCCGTAGGAATCGGCAGTGTCGATGAAATCCACGCCGAGCTCAGGCAGCCGGCGCAGCAGGCGCACAGCGGCGTCGTGGTCCGGCGGCGGGCCCCACACACCCTTGCCGGTGATGCGCATGGCGCCGAAGCCCAGGCGGTGGATCTCGATGTCACCGCCGACGCGAAAGGTTGCGTCAGACGGCTGTTTTTGCAGGGTCATCGAAGCCTCCGTGATTCGTGCAGAACAGGCCGCATCGGTCCGCGATGGCCCGGGAGCCCGGGCGGGGCCGACGCTGCGTGCACCATGCTACGGCGTTCGCGCGGCATCGTTGCGTCCTTGACTGCGAAACGAGGCGCCCGGACGCCGAAGCGCCGATCAGGCGAAAATGGAGTTTTCGCGGCCGCGCGCGGCCGCCGCGTCAGCGACATCCAGGGGACCATCCATGCCAGCCTATCGTTCCAAGACCTCCACCGCCGGCCGCAACATGGCGGGTGCGCGCTCGCTGTGGCGCGCCACCGGCATGAAGGACGAGGACTTCAGCAAGCCGATCATCGCGGTGGCGAATTCCTTCACCCAGTTCGTTCCCGGGCACGTGCACCTGAAGGACCTCGGCCAGCTGGTGGCGCGCGAGATCGAGGCGGCCGGCGGCGTGGCCAAGGAGTTCAACACCATCGCCGTCGACGACGGCATCGCGATGGGCCACGATGGCATGCTGTATTCGCTGCCCAGCCGCGACATCATCGCCGACTCGGTCGAATACATGGTGAATGCTCATTGCGCAGACGCGCTGGTGTGCATTTCCAACTGCGACAAGATCACCCCGGGGATGCTCATGGCGGCGATGCGCCTGAACATCCCGGTGGTGTTCGTCTCAGGCGGCCCGATGGAAGCCGGCAAGACCCGCCTGGCCGGCTCCGACACCATTCGCAAGATCGACCTGATCGATGCCATGGTGATGGCGGCCGACCCGAAGGTGTCGGACGCCGACGTGGCCGAGATCGAGCGCTCGGCCTGCCCCACCTGCGGCTCCTGCTCGGGCATGTTCACCGCCAACTCGATGAACTGCCTGACCGAGGCGCTGGGATTGTCGCTGCCGGGCAACGGCACCGTGGTGGCCACGCACGCCGACCGCGAGCAGTTGTTCAAGCGCGCCGGGCGCCTGGTGGTCGAGCTGGCGCGGCGCTACTACGAACAGGACGACGAGCGCGTGCTGCCGCGCGCGGTGGGCTTCAAGGCCTTCGAGAACGCCATCACGCTGGACATCGCGATGGGTGGTTCGACCAACACCATCCTGCACCTGCTGGCGGTGGCGCAGGAAGCCGGCATCGATTTCACGATGGCCGACATCGACCGCCTGTCGCGCAGCGTGCCGCAGTTGTGCAAGGTCGCGCCCAACACCAACAAGTACCACATCGAGGACGTGCACCGCGCGGGGGGCATCATGGCCATCCTGGGTGAGCTCGACCGCGCAGGCAAGCTGCACACCGACGTGCCCACCGTGCACGCGCCGAGCATGAAGCACGCGCTGGAGCAGTGGGACATCGCCCGCCAGCCCGACGAGGCGGTGCAGACCTTCTACCGCGCCGGCCCCGCCGGCATTCCCACCCAGGTGGCGTTCAGCCAGGCCACGCGCTGGCCCAGCCTGGACGTCGACCGCGCAGGCGGCTGCATCCGCAGCGCCGAGCACGCGTTCTCCGCCGAGGGCGGGCTGGCCGTGCTGCGCGGCAACATCGCCGTCGACGGCTGCGTGGTCAAGACCGCCGGCGTGGACGACAGCCTGATGGTGTTCGAAGGTCCGGCCCACGTGGTGGAAAGCCAGGACGAGGCGGTCGAGCACATCCTGGGCGACCGGGTCCAGCCCGGCGACGTCGTGGTGATCCGCTACGAAGGCCCGCGTGGCGGCCCGGGCATGCAGGAGATGCTCTACCCCACCTCCTACCTGAAGTCCAAGGGACTGGGCAAGGCCTGCGCGCTGCTCACCGACGGGCGCTTCTCCGGCGGCACCTCGGGTCTGTCGATCGGCCACGTGTCGCCCGAGGCCGCGGCCGGTGGCGCCATCGGCCTGGTGCGCAACGGCGACCGCATTCGCATCGACATTCCCAAGCGCAGCATCGACGTGCTGGTCGACGACGCCGAGCTGGCTCGGCGCCGCGCCGAGCAGGACGCCAAGGGCTGGAAGCCGGCGCTGCCGCGCCCGCGCCGCGTGTCGGCGGCGCTGAAGGCCTACGCCAAGCTGGCGATGAGCGCAGACAAGGGCGCCGTGCGCGACCTGTCGCAGCTCGACGATTGAACCCCGCGCGCGGGCGCGACGCCGCGCCCGCGCGCGCCGGGGGATTTCACCGGGTTTTCACCTGGCTCAAAACCCGACCTTGAAGCGCGTCCTAGGCTGTGGTGTTTCGCCAACACCGAGAGAACCATGGATCACACGCGCATCGGGTGCGAGAAGCTTCGCGCCAAGGTCATGGACGCCGACGCCGCCGCGGCGTTGATCAGCCCCGGCAGCACCGTCGGCCTGAGCGGCTTCACCGGCTCGGGCTACCCGAAGGCGGTTCCGCTGGCACTGGCGCGCATCATGGAGCGCCACGCCGCCGCCGGCGAGGCGTTTCGCGTGCGGGTGTGGACCGGCGCGTCCACCGGCCCCGAGCTCGACGGCGCGCTGGCGCGTGCCAACGGCATCGAGTTCCGCCTGCCCTACAACTCCGACCCCGTCGCACGCGAGCGCATCAACCGCGGCGAGATGGAGTACTTCGACATGCACCTGAGCCAGGTCGCGCCGATGGCCTGGCAGGGCTTCCTGGGCCCGCTGGACACGGCGGTGATCGAGGTCTCGGGCATCCTTCCCGACGGCTCGCTGGTGCCGTCGTCGTCGGTGGGCAACAACAAGACCTGGCTGGACCGCGCGCAGCGCGTGATCCTGGAGGTCAACCGCTGGCAAAGCGAGTCGCTGGCCGGCATGCACGACATCTACTACGGAACCGCGCTGCCGCCGAACCGCGTGCCGATTCCGCTGGTGCGTCCCGACGATCGAATCGGCGAGCCGTACCTGCGCTGCGATCCCGACAAGGTGGTGGCGGTGGTGGAGACCGACGCCCCCGACCGCAACCTGCCGTTCAGCGCGCCCGACGCGGTGGCCGAGGCCATCGCCGGGCACCTGCTGGAATTCCTGCGCCACGAGGTGCGCATGGGCCGCCTGCCGGCGTCGCTGCTGCCTCTGCAGTCCGGCGTGGGCAATGTGGCCAACGCGGTGATGTCCGGGCTGCTGCACGCCCCCTTCGACGGCATGACCGCCTACACCGAAGTCATCCAGGACGGCATGCTCGACCTGCTGGCCGCCGGCAAGCTGCGCGTGGCCTCGGCCACCGCGTTCTCGCTCAGCCCGCAGGCGGCGACCCGGCTCAACAGCGACATGGCGCGCTTCCGCGACAAGCTGATCCTGCGCCCGCAGGAGATCAGCAACCACCCGGAGCTGATCCGGCGCCTGGGCTGCATCGCGATGAACGGGCTGATCGAGGCCGACATCTACGGCAACGTGAACTCCACGCACGTGATGGGCTCGCGCATTCAGAACGGCATCGGCGGCTCGGGCGACTTCGCCCGCAATGCCTACGTGTCGATGTTCCTGACCCCGTCGACCGCCAAGGGCGGCGCGATCTCGTGCATCGTGCCGCAGGCCAGCCACGTCGACCACATCACGCAGGACGTGCAGGTCATCGTCACCGAGCAGGGGCTGGCCGACCTGCGCGGGCTGTCGCCCAAGCAGCGCGCCCGCGTGATCATCGACCAGTGCGCCCACCCCGACTACCGTCCTGCGCTCGACGACTACCTGCGCCGCGCCCGCGAGCACTCCTACGGCCAGCAGTCGCCCAGCCTGCCGGGCGAGGCGCTGTCGTGGCACGAGCGCTTCATGCGCACCGGCAGCATGCGCGCCTGAGCCCGCAGGGCCCCGGCCGGCGCGCCGATCAACGTCCGGACAGGGCCTCGAAGGCCAGGCGCAGCCCGAAGCCGCCGACCAGCAGCGAGGCCACGCGCAGCAGCACCGGACGCGCGCGCAGGTAGCGCTCGCGCACGGCCGGGTTCGTGAACAGCGTGACCAGGCTGAGGTGCCAGGTGGTGGAAAACACGCAGATTCCCATCACCGCGACCACGCGCTCGGAGGGAGTGGACCCCGGCCCCAGCAGTGCCACGAACAAGGTGGAGAAGAACACCAGGGCCTTGGGGTTCGTGATGTTGGTCAGCAGCCCGGTGCGAAAACTCGCCGCGGTCGACGCCGCGCGCCGCTGCGGAGCCCGTGCCTGCGTGGCAACCGCGCCGGCGCCTCGCCACATCGAGATCGCCAGGTACAGCAGGTAGGCGCTGCCGATCAGCGCGACCACGCGCAACACCGGCGCGGCGCCTCCCAGCAGCCAGCCCACGCCCACCGCGGCCAGCGTGGCCTGCAGCGTGCTGCCGCTGGCCACGCCCAATGCGGTGGCCACTCCGTGGCGACGCGATTCGTCCAGCGAAGCCCGGGTCACCGCAAGAAAATTCGGTCCGGGCAAAGCCAGCATGGGTATGTACACGGCGGCCAGCGCGGCCAGCGCATTCCAGGGGTTCATCGGCAGGGCTCGAAGGCAGGGTTTTCCACGAGCCATGGTACCGCGCGCCGAGCCCCCCGCCGGGCCATCGGCGATCAACGCAGTTTGCGTGCCTGCTCGCGCGCAGGCGAAGCCCGCGACTTGTCTCCGCCGGTGCCGAACAGCAGGTCGGCCAGGTCGTTGGTGATGCCCCACCAGTGGTCGGAGTTGTAGTAGTGGTGGTGCATGTGGGCCCGGCGCATGCGCAGGCCGTAGCGCGTGCGCGGCACGTAGCCGGGGTCGTGGTGCGAGAAGTGCATCCACTCGTAGAACACGAAATAGGCCACGCTGCCGGCCATCGGCACCAGTGCCGTGGTCGCGCCGAACAGCAGGGCATAGCCGGCGTACACCGCCACGCCCAGCGGCGGCAGTGCCCACGCCGGCCAGAACAGGCGTTGCACGCAACGCGGGTCGGCATGGTGGGCGTGGTGCAGATCCACCTGCAGGCGCCGCCGAAGACCGTCGCGCGCGGGTAGCGGCGCATGCAGCACGAAGCGGTGCAGCCCGAATTCGACAAAAGGCGCCAGCAGCACCGGAAGCGCCAGCAGGGGCCACGAGGAGCGCAGCGCGCCCAGACGCCAGGCGGCCGCCAGCAACAAGGCCAGCAGCACGAGCATCGCGAGCACGGTGGCGTGGGTCCAGAGATCGCGACGATGCATGGCCGGCTGCTCCGACAGGCGTGGGGGTCGACGACCACTATACAAGCATGCCCGCGCCGCGGCGCCGGCGGCGCGCAAGCCATGCCCGGCGAAAGGGCCTGGCCCGGTCATGACGCCGGCGGCACCGGCGGCGCCCGGCAGCGGCGTCATGCGGGTATCCAGCCTCCGCCGGGCACGCGCCGGCTGCAGGCGCCGCCGGCATCGATGCGAAGCAGGTGCATCCACGTGTTGTCGACCAGGCTGGCGAGCGGAGCGTGCCGGCGCAGCACCTGCTCGATCGCGTCCTCGGCGGCTCGCACGATCACCGTCAGGCGCAGCGGCTCGTGCATCCAGCGCTCGCCGTCGTGCAGCGACTGGCGCGACAGGCCGATGCGCAGATCCCCGCCGTTGCCCTCGAACACGCCGATGTTGCCGCCCACCACGTTGTGCAGCAGCTTGTTGCCGCTGCCCATGCGCTGCGGGTCGCAGGCGGACGCGTGGTACTGCCAGTTGATCCAGTGCGCGACCAGCAGCGGCGCGGTCATCAGCGCCTCGAGCAACACGCCCTGCGCATCGTCGGCGCAGTCGTAGTCGTGCAGGAAGCAGCGCCCGTCGAGCACCGCGCCGCGACTGAACTCGCGCGGCGCCAGCAGCAGCGCGGCGTTTCCCGCCAGGCCCCACTCCGGACGCGTCTGCGCACCGTCGTTGGCGCGCCTGCGCAAGCGCTCCAGCAGCTGGCGCGACGGCAGCCCGGCATCGAGCCCGAGGCGCGGCGCGCGCTCGCGCCGCACCTGGTCGCAAGCCTGCTCCAGCACTTGCTGCAGGCGCTGCCAGCGCTGCTGCGCGTGCTGCGGCAGCAGGTCGATGTCGAAGCCGTCGACCTCGTCCGTGGTCGTGTTGTGCAGCGCGGCGACGAACACCGTGTCCGCGGAGATCGCGATGCCGCGCTCGAGCAGCCCGGCACGCACCCGCGGCTGGTTGAGCAGTTCGGCCAGCGCGCGCGCGTTGACCTCGCCGCTGTTGCCGCAGCAGGCACCGCAGTCCAGCGCCGCGGCATGCGCGTTGTTCGCGCTCTGGCTGGCGTGCCCCACCAGCAGCACCAGTGGCGCCTGCTCCCGCGCCAGGCCCATGGCGCCGAGCACGCGCGCCGCGAGGTCGACCTTGGCGGCGTCGTCGAGCCCGACCAGGCGCGGGCGGCACAGCGGACGGTAGCGCCCCGGCAGTCCGTCCAGGTCGTCGTTGTCGCGCGGCGCCGCCGGCGTGCGCAGCCAGCGCGTGAGCGCTCCCAGGTAGGTCCAGCCGGCGGCCTCGACGTAGGAGAAGGCGGCGGCGGGCCAGCGGCTCGCCGCCTGCGCCTGCTGCGCCCATGCGAAGCGGCGCCGGCGCGCCGAGCGTGCGGAGCGCTCCATGCCTTGCGCGTCTCCCAGGCCTGCGGCAGGCACGATGTGTTCGCGCAACTCCAGGCTAGGGGCCAGCAGGCCCGGCAATTGCGGTCGGCTGGCCTGCGCGGCCAGCGGCGTGTAGGCGGCGGGCAGCCCGAAGAAGCCGGCGAAGCCCAGGGTCTGCACGGCCGGCCATGCCGACTCGATGGCGCGGCGCAGCGGCTCGCTGCGCACGTCGATGCAGAACGCCGCCTGCACCTCGACCGCCACTCCCGGCTTGCCGGGCGTGGCGCGCAGGCGCTCCAGCAGCCCGCGCTGGTAGCCGATCTCGAGGGCAAGTTGCCAGACCTCGTCGGGCAGCAGCGCCTGCTCGGCCTGGCGCAGCGCGTCGGCGGCGGCGGCCCAGCTCGCCTGCACCTCGACGAAGGCCCGGTGCGCCGACGCGTCGTCCTTGCATTCGAGCAGGATGGTGCCCCAGGCCAGGCGGATGGCGAGCAGCTCGCGCAGGTGCGTGTCCGCAGAGCCCTGCAGCCCGGCCTGCCAGCCCAGGTAGGCGCACCACGAGGCCCAGCCCTGCACCGTCAGCAGCACGGCCTCGAGGTAGTCGGCCCACGCCGAGCCGGCGAGACCCAGGCGCTGCAGCACCCAGGCCTCGGCGTCCTCGCGGCTCGGCGGCAGCACGCCGAGGCTGCGCTGCAGGCCCGGCAGGCCCATCAGCATGCCGATGCCGTGGTCGTGCGTCAGCGTGTCGCGCCAGAAGGCATACAGCCCCTGGCCCCTGGCCGGCTGCCAGTCGGCCTGGCGCTGGTCGAAATAGGCGGCGCAGGTCTGGCTGACCTGGTGCGTGATCGCCTGGCGCCAGGACAGGCGCGTGTGGCGCAGCGGGTCGTCGTCGAGCACGTCGATCAGCAGCGGCAGACGCGGCGTGGCGAGCGGCGACTCCAGCGCGGCGATGCAGCACTGCGCGGTCCAGCCGGCCTCGACGGCCGCCGGCAGGCGCCGCAGCGCCTCGTCGAGGTCGCCTGCCGTGATGCGCCCGAGTTCCCAGGCCTGGCGCAGTTGCTCGCGCGGCGGCAGCACCTGGATGCCGGCCAGCACGGCCATGCGCGCGGCGACCTCGCGCAACGGCCTGCCGATGCGCTTCCAGTGGGGATTGACGGCGATCGAGCGGTCGAGCGGCCAGGCCGGCGCGATCTGCGCGCAGGCCTGCTCGCAGGCCGCGTCGATTCGCGCACGCAGCGCAACGGGCGTCTCGTCGATCGGCTCGCTCGCGCCGGGCGAGGCGGTGACATCCAGGGTCTGCGGGATCATTGGGAACTCCAGGCGGTCGCGCGCTGCGCGGAGCCTGCATCGCGGGGCTGCGACGCGGAGCCCCAGCGCGCTGGCCACAGACGCAACGCGACCCGTGTGAAGACTTCGTCGGTGTAGAAGCCGGCATAGCTCCAGCGGCGCCACGCCGACAATGCTCGCGGACGGATCTGCAGCGTGCCCAGCACCAGGTACAGCAGCCCCATGCCGAGCAGCGCGAGCGAACCCGCGGGCTGCCACGGCAGGTCCTGCACGCCGAGCTCGAGCCGGTGCGCGAAGCAGGCGGCCAGGCCCAGCGCCGCGACCATGAGCAGCCCGCCGACGGCACGCCACGCCGCTGCCGCGACGCCCTGCCCGCTCGCTGCCGGCAGCCACAGCAGCGGGGCCCAGGCCAGCGCCAGCAGCAGGCTCCACCACCACGGCCACTGCGCCCCGCCCGCGGCGCGCTGCACCAGCCACAGCAGCGCGGCGGCGACGAAGGGAGCGCCGAGCACGCTGGCGGCGCTCGCGCCGACCGGCCCACGCAGCTCCCGCAGCCGGCTCTGGCGCACGGTGTCCGACGCCGACAGGAAGGCCTGCGCCTTGTACAGCGAATGCCCGAGCAGGTGCAGCGCGGCCAGCGCGTACAGGCCGAGCCCGCACTCCAGCACCATGAACCCCATCTGCGCCACGGTGGACCAGGCCAGCCGCACCTTGATGCTGATGCGGGTCAGGCTGACCATGCCGGCGAGCGCCGCGCTGCCCAGCCCGCAGGCCACCAGCAGCCAGCGCGCCGCGGGAACGGCATCGAGCAGCGGGGCGAAGCGCAGCAGCACGTAGCCGCCGAGGTTGACGACCCCGGCATGCAGCAGCGCCGACACCGGCGTGGGCGCCTCCATGACCTGGATCAGCCAGCCGTGCACCGGCAGCAGCGCGGTGCGCAGCACCACCGCCAGCACCAGCAGCACGGCGCTGAACTGCAGCGCCGGCGCCGCCGGCGCCTGCGCGAGATGGCGTGCCAGCACGGCCAGCGAGCCGCTGCCCACGCTCCACCACGCCAGCCCGGCGGCCGCCAGCAGCAACAGGTCGGCAAGCCGGTCGGCGATGCGCTTCTTGTGCGCGGCCAGCAATGCGAAGGGCCGCTCGGGGTAGAAGCACAACAGGCGGTGCAGCGCCGAGCCGATCGCCGCCCAGGCCGCGATCAGCACCAGCCAGTGGTCGGCCAACAGCAGCAACTGCACGCCGGCGAGCACTCCGGCGAGGGCGCGCAGGTAGGCCCGCTGCGCGCCCTCGCCTTGCAGGTAGCGCGCGGAAAAGGCGGCGATCACGGTGCCCAGGAACTGCACCAGCAGCGCCATCCAGGCGGCAAACGGGAACAGCGCCAGCCCCGGCAGCAACGGCGTCGTGGCCGTGTGATGCCACAGGCGCCAGACCAGCACCGCGCCGGCGCTCAGCGTGGCCGCGGTCGAAAGCACCAGCATGCGGGCCCAGTGCGCGCCCTGCGCCGGGCGCGAGGCGCGCGCGGGAAGCGCCAGCAACATCAACACGACAGGCGCCAGCGAAGCGGCTTCAAGCACAGGGGTGGCAGACATGGAGCAATCCCGAATTCAGCATGACCGACATGGTGCTTGCCGCGAACGATTCTGTAAATTACATTGATACGAACAAATCATTCTTGAAAAGCGAATGATGAACCTGGACCGCCTGAACTTCCATCATCTGCTGTACTTCTGGCGCGTGGCGCGTATCGGGCACCTGACCCGCGCGGCGCAGGAGCTGCACGTCGCGCAATCGGCGCTGTCCACGCAGATCCGCCAGCTCGAGGACCGGCTGGGCGAGGCGCTGTTCGTGCGCGAGGGGCGCAGCCTGGTGCTGACCGACACCGGGCAGCTGGTGCTGTCCTACGCCGAGAACATCTTCGGCCTGGGCCAGGAAATGCTCGGGCGCCTCGAGGGCCGCTCCGAGGGCATGCTGCGACTGCGCGTGGGAAGCGTGGCCACGCTGTCGCGCAACTACCAGGAAAACTGGATCCGCCCGCTGCTCAAGGACCCCTCCGTGGCGCTGACCCTGGAGTCGGGCATGCTCGACGAACTGCTCGAGCGCCTGGTGCAGCATCGCCTCGACGTCGTGCTGTCCAACGAGGCCGTGGCGGCCGACGCCGACCGCCCCTTCCACTGCCGCTTCATGGGCAGCCAGGCGATCTCGCTGGTCGGTCCTGCGTCCGCCTGGAAGGACCGGCGCCTGCGCCTGCCGGAGGACCTGGACGGGCTCGAGCTCGTGGTGCCGGGGCCTCGCAACGCGCTGCGCGCGCAGTTCGACGCGCTGTGCCTGGCCGCCGACGTGAAGCCGCGCTTTCGTGCCGAGGTCGACGACATGGCCATGCTGCGCCTGATCGCGCGCGACAGCGGCTGGCTGACCGTGCTTCCCGAGGTCGTGGTGCAGGACGAGCTGCGCAGCGGAACGCTGGTCAAGGTGGGGCGTTCGGACAAGCTGCAGGAGCGCTTTTTCGCGATCACCACCACGCACCGCCATCGCGTGGAACGCCTCGAGCGCCTGCTCGCCGGCGCGTCGCGCGCGCTGCGCGCACCCGTCAGCCGGGGCGCGCCGACCGTCGCCGGCGAAAGGCTCTCGGCGAAAGCCCGGACAGGCGCGTGAACACGCCGACCGGCTCGACCCCGCACAGTGTTCTCGAGCACGCCAACCGGGAACCCGCGCGGCGCCCGCTGGCGCAGCCCTACACCGGGCTGCCGCCGCGCCGCGACGCGAAGCTGCCGTCGCCGCCGGGCAGGCAGCAGCGCACGACGGTCCCGCCGTCGCCGGTGGACTGCACGTCCAGCGCGCCGCCGATCAGCGCCGCGCGGTGACGCATGGTCGACATGCCCAGTCCGTCGTCGCGCGCACCCTCCAGGCCGATTCCGTCGTCGCGCACCACCAGGCAGGCCCGCCCGCCGCGCACGTCGAGCTCGACACAGACGACGCGCGCGCGCGAATGCTTCACGGCATTGTTCAGCGCCTCCTGCGCGATGCGGTACAGCTGCGTGGCCACGCCGTCGTCGAGCCCGGACACGTCGCCATGCAGCGCCAGCTCGCAGCGCAGGCCCGTGCTGCGAGCCGCGCCGTCGACAAGCTCCCGCAGCGCGGCGGCAAGCGTGGCGTTGTCGATGCGGATGGGCGACAGCCCGCGCGCCAGCATGCGCGCTTCCGCGGTCGTCGTCTGCAACTCCTGCAACAGCAGCTCGGCCGCCTGCGCATCGGCGTCGCGCCCGTCGCGCTGCAGGCGCCGTTGCAGGCCGGCGCACAGCAGGCCCAGCGCCGTCAGCCTCTGCCCGATGCCGTCGTGGATCTCGCGCCCGATGCGTTCCTGCTCGGCGGTCGCCGCCTCGACGATCTCGCGCTCCAGGCGCCTGCGCTCGCCGAGATCGCGCAGGATGACGTGCACGCTGGGCCTGCCCGCCGACAGATAAGCGCTGGCCACGCTCTCCACGTCGAACTGGGAACCGTCCAGGCGGCGCATCCGGATCGTCGCGGCCGGCACCGACCCGCCCTGCTCGCACAGCAGGCGCCAGCGCTGCTCGACCAGCCGGCGCGAGGACTCGGCGACGAAATCGATGGCCAGGCGCCCGAGCAGTTCGTCGGCGCCGCGCCCGCCCAGCAGCTCGATGCAGGAACGGTTGACCAGCGCGACGCGGCCATCGCAGTCGGCCAGCAGGATCGCGTCGCGGGCGCTCTCCACCAGGTTGCGATAGCCCGCCTCGCTGTCGCGGGCCATTTCCATCGCGCGACGCGCCTGCGTGACGTCGACGCCCAGCGTCACCACGTACTGCACGCGGCCGCGGGCATCGCGAAGCAACGAGTTGTGCCACTCGAACATGCGCTGGCGACCGTCGCTGCCCACCCAGGGGTTGTCGTGGCGCGCCAGCTCGCGGCCCGCCAGCAGCTGCGCGAACACCTCTCGCACGGAGTCGAGCTGGTCGGGGGGAAGAAAGCGGGTCCAGAAAAAACGGCGTCCGCGCACCTGCTCGAAGTCGTAACCCACGAACTCCTGCGCGGCGCGGTTGAAGCGAACAATGCAGCCCTGGCGATCGAGCACCATCAGGATCGCGCCGACGGTGTCGAACAGCGCGGCGTTGAGCTCCGACAGCTCGCGCAGCTGCATTCGCCGAGACGCCGGGCGCCGCACCTGACGTCGAATCTTTCTCGGCGCGTCGACAAACATGCTGGTTTCCTGATGCCTTGACGATGAACAGGCCTGCGGTGCGCGAAGCGTAGCGCAACGCAAGCCCGCGCAGCATGCCCGCCGATCGGGCGCCGCGAGCAGGGCCACCCGCGCGTGTCCTGCGGCGCCGCCTCGAGCGGCGCATACTTGCATCGCAACGGCAAGGAGCATCGAGCATGAACCCGCACGATGAACGCGTGGACCCGGCCGCGCCACCGGCAGGCCTCCCCGCCGACGGCTTGCGCACCGAAACCGACTCGATGGGCAGCGTCGAGGTTCCGGCGGCGCACTACTGGGGTGCGCAGACGCAGCGCGCGCTGGAGCACTTCGCGCTCGGCGACGAGCGCATGCCGCTGGCGCTGTACCGCGCCTACGCACTGCTGAAGAAGGCGGCCGCGCGGGTCAACCTGGCCTCCGGCCGGCTCGACGCGCGTCGCGCGCGGGCCATCGAGCAGGCAGCCGACGAGGCCCTGGCCGGCCAGCTCGATGCCGAGTTCGTGGCGCCGCTGTGGCAAAGCGGATCGGGCACGCAGACCCACATGAACGTCAACGAGGTGCTGGCCAATCGCGCCATCCGGATTCTCGGCGGCACCATCGGATCCAGGCAGCCGGTGCACCCGAACGACCATGTCAACCTCGGGCAGTCGACCAACGACACCTTCCCGGCGGCGATGCACATCGCCACGCTGCTCGCGCTCGACGAACACCTGCTGCCGCAGGCCGACGCTCTGGCGCGATGCATCGAACACAAGTCCGAGCAATGGATGGGGGTGGTCAAGATCGGCCGCACCCACCTGCAGGACGCCACGCCGCTGACGGTCGGCCAGGAGTGGTCGGGCTACGCCCGGCAACTGCGCGATGCGCTGGCGCGCCTGGCGCATGCGCAACGCGGGCTGCTCGAGCTCGCCGTGGGTGGCACGGCGGTCGGCACCGGACTGAACGCGCCGCGTCATTTCGCCCGCGACATGGCCGCGGCGATCGCCGAGCTGAGCGGCAAGCCCTTCGTCACCGCGCCGAACAAGTTCGCCGCGCAGGGCTCGCTGGACGCCATGGTCGCGATGATGGCCGCGCTGCGCGGGCTGGCCGTGGCGCTGATCAAGATCGCCAACGACCTGCGCTGGCTGGCGTCGGGGCCGCGCTGCGGCCTCGGCGAACTGGTGCTGCCGGCCACCGAGCCCGGCTCGTCGATCATGCCGGGCAAGGTCAATCCGTCGCAATGCGAGGCGATGGTCATGGTGGGCATCGAGGTGATCGGCCTCGACGCGGCCGTGGCCTTCGCCGGCAGCCAGGGAAATTTCGAGCTGCACGCGATGCGCCCGCTGATCGCCTCCAACGTGCTGCGCGCGCTGACCCTGCTGGGCGGCGCCTGCCGCAATTTCCATCACCACGCGGTGGCGGGCGCCGAGCTCGACCGCGCTCGCATCGACGAGCTGGTCGGCCGCTCGCTGATGCTGGTGACCGCGTTGTCGCCGCTGATCGGCTACGACCAGGCGGCGGCCATCGCCCACCTGGCCCACGAGCAGGGCCTGAGCCTGCGCGACGCGGCGCTGCGCTCGGGGCTGGTCGACGCACGCACCTTCGACGAGGTGGTGCGCCCCGAGACCATGGTCGGCTTGCCGGACGGGCAGGACTGAGCGCTTCGGGCGCCGGCGCCACGCGCCGCGACGCGCGGGTCAGCTCCCGCGCGCGTCGCCCGCGGCGGCGAGCTCCCCGACCTCGACGAACAGCCCCTGCTGCTCGCGCTCGAAATGGTGCTCGAGCAGGTGCTGCAGCGGCAGCGCGGCGTCGGCCAGCTCCAGGCGCTGGCGCGGCGAGCGCAGGCGCGCGGGCGCGGCCTGAAGGCGGGCACGCAAGTCGCCCAGCAGCAGCTCCAGCCGGGCGTGCTCGGCCTCGTAGGTGCGCAAGGGCCAGCGCGCCGCGCGAGGCAGCGCCGGAAACAGCCACTGCTGTTCCTCGCGCGCATGCTCGCGATGCAGCGCGGCGAGCCGATCCAGCAACTGCCTCGCCGCAGCCGCGTCGCCACGCACCAGCTCGATGCGCGATTCGTCCAGCAGCGCCAGCATGCGCGCGTGCTCGTCGAGCAGGCGCTGGCGCAGGCCGCCAGGTGCGCTGCCGCTCGCGGCAGGCTCGCACAGGTAGTCGCGCAGCACCACGGCGTGGTTGTGCACCGGGTCGCGCGCGGCGTACAGCAGGGTCAGTCCATCATGCGCGCGCAGCAGCGCGGTCATGCGCCGGACCGCGGACGGGTTGGCGTCCAGCTCGGCGCGATAGCGCTCGCGGAACGCCTCCCAGCGGGCCGGCTGATGGCCGAACCAGGTGCGCAGTCCGGGGGACGGCGCGATGTCCTTGAACCACAGGTCGACGGCGGCGGCCTCGCGCCGCAGGCCGCGTGGCCACAGGCGATCCACCAGCACGCGAAAACCGTCGTCGGCGCCCGCCGGCTCGTAGGCCCGGCGCACGAACAGGCGCGCCGCGAGCTGCTGGCCGGGTTCGGATGGGCTGGCGGCGGGGTCCATGGCGACACATTGTCCCACCGCGCGAAGGGTGCTTCAGCGCTGGCCGGTGCGCGTGCTGCCGAACAGGTTCTTGTGCGTGGACGGCTGGCAACGCCAGTATTGACGCGGAGCGAACACCTCTGCGCCCAGGCTGGCGGCGGCGTGCCAGGGCCAGCGCGGGTCGTAGAGCATGGCGCGGGCCAGCGCGACGAGGTCGGCGCGCCCCTCGGCCACGATGGCCTCGGCCTGCTCGGGCTGCGTGATCAGGCCGACCGCGATCACCGGCATGGACACCTCGCGCTTGATGCTCTCGGCGAAACCCACCTGGTAGCCCGGGCCCACGGCGATGGCCTGCTGTTGCGACAGCCCGCCGCTGGACACGTGCACGTAGGCACAGCCGCGTCGCTCCAGCTCCCGGCACAGCACCACGCTGGACTCGAGGTCCCAGCCGCCGTCGACCCAGTCGGTGGCCGACAGGCGCAGCCCCACGGCGACGCGCGGCGACACGGCCGCGCGCACGGCATCGAACACCTCGAGCACGTAGCGCATGCGGTTTTCCAGCGAACCGCCGTAGGCGTCGTCGCGCCGGTTGGACAACGGCGACAGGAACTGGTGCAGCAGATAGCCGTGCGCGGCATGCAGCTCGACGAGCTGCATGCCCAGGCGCTCGGCACGCCGTGCCGACGCCACGAAGGCGTCGCGGATGCGCTGCAGCCCGGCGGCGTCGAGGGCCTGCGGCGGCGGCTCGTCGACTCCATGCGCAAGCGCCGAAGGCGCCACGCAGGGCCAGCCGCCCTCGGCCGGGAGCAGCAGCGCGCCGCCATCCCACGGAGCGCGGCTCGACGCCTTGCGCCCGGCGTGCGAAAGCTGGACGCCGATGGGCATCGGCGAATGCCGACGCACCGCGTCGAGCACGCGGCGCAACGCCGCCTCGTTGGCGTCGCTCCACAGGCCCAGGTCCTGCGGCGTGATGCGCCCGTCGGCCTCGACCGCGGTGGCCTCCAGGATCAGCAGCCCGGCGCCGGACAGCGCGAGCTGCCCCAGGTGCACGAGGTGCCAGTCGGTGGCGCATCCTTCATCGGCCGAATACTGGCACATCGGCGCGATGGCGATGCGATTGACGAGTTCGAGTTCGCCGATGCGAACGGGGCTGAAGAGTCGGGAGCTCATGGACAGGCAATGCCTTGGGAAAGGGTCGGAATGTGATTCTCGAACAGCCGCGGCCCGGCTGCACGCCGGCGCTTCTCGCAGGCGCGGATATGCGGCGCCCGTGCCGGGAGCGTGGGCGGGCTCATGCGCACGCTCCCACGCCCGCCACCTGCGCGGTCGCCGCCACGGGCAGCGGGTAGCGCCGGCTCGACGGGCCAGCCTTGACCAGCTGCCCCGCCAGCTCGTGGCCGACCAGCGGCGCCAGCGAGCGGGCGCAGTCGAGCAGCGCCGGCAGGTCGACGCCGGTGTCGTAGCCCATCTGCTGCAGCATGTGCACCATGTCCTCGGTGCAGGCGTTGCCGCTGGCTCCCGGAGCGAAGGGGCAGCCGCCCAGCCCGCCGAGGGATGCGTCGAAACGTTCGATTCCCGCTTCGAGCGCGGCCAGCACATTGGCCAGCGCCATGCCCCGGGTGTCGTGGAAATGCGCGGTGAGCACCAGGTGCGGGTGCCGTTCGCGCACCGCAGCGCACAGTTGCTGCGCCTGCGCCGGATCGGCCATGCCGGTGGTGTCGCACAGGGTCAGGCGCCGGATTCCCAGCGCCGCGATGCGATCCACCCACGGCAGCACGCGGTCGGTCTCGAAGCGTCCCTCGAAGGGGCAGCCGAAGGCGGTGGACAGCGACGCGTTGACCGCGGCGGCGCCTCGCGCCAGGCCGACGATGTCGGCGAACTGGGACAGCGACTGCTCGCGGCTCATGCGCAGGTTGGCTCGATTGTGGCTCTCGCTGGCCGACATCACGACGTTGAGCTCGTCGACCCGGCAGGCCAGCGCCCGCTCGGCTCCCTTCACGTTGGGAACCAGCGCGGCGTACTCGACTCCGGGCGCGCGCTGGATGCCCGCCATCACGTCGGCCGCGTCGGCCAGCGCAGGAATGGCCTTCGGCGACGTGAAGGACGTGACCTCGATCTTCGCCAGCCCGGTTCGCGACAACGCGTCGACCAGCGCGATCTTTCGCGCGGTGTCGACGAACACGGGCTCGATCTGGAGTCCGTCGCGCGGCGCGACATCGTGGATGAACAGGCGCTTGCCGCCGGCTGCTCGCAACATGGTGGGGATCCTGGTGGATTCGTTCACGGCTGTCAGATCACGCCGCGCGCGCGCAGCGCGGCCTGCGCGTCGGCGTCGTAGCCGAGTTCGCGCAGGATCTCGGCCGTGTGCTCGCCCAGCGCCGGCCCCAGCCAGCGCGTGCGTCCGGGGGTCGCCGACAGCCTGGGCACCACGCCGGGGAACTCGACCTGCGCGCCGTCGGGCAGCGCGTGCTGCTCGAGCATGCCGCGCGCGCGGTAATGCTCGTCGGCGTGGATGTCGGCCGCGGTGTAGATGCGCCCGCAGGGCACCGCGGCGGCTTCCAGCACCTCGAGCACATACGGCAGGTCGTGTCCGGCGGTCCACGCGCCGATGGCCTGGTCGAGCATGTCGGCCAGGCGCACGCGCCCGTCGTTGCGCGCCAGGCGCGGATCGTCCGCCAGGTCGTCGCGTCCGATGGCCTGCATCAGGCGACGGTAGATGCTGTCGGCGTTGCCGGCGATGATCACGTATCGCCCGTCGCGACACAGGTAGGTGTTCGACGGTGCGATACCGGGCAGCGTGGCGCCCGAGCGCTCGCGCACGAAGCCCTGGTCGGAGTACTCGGGAATCAGGCTTTCCATGATGCCGAACACCGCCTCGTACAGCGCCACGTCGATGAACTGGCCGCTGCCGCCATGGGCCTTCAGGTGGTGCATGGCCATCATCGCGCCGATCACCCCGTACAGCGAAGCCAGCGTGTCGCCCAGGCTGACGCCGGTGCGCACCGGCGCGCGCCCCGGCTCGCCGACCAGGTAGCGCAGCCCGCCCATGGACTCGGCGATGGCCGCGAAGCCCGGCCGGTCCCTGTAGGGGCCGCTCTGGCCGAAGCCCGACACCCGCACCATGATCAGCTTCGGGTACAGGCGGTGCAGCTCCTCCCATCCCAGGCCCCACTTCTCGAGCGTGCCGGGGCGGAAGTTCTCGATCACGATGTCGGCGCTTCCCGCCAGCTCGCGCACGATGCGCTGTGCGTCGGGCTGCTTGAGGTCCAGGGTCAGCGACTTCTTGTTGCGGCTTTGCGTGTACCACCACAGCGAGGTGTCGCCGTGCAGCTTGCGCCAGCTGCGCAGCGGATCGCCTTGCCCGGGCGCCTCGACCTTGATGACCTCGGCGCCGAACTGCGCCAGCAGCGCGCTGGCGTAGGGTCCGGCGATCAGGGTTCCGAGCTCGAGCACCCGCACGCCGGCCAGCGGCAGCGGAGCCTCGGACTCCGGCGCGGCGCCGGCGGCATGCGGGTCGCTCATGATGCTCAGTCAGGCAGGCCGGTATGGACCGTCTCGGGCAGCATCCACGGCAGCACCAGTCCCAGCAGGTACACCAGCCCGATGATCAGCGCGGCCTGGCTGATGCCGCCGAAGGAGCGGATCAGCGTGCCCGCGATGATCGGGAACACCCAGGCGATCAGGCGAGCGGCGTTGAACACCACGCTGATGGCGGTGGAGCGAACGGTGGACGTGAACAGCTCGACCGGGTAGATGGCCATCCACACGTAGGCGCAGCCCAGCGTGAAGAAGCCATTGATCGGCGCGATGATCATCATCGCGCCCACCGTGTGCGTGAACCTGTAGGTGATGACCGTGGTGACCAGGCAGCCGACGAAGGTCAGGAACATGAACATGCGACGGCCCATCGCGTCGGCGACGAAGCCGGCGATCATGTAGGCGACGATGGCGCCGATGGTGTAGGCGATGGACACGCGTGCGCCCCATACCGGGGCGTCGGCCAGCCCGTGCGCCTTGGCCAGCCCGATGGTGAAGATCGGCAGCCAGCTGGAAATCGCCCACCAGCCGGTGGTGGTGACGATCGACAGCACCGTCGTGATCAGCGTGCGGCGCCGAGCGGCCGGGTCGCGGAACAGCTGCGCGAGCGAGAACGGTCGCCGCGCGCCGCCACCGGCCGGGCTGGCGGCCTCCTCGGTGGGGCCCCAGCGCCGCGCGCGCACGGCCTCGCGCCACTTCTCCGACTCCTCGACACCGCGACGCAGGTACAGCACGAACAAGGCCGGGAGCGCGCCCAGCACGAACATCAGGCGCCAGCTCTGCGCGCCCAGCGGATGGGTGGTCGACAGCACGTACCACGCCACAGACGCCAGCAAGGTGCCCCAGCCGAAGCCCGACTGCAGGAAGCCCGCGCCCTTGGCGCGCGCATGCTGCGGCCAGGTCTCGGCGAGCAGCGAGATGCCGGTGCTCCACTCGCTGCCCAGCGCCAGGCCGGTGAGAAAACGCAGCGCGCACAGCGCGGCGAAGCTGTCGGCGAAGGCCGTCAGTCCGGAGAACACGGCGTACAGGAACACCGACCACAGCATCATGCGCTTGCGCCCGATGTAGTCGGCCAGCACGCCGCCGACCAGCCCGCCGAGGCCCCAGCCGAGCAGCGTGATGCCGATGGCGGTGCCCGCGTACACCGGGAAGGAGGCCAGCTGCGCCGGCGCGAGCAGCGCGTGCAGCATCGGCCCCAGCACCATGACCAGCGCGATGGCTTCGTAGCCGTCGAACACCCAGCCGAGGAAGCCCCCGGTGAGCACCCGCCAGTGCATCGGGGTCAATCCGCTGCTCCAGCGCAGCGGCGCCTCCGTTGCCGCGGTCATGGGTCTGGTCTCCATCGTGCTCCTCCTGTTGCGGTGAGTCATGTCGTCGTGCGCCCGGGCTGGCCTGCTGCGGCCCCCGGCTAGTGCCCTGTCCCGTAAATACCTGTCATTTCGCTGAGCCGTATCGGGGCGCAGGCAAGGCGCGGGTGCGGGGCCAGGCTGGGCGCCTGGCCCCGTGGCCGCAACGCCGCATGCGCCCCGATACGGCTCAGCCCGAAGGGTTCGGCGCCTGCGGGGCCCTCGCCGCCCGGGCGCAAGGGGGCCAGACGTCCAGTCTGGACCCCTTGCGCCCAGCCGCCGATCGCTCCCGCAGGCACCCGAACGAAATGCCAGGTATTTACGGGACAGGACACTAGAGGGGCCAGCTTAGGCGCAGCCCATGCTTGTGGATTCGAAACTCGTTGACTTATCCTTAACCTGTTGGAAAGTCAAACCATGGACCGCAGCATCAACCCGGCTCGCTTCGACCTCACCACGCTGCGCCTGTACGTCGCCGCGGTCGAGACCGGCAGCCTCACGCAGGGGGCCGAGCGCCTGGCCATCAGCCTGCCCGCGGCGAGCAAGCGACTTGCCGCGCTGGAAAGCCACATCGGCAGCGAGCTGCTGGTGCGCAACAAGAAGGGAGTGACGCCCACCGCGCCGGGACTGACCTTCCTGCGCTATGCCATCGGCATCGTCGCCGGCATCGAGCAGTTGTCCATGGCCATGTTCGACTACCACCGCGGCGCCGGTGGCCACCTGCGCCTGTGGGCCAACACCTCGGCCTTCACCGGCTTCCTGCCGCACCTGCTGGCGCGCTACTGCGCCGCCTACCCGGCCGTGATGCTCGACCTGGAGGACGCGCTGAGCGAGGAGGTGGTGCGCGCGGTCACGCGCGGCAACGCCGAACTGGGCATCATCGGCAACAACACGGCGCTGGGCGAACTGCAGGCCTTCGCTTGCGACAGCGACGAGCTGATGCTGGTACTTCCGGCCGCGCATGCGCTGGCGAGCCGCGAGGTGGTGGCGATGGAGGAAGTGCTTGGCCACGACATCGTCGGGCTCAGCCGTGCGACGTCGCTGATGCGCCAGATCGCCGCGGCGGCCGACGCGAAGGGGCTGCCGCTGCGCATCCGCGTGCAGATGCGCGGGTTCGACGAAGTCTGCCGCATGATCAACGCCGGGCTGGGCATCGGCATCCTGCCGCGCGCCGGTGCGGCACCGCACGTGCAGTCGATGGGGCTGGCGCTGCGGCGCCTGTCGGGAATGCCCACGCGCCGCCAGTTGCTGCTGGTCATGCGCGACGAGGCCCAGCTGTCGGGGCCCGCGGCGGCGTTCGTGCGCATGGTGCGCGAACGCCGCGCGGCGGCACGCGCGCCGGGCGCGCCAGCAGCCGTCAGGCAGCCGGCGCGAGCGAGCCCGAGGCCGGGCTGAGCACGACCGGAACCGACTTCGACGCCGGGGTTCCGCAACCGTCGGCGGCGCTTTCGAGCGGAACCAGCGGATTGGTTTCCGGGTAGTAGGCAGCGACGCAGCCGCGCGGGATGTCGTAGTCCACCAGGGTCAGGCCCTGCACGCGGCGCTCCACGTCGTCGTCCCACACCGTGGCCAGGTCGACCAGCGCGTGCTCGGCGAAGCCCAGGCGCTGGCGGTCGGCGGCGTGGATGAACACCACGTCGCGCCGGCCGAACACGCCGCGATAGCGATCGTTCATCGCGTACACGGTGGTGTTGTACTGGTCGTGGGAGCGGATGGTGGTGAGGGTCAGCACGTCGTCGCCGCGGCGGCGGCGCGCGCGGTGCAGCGGGCTGTCGGTATCGATGCCATGCACGACGAACTGGGCCTTGCCGCTGTCGGTCAGCCACTCGCGCTCGCGCGAGGCGATTCGCAGGTGGAAGCCGCCGTCGACGGCCACGCGCTGGTTGAAGTCCTCGAAGCCGTCGATGACCTTGGCGATCTCGTCGCGAATGCGCGCGTAGTCCTGCGCAAGCCACGACCAGTGCACGGGGCGATCGCCCAGCGTGGCCTGCGCGACGCCGGCGACGATGGCGACCTCCGAGCGCAGCTGCTCCGAGGCCGGGCGGTTGCGCCCGTACGACAGGTGCACCTGGCACATCGAGTCCTCGACGGTCACGCCCTGCGCGACGCCGTCCTGCAGGTCGCGCTCGGTGCGCCCCAGGGTCGGCAGGATCAGCGCCTTGCGCCCATGCACGAGGTGGCTGCGATTGAGCTTGGTCGACACCTGTACCGTCAATTCGCAGTTGCGCATCGCCTGCAGCGTGCGCGGGGTGTCGGGCGCGGCCATCACGAAATTGCCGCCGAGCCCGAAGAACACCTTGACCCGCCCCTGCAGCATGGCCTCGATGGTCGCCACGACGTCGAGGCCGTGGTGCCGCGGCGGCTCGAAACCGTAGACCTGGTGCAGGCGATCGAGGAACTTCGCCGTCGGGCGCTCCTCGATGCCCATGGTGCGGTCGCCCTGCACGTTCGAGTGCCCGCGCACCGGGCACAGGCCGGCGCCGGGCTTGCCGATCTGCCCGCGCATCATCAGCAGGTTGGACAGCATCTGCACGTTGGCCATCGCGTGCTTGTGCTGGGTCAGGCCCATGCCCCAGGTGGCGATGACCCGCTGGCCGCGGCAATAGATGTCGGCCAGCGCGAGCATCTGCTCCAGCTCCACGCCCGACTCGTCGACCAGCTGCTGCCACGGCTGCGCACGCAGGTCGTCGGCGAAAGCCTCGAAACCATGCGTGTGCGCGGTGATGAAATCGATGTCCAGCACGCGCCCGGAGCCCGTCTCCACGGCCGCGTCGTCGAGTTCGAGCACACGCTTGGCCAGGCCCTTGAGCAGCGCGAAATCCCCGCCGGCGCGAGGACGCACGAACACCGAGCTGATCGTCGTGCTGCCGCCGGAGAGCATTTCCAGCGGGCTTTGCGGGTCGGTGAAGCGCTCCAGGCCGCGCTCGCGCAGCGGGTTGATCGACACGATGGTCGCCCCGCGCCTGGCGCACTCGCGCAGTTCGCCGAGCATTCGCGGGTGGTTCGTGCCGGGGTTCTGCCCGAACAGCAGCAGGGTGTCGGCCTGCGCGAAGTCTTCCAGCGTGACCGTGGCCTTGCCCACGCCGACGGTGCCCGGCAGGCCGCGGCTGGTCGCCTCGTGGCACATGTTCGAGCAATCGGGAAAGTTGTTGGTGCCGTAGGCGCGCACGAACAGCTGGAACAGGTAGGCAGCCTCGTTGCTGGTGCGCCCCGAGGTGTAGAAGGCGGCCTGGTCGGGGTCGGGCAGCGCCCGCAGCTCGCGCGCGATCAGCGCGAAGGCGTCGTCCCACGAGATCGGCACGTAGCGGTCGGTCGCGGGCTCGTACACCATCGGCTCGGTCAGCCGGCCATGCTGCTCGAGCTCGAAGTCCGACTGGCGCAGCAGCTCGGCCACCGTGTGACCGGCGAACAGGCCAGCGTCGGCACGGCGCGACGTGGCTTCGGCGGCCACCGCCTTCACGCCGTTCTCGCAGAAGCCGAAGGTCGACGCGTGCTGGCTGTCGGGCCACGCGCAGCCCGGGCAGTCGAAGCCTTCCGGCTGGTTCTGCGCCAGCAGCATGCCCAGCTTGGTCGGCTCCACGCGTTCGCGCACCAGGGTCACGGCAACCTGCTTGAGAGCGCCCCAGCCCGCCGCGGGGTGGTCGTAGGACTGGATGCCGGGTTCAGCGTTTGCCATGGTCGGTCGCATGAATGCTCAGGGTAAACCCGCATCGTAAGCGGGCTTGAATACACTAGCAGTGTGCAATGATTTCCGATTTGTGCTTGTTCGTTGCTTGCGCGGCGGGCACCGCACCGCGCCGCGGTTGATCCGCGGCCCACCGCGATCGCATTCCCGCGCCCCTTCACGCCGCCAGCAGTCGAGGACATCCCTTGGCAATACAAGCCCCAGCCCTGGACCCCGGACTGCCGCAGGAGCTCTGGCCGGTCGTTTTCGCGAACACCCAGGAAGCGATCGTGATCACCGACGCCAGCGGAGTCATCGCCGACGTCAACCCCGCGTTCACGCGCATCACCGGCTACGAGCGCCGGGACGCGATCGGCAACACGCCGCGCATGCTCAAGTCGGGCTACCAGGGCCCTGGCTTCTACCGCAAGCTGTGGCAATGCCTGCGTTCGCAGGGGCGCTGGCAGGGCGAGATCTGGAACCGCGCCAGGAACGGCACGGTCTACCCGCAGTTCCTCACCGTCTCGAGCGTGCGCGATGCCGGCGGCCAGGTGCTGCACTACATCGCCATCTTCTACGACATCAGCTTTCTCAAGGAACAGACGGATCGCTTCCGGCACCTTGCGCTGCACGACGTGCTCACCGGGCTGCCGAACCGGCTGGCGCTGAACCTGATGCTGCCGCAGGCCATCGCGCGCGCGCGCAGCCAGGGTACCCAGCTGGCCGTGTGCATGGTCGACCTGGACGACTTCAAGCCGGTCAACGACACGCATGGCCACAAGGCCGGCGACGACCTGCTGCGCGCCTTCGCGCAGCGCCTGCGGCAGTCGCTGCGAGAAAGCGATTTCGTCGCGCGCCTGGGCGGCGACGAATTCGTGCTGCTGCTGCGCGACGCGGACTCGGGCGACGAGATCTACGGCGCGCTGCAACGCATCGGCGCGGTCTGCGATGCGCCGTTCGCCCTGCCCGGCGGGGTGCAGGCGCGGGTACGCATGAGCCTGGGCTGGACCAGCTACCCGGACGACGACCCCAACGGCACCGACTCGCCGGAGCTGCTGCTGCGCAACGCCGACATGGCGCTGTACGTGGCCAAGGCCGACAAGGCAGAGCGCGCGTCGTGGCAGCACCGCTGGGGCCAGTCCACGCGCGAGGAGGTGCTGGCGCGCAAGCCCGCGGCGATCGACGGCTACGGCGAGCCCAGCCGGCGTCTGCTGCAACTGGGCGCGGGCGGGCTGGAGCAGGCCGCGAACGCCTTCGTCGAGCGCTTCTATGCGGCGTTGTTCGAACAGGCCGAGAGCCGGCGCCTGCTGTGCGCGCTCGGCGAAGCCGAGATGGCCGAGCTCGAGCGGCGCCAGGGCGAGCACCTGCTGGGGCTGCTGACGCCCGAGCTCGACCAGGCCGCGCACGCGCGGCGCGCGATCCACGTCGGACGCATCCACGGCGTGCTCGGTCTGAGCGCGGCGATGCTGGTCGACGCGATGGGGGTCTACCTGCAGGCGCTGGTCGACGGCATCACGTCGCTGCCGATCCGCGTGGCCGACCGCGCCTCGCTGGTGCAGGTGATCAACGTGCGACTGAAAAACGAACTCAAGTTCCAGGTCGCGGCGATCGACGAGGTCAAGCACATGTACATGCAGTGGCTGTCGCGCATGTCGCAGTGCGCGCTGGACGCTGCGCAGCCCGCGGTTTGCCTCGACCGCTGCGTCGAATCCCTGTGCGCCCTGCCGGGAATCGCGGCTGCCGCGTGGAGCCGAATCGACGCACAGCGCCGCGTGGTCATCATGCGCGGCGCCGGAAGTTTCCATGCCTACCGCGAGGCCCTGCTCGCCGCCGGCCTGCCGCGCCGCGCCGAACTCGACAGCGCCGGCGACGACGAGATGACCGTGGCGCGTGCCTGGCGCAACGGCGGGCTGGTGATCAACCCGACCTACGTGCGCGGCGACTACCCGCCGCAGTGGCGGGACATCGCCCATTCCGTCGGAATCCGCTCGTCGGCCGCGCTGCCGATTCCGGGCCGCGATGGCCATGGCATGCTGCTGAGCATCTACAGCCGCTATCCAGCGCAGTTCGACAACGAATTCATGCGCTTCATCCTGACCGAGCTGGAAAGCCGCCTGGCCCACCTGGCAGGCGGCGTGGCGGCGGGAGCGGCGCGGGATCCGGCCGCGCAGGCCCTGCCCTGACGCGCAGCGCGGGCGCCGCGCATCAGGCGAGCGTTGCCTGCGCCAGCGCGATCGCCCGGGCGAGCAGCAGCCCGTCGCGATTCTCCAGTTCGGAAAGGATCGTGAAATGATCTGCGCCGGGCACGTCGAGCAGGCTCGCCGGCTCGCCGGCGGCGCGCAGCGCAGCGGCGTATTCGTGACTCTGGCGCTGCAGTTCGGCAAGCTCCGCGCCGCCGATCGCCACCACCGTGGGCGCGCCGCGCCCGATGCGCAGCTGCGGGCTGCACGCCCGCACCTCGTCGACGTCGAGCCCGAGCGCGTCGTTGAGCGCACCGCGCCGGATCGGCTCGAGGTCGAACAATCCGCTGATCGCCAGCACGCCGGCGACCGCCGGATGGGCGCGATGCATCGCGGCCAGGTGGCCGCCGGCGGAATGCCCGCACAACACCAGGCGAGCCTGCGCCGACGCGCCAACGCCGAGCACCGGATGCGCGGCCAGCGCGTCGAGCAGCAACCCGACCTCGGCCACCATGTCGTACACCCTGGCCTGCGGGGCCAGCGTGTACTCGCCCAGCACCACGTGCATGCCGGCGTCGTGCGCTCCGGCGGCGACGCTGCGGAAATCGGCCTTGTCGCGGGACTGCCAGTAGCCGCCGTGCAGGAACACCAGCACCGGCGCCGAGGCGGCGGCTCCTGGCGCCGCCGGGTACCAGTCGTACAGCTGGCGCGCCCCGGCACCGTAGGCGACGTCGGCCGCGCATTCGTGCGCCGCGTGGAAGGCCAGGCCGCGCGCCTGCATCCGCGCCATCACGCCGGAAGCGTCGGCGACCGCCGCCCGGTTGTCGTAGGCCACGGTGAATTGTTCGCGGCTTTGCAACTGGGCGGGGATCGGCGGCATGGTTCGCCCAAGGTCCGTGGGGTTCGGGCAGCGAGCGCGAGCCCGGCGAGCAAGGCCCGCGGGCGTCGGACGCGTCGGCAGCTTCAGACTTCGAGTTCCTTGAGCCACCAGTCGTGCAGGTTGCAGGTGCTGGTGACCATGACCTTGCCCTTGTAGCCGGCCGGCAACTGATGCTGCGACACCGGCTTGTCGTGCCAGTTGAAGGTCTTGCGTCCGAGGAACTTGCCTCCCTCGAGCACCACCGTGTGGCTGACGATGTAATGGGCCTCGCTCATCGGGTGGGGGGTCGTGACCTTGAGCATGCCGTTGCTCACCTCGACCATCGGCACGTGCAGCTTCGCGACCTTGGCGAAGTGCCCGGGATCGTCCTCGGTGAACACGATGTTGGTCAAGCCCATGTCCTGCGCTGCCTGCGCGCTGGCCGGAACCAGCGAAACGGCAGCGGCCGCGGACGCGGCGGCGGCAAGCCCGTTGCGGACAAAATGACGACGTTCCATGCTATTACTCCCTGTGACAGTGGAAACCGGCGAAGAAACGCAACCAAACGACTCGATTAGGCGGCAAATCGACCCCCTTCGCCAGGGGCTCTCGTTATTGTCCTAGACAAATTGTGGTTATTCCCCTGGCCAATCCGCGCGCGCCGCCGCGTCGGCGCCGCCGGGCTTGTCGAAATAGCGCAGCGTGTACTCGTAGGCCACGTCGATGGCACGTACGTGGTCCTTCCAGTTCAGCATGCCGCCGGCCACGTGCGGAGGGCTCAGCAAGTGGGTGGCCAGGCGGCGGCGCAGCCGGGCGCTGGCGTTGTCGTGCACCATCGCCGAGCGCATGAGAATGGCGAACAGGCTGGGCCACTGCCGGCCGTGCAGCCATTGCCAGGTCAGGCGCGGCAGCGTGGGCAGCGCGGCGTCCTCGAAGCTCGCCGGCAGCGTGTCCTCGCCGCTGATGTCGACCGCCACCACGTCGTGCACCCCGAGGTCGTGCATCACATCGGTGGGCAGGTTGTTCAGCACCGCGCCGTCGACATGCACCATGCCCGAGTCGAGCAGCGGCGGAAGGATGCCGGGAATCGCCGCGCCCGCGCGCAGCCATTTCCACAACAGGCCGCGGGTGTGTACATCGATGCGCCCGACCGTGAGGTTGGCCGAGACGCAGAAATGGGGAATCGGCAGGTCCTCGATGCGCCGCGAGCCGAAGGCCGCGCGCAGCAGGCGCGTGGCGCGCGTGCCACGGGTCAGCGCGATCAGCGGCAGCGTCAGGTCGCGCAGCGGATGCCCGGTGACGAAAGCCTGGCGCATGTGTTCGAGCAACTGCCGGTCGTCCCACTCGCAGGCCACGCCGGCGGCGACGATGCCGCCGATGCTGGTGCCGCCGACGGCGTCGATGTTCATTCCCAGCTCGCGCAAAGCGCGCACCACGCCCAGGTGGCTGAAGCCACGGGCGCCGCCGCCCGACAGCACCAGCCCGGTGGCCCGGCGCGCCAGCAGGCGCCCGAGACGCGCCCAATCCGCGCCGGCCCGCAGATGGTGCCACGCGACGCGGCCCTCGAAGCCCTCGAGCCAGCCCGCGGCGGCATGCGGCAGCGGCTGCGCGCCGTCGCACAGCAGCAGCAGGTGGCGCGGCCGGTGCAGTGCGTCGGCTCCGCTGCGGCACATGGCGTCGGGCCAGGGGCGCGCGGCCTCGTCGGCGCGCGCCAGCAGCAGGAAGCGGTCGGCCTGGCGCATGCAGGTATCGCGCCATTCGGCGTCGCCATCGGCGACGTAGACGACGAAGCGGTGCTCGCGCTCGCGCGCGTCGTGCCAGGCGGCGTCGCGGCCGCGGCCCAGCTCGGCGTCGAGCACCAGCACGCTGCCGTGCACGCGCAGGCTCCCGGCCAGTTGCCCGGCGGCCGCGCGCAGCGGCAGCTGAGCATGCGCCCCCAGCAGCGCGAAGGTCCGCGCGGGATCGAGGCCCTGCGGCTCCTCGCGCCATTGCACCCGTCCCAGCAGGTCGCCCAGCGCGCGCGCCAGCGCGTCGGGATGCGCGGCCATCAGCTCCAGCAGGCGCCGGGTGTCGGCCAGGCGCAACAAGGTGCTGTCGCGCAGCGCGCGCACCGTGGCGTTGCGCGGGCGTCCGGTCAGCACGCCGAGTTCGCCCACCGTCTGGCCGGCGCCGACCAGGCCGAGCAGGCGCTCCTCGTCGCTGGAGTGGCCCGGGCCGAAGGCTCCGAGGCTGCCGGTGCACACCAGGTACACCGCGTCGGGCACGTCGCCGCGCCGGCAAAGCAGCTCGCCGCCCCTGAGCGACACCGGCTCGAACGACGGCAACAATCGCGCCAGGACCGGCTCGCCCAGGCCGCCGAACAGCGCGCTGCCTTCGAGCAGTCGCAATGCCAGCGACGATCCCGCGATTTCGTCGTCCACAGCCACCTCGCGCCCGGCCAACAGGACTCCAGCTTAGCCCCGGCGCGGTGCGCGGGGAAGCCCGCCGGCCCTGGGGGCCCTCAGACCCGCGGGCGCGCGCTGAAACCGGTGGTGTAGAGCGCTCCGATCAGGTCCGACTGGGTGATCATGCCCAGCACGTGGCCGGCGTTGTCGACCACCGGCAGGTGGTGCAGGCCGTAGTCGGCGAACCAGGCGACGAGTTCGGCCACCGGGCAGCTGCGGCGCGTGGTCAGCACCTGCCGGGTCATGATCTCCGCCACGGTGGCTGCGCCCCGCCCGCGCATGAGCATGTCGTGCAGGCTGACGATGCCGATCAGCACGCCCTGCTCGTCGACCACCGGAAGCGCCTTGATGGCGTGGCGCTCGAGCAGCTGGCGCGCCTGCTCGATGCCGGTGCGCGGGCCCACGCGCACCACGTCGCGCGACATGATGTCGCTGGCGTCGAGCGACTTGTGCAGGCGCTCGAAGGCATGGCGCTGCGCGATGTTCACGAGCTCGACCATGTCGTCCTCGTCGATGTCGAGCAGTTGCGCATGCTCGCGCAGCGCCTGGCCGAGGTCGTCGCGCGACAGCCCGGCGCGCTGGCTCGGCGGCGGATCCGAGGTGCCGTGCGCGGCCGGCGCGGGCCCGTGGGGATAGCGACGGCCGAAGGCGTTGTTGAACACCAGAGCGGCAAGCAGCAGCAGCAGCGAGTTGAGCAGCACCGGCTCGAGCACGAAATGCCAGCCCAGGCGGCTCACCGCCGGGCCCCCGAACACCGCGGTCAACGCCACGGCACCGCTCGGCGGGTGCAGGCAGCGCAACGGGAACATCAGCGCGATGGCCAGCGCCACAGCCAGCGCACCTGCCAGCATCGGCGGCTCGACCCAGCGCGCCAGCGCCACGCCGACCATCGCGGCAATCAGGTTCCCGCCAAGAATCGACCACGGCTGCGCCAGCGGACTCGAAGGCACTGCGAACAGCAGCACGGCCGACGCCCCCATCGGCGCGACGAACCACACCTGCACGCTGCCGAGCAGCGCATGGCTGAGCGCGGCGCTGAGCAACAGGCCGCACAGCGCGCCTGCGGCCCCGAGCATGCGCTCGCGGCCGCTGCCGTGCAGCGCGGAGGGCCGGAAGGCGCGCAGCCAGGCGCCTGCGGCATCCCAGCGTGGCAGTGATTCGGCGGCGGTGTCGAGCATGGGGCTTCGGGCGCGGGAAGTGGCGGGGCCGGCAAAATACCATAGCCCCTCGCGCGCCGCACGGGCCGTCGCGGGCGCCGCAGCGCCCGCTCGTGCCCGCCAACCCGACGATACCGGCGATACCCGCCGCGTGGCGGCGGGCGCCGCGCTCAGGTCGCGCGGTCGCGGGTTTCCGGCATCGCCAGCATCGCGGCGGCGGTCAGCACGCTGGCCGCCGCCGCGTACCAGGCCGGCGACGCCGCGCTGCCTGTGACGTGGATCAGCCAGGTGATGATGAACTGGGTGGTTCCGCCGAACACCGACACCCCGATCGCATAGGCGACCCCCATGCCGAGCGCACGATGCCTGCGCGCGAAGGCCTCGGGAATGGCCACCAGCGAAGCCGCGCCGCTGATCGCGGTCAGCGTGGCCAGGAAGCCGCTGACCAGGACCAGGACCAGCGACGACGGCCTGGCGTCGAGCAGCCAGAACGCCGGCACCGTCAGCACCGCCGCGGCGATGCGCGGCCACAGCATCACCGGACGGCGCCCGTAGCGGTCGCTCAGCCAGCCGCCGAGCACCGAGAACACGAGCGTGGCCAGGCCCACCGCCACGGTCGCGCCCATCGCCACGGCCGGGGGCATCTTCAGCGCGGTGATGGCGTAGGTGGTCATGTAGTTTCCCAGGTAGGTCGACACCGTTCCGCCGAGGATCACGCCGACGGCGATCAGCACCAGGCGGGACGAGCGCTCGCGCTGCCCGCCCTGCGCGGCTTGCGCCGGGGCGGCTGGTGCGTGCAGGGTCTCGGGCATCGCGCGGCGCAGGTACAGCGCCAGCGGAACGATCAGCAGCCCGAGCAGGAACGGAATCCGCCAGCCCCAGTCGAGCATGTCCTGGTGGCTCAGCGCATGGCTGAATGCCAGGCCCAGCAGGCCAGCCGCCAGAATGCCGGCGCCCTGGCTGCCGAGGGTCCAGCTCGCGTACAGCCCGCGCCTGCCGGCCGGGGCGGCCTCGACCAGGAAGGCGCTCGACGGCCCGATCTCGCCCCCCAGCGCCAGGCCCTGCACCAGGCGGGCAATGACCACGATCAGCGGAGCGGCGATGCCGATGCTGGCGTACGACGGCGTGAGCGCCACGCCCAGCGTGCCGACGGTCATCAGCGCGATGGTCCAGATCAGGCTCGCCCGACGTCCGATGCGGTCGCCCATCACGCCGAACACGACGCCGCCCAGCGGGCGCGCCAGAAAGCCGATGCCGAACACCGCCACCGACAGCAGCAGGCTGGCGTACGCGGTGCTCGCCGGGAAATAGGCCTTGCCGATGTAGACGGCGAAGAACGCGTAGGTCACGAAGTCGTAGAACTCCAGCGCGTTGCCTGCGACCGCCGCCACCACGGCCCGCGTGGCGGTGGCGGCGCGCGCGGGCTGCGACCCCGCCGCCTGGTGTGCCCGGACGGTGCCGGGTGTGGTTGCGCTCATGGTCTTGTCTCCTGTCTTGGTTATGGTGGATTCGCCCGGCGCGCCGGGCATGCACTACGCCTCGCGCCGCGGTGCATCGGCCGGGTGGAGGAAGCGCTCCGCGAGGTGAATCCAGAACGCGGCACCCACGGCGAGGATGTCGTCGTTGAAGTCGTAGCCGGGGTTGTGAACCATGCAGGCGGGAGCGTCGGCGGCGCCGCGGCCGTTGCCGATCAGCAGGTAGCTTCCCGGCACGCGCTCGAGCATGAACGCGAAGTCCTCGCTGCCAGTCAGCGCCGGGCCTTGCGGCTCGACCCTGGCCGGCCCCAGCAGCTCGGTGGCGACGACACGCGCGAACCCGGTCTGCGCGGAGTCGTTGACCAGCACCGAGTAGCCCTCGCGCCAGTCGATGTGCGCGTCGACCTCGAAGCTTCGGGCCTGCGCATCGACCAGCTCGTGCAGGCGCCGGCGCAGCAGCTCGCGCACCGCCGGATCGAGACTGCGCACGCTGATCTCCATGACGGCCTGCTGGGCAATCACGTTGTTCGCCTGCCCGGAGTGCAGCGCGCCCACCGTGATCACCCCGGTGGCCAGCGGGTCGACGTTGCGCGAGACAATGGTCTGCAGCGCCATCACGATGCTCGACGCCGCGACCAGCGGGTCGCGCGCGTGCTGGGGCATTGCGCCATGGCCTCCGACGCCGGTGAGCGTGACGGTGGCGTAGTCGCTCGAAGCCATCGCCGGGCCGTCGCGCAGCACCAGGCGCCCGCTGGCGATTCCCGGCATGTTGTGCATGGCGAAAATGGCATCGCAGGGATGGCGCTCGAACAGACCGTCGTCGATCATGCGCCGCGCGCCGGCGCCGCCTTCCTCGGCCGGCTGGAAGATCAATTCCAGCGTGCCATCGATGCGCGCGCGCCGCGCGATGTGGCGGGCCGCTGCAAGCAGCATCGCGGTATGCCCGTCGTGGCCGCAGGCGTGCATCACGCCGTCGTGCACGCTCGCATGGGGCTTGCCGCTGGCTTCGCGGATGGGCAGCGCGTCCATGTCGGCGCGCAGTCCCAGGCGGCGTCCGCCGCTGCCGTGGCGCAGCCGGCCCACGACGCCCGTCCCGCCAACCCCGGTCTCGACCTCGTAACCCCAGGCGCGCAGGCGCTCGGCCACGAGTTCGGCGGTGCGGAACTCGGCGAACGCGAGCTCCGGGTGGCGGTGGATATCACGGCGCAGCTGGATGAAGTCGTCCAGGTCCTGCAACTCGCGCAGCAGCTCGGGCAGGCATTCGGTCATCGTCGGCGGCTCCCTTCCATCAGGTACTCGCCGCAATCTAGGCTTGTGAAATTCCTGTGTCCAATGCATTATTTGCTGAAGGATCATGCATTCGACGCATCATTTTTCATGCAACTCACCCAGCTTCGCCACCTCGTGGGTCTCGCCGAATCCGGCTCGTTCAGCAAGGCCGCGAAGGCGCTTTTCATCACCCAGCCTGCGCTGAGCCGCAGCATTCGCGCGCTGGAAGCCGAGCTGGGCATCGCGCTGTTCGACCGCGTGGGGCACCGCATCGAGCTCACCTCCTTCGGACGCGACGTGCTCGAGCGCTCGCGCCGGCTGCTGGACGACGCCCGCGAGATCGGCGAACTCGGCTCGCGCCTGCGCGGAGGCCCGTCCGGCCGGCTTCGAGTCGGGCTCGGCTCGGGGCCGGCGGCCTTCCTGACCGCCCCGTTGCTCGAGTCCTTCGCCGCGCGCCGCCGCGACGTGTACCTGGAACTGGCGCGCGGCATCACCGCGCTGCTGCTGCAGCGCCTGCGCGCGCGCACGCTCGACGCGCTGGTGGTCGACGTGCTGTCCGTGGCCCCGGCCGCCGACCTGCACATCGACATGCTGGTGGACATGCGCGGCGCCTTCCTGTGCCGGCACGGCCACCCGCTGGCCAGGCGCAAGCGCGTGCGCTTCGAGCAGGTCGTCGACTACCCGGTCGCCTGCACGCCGTTGAGCGACGACATCGCGCGCGCGCTGATGCAGCGCTACGGGCCGCGCGCGCATCCGGACACGCTGGTCACGCTGCGCGGCGACGACCTGCCCAGCCTGGTCGACGTGGCCTCGCGCACCGACGCGATCCTGCTTGCTGTGCGCGCGGTCGCGCCCGGGCTGGTCGAGCTTCCCATGGAACCCGCGGTGGGGGCCAGCGCGCGCTTCGGCCTCGTCACGCTGGCCGGGCGCAGCCCGGCGGCGGCGATGCCGCTGCTGCGCGACGCGCTGCGCGAACACCTGCACGACTGATCGAGCCAGACACGGAGCCTGCGCGATGTCCCATGGATGGTTTGTGCTGGTGGACCTGCTCGGCACCTTCGCGTTCGCGCTGAGCGGCGCGTCGGCGTCGATCGAGCGGCGCCTGGACTGGTTCGGCGTGGCCGTCGTCGCCTACGTCACGGCCTGCGGCGGCGGGATCCTGCGCGACCTGGCGCTGGGCCTGCACCCGCCGCTGGGCATCTCGCAGTGGCGCTACGCCGTGGTCGCCCTCGGCGCCGCCGCGCTGTCGCTGTGGCCGCACTCGGTGGTGCAGCGCCTGCGCCATCCGGTGCTGTTGTTCGATGCCATCGGGCTGGGCTTTTTCGCGGTCACCGGAGCCCACCGCGCGATGGACGCCAGCCACAACGTGGAGGTGGCGATCGCGCTCGGGGTCGCCACCGCGGTCGGCGGCGGGGTGCTGCGCGACGTGCTGCTCAACCGCGTGCCGGTGATCCTGCAGCGCGAGATCTACGCGCTGGCCGCGCTGCTCGGCGCGGGAATCCAGGTGTTCGGCCAGATGCATGGCTGGAACGCGGTGTTCACGTTGTGGCTCGGCGCCGGCAGCTGCGCGCTGACGCGCTTCCTGGCCATGCGCTGGCACTGGCGCCTGCCCTACGCCTGAGCCGGCCGCAGCCGCTGCCGCGGCCGCGAGCCCTACAGCAGCACGTAGTCCTCGGCGGGCGTCGGTTCCGGCAGCTGCTTCTCGCCGAGCAGCTCGCGCAGCGTGATCTCGATGCCGCGCGACATCGACGTCAGCGCCAGGTCGTTGGGCGCCGCGCCGAAGGGATCCTCGAGCTCCTCGTTGAGCGCGTCCAGTGCCAGGAAGGTGTAGGCGACGAAGGTCACCATCAGCGGCGTGAGCACCCCGGCATTGCCCAGCAGGCCGAAGGGAAGCAGGAAGCAGTAGATGGTCACGGTGCGGTGCACGATCACCGAGTACGCGAAGGGAATCGGGGTATTGGCGATGCGCTCGCAGCCGCCCTGCACATCGGTCAGATCCATCAGGCCCTGCTCCATCACCGCGGCCACCTGCGGATGCAGGCCCTGGCGGGCGCTGGCCTCGGCCACGCCGTGCCCGAGGGACTGCAGGATCAGGCTGGGGCGCGAGCGCGCTGCGCGCAGGCTGTCGAGCAGCGGCGCGTCGAGCAGGCCCTGGAGCTCGGGAATCGGGTCGGTCTGGCGCAGCTGGTGGCGCAGCGCATGCACGAAGCCGATCAGGCGGTAGACGAAGGAGCGCGCCTGGGCGGGGTCGCTGCCGCCGACCCAGGCCACGTACTGGCGGGTCAGCGAACGCGAGGCGTTGAGCATCTCGCCCCACAGCTTGCGCGCTTCCCAGTAGCGCTCGTAGCTGGCGGTGTTGCGAAAGCCCAGGAAGATGGCCAGCGCCACTCCGATGGACGTGAAGGGCACGTAGGTCAGGCCCACGCGCCAGCCCAGCACGTCGCCATGCACCAGGGTCACCAGCGTGGCGACCGCGGCGACGATCAGCAGGCGGGACGAGATCTTGGGCAGCACGGAGCCGCGCATCACGAAAAGCATGCGCAGCCAGGACAGGCGCGGGCGGACGATCATGGGGTGTGGGACTCGTGTCGAGGACGCGCATTATGGGTCAGGATCGGCGCGCGCCGCCAACGCATCCGGACCCGGAGGTGTAAGCTTTTCGCCCACGCTTTTCCGAAGAGATCGCCGCCGATCCCGCAACCGTTCCTCCCCGACCCATGTCTTCCTCCCTTTCCGCCGCCGAGCAGGCGCTGCGCGACGCCGCGCGCGAATACCACCGCAGCCCCACGCACGGCAAGATCGCGGTCAACCCGACCAAGCCCCTGTCCAACCAGCGCGACCTGTCGCTCGCCTATTCGCCCGGCGTGGCCTACCCCTGCCTGGACATCCAGGCCGACCCGCTGAAGGCCTTCGACTACACGTCGCGCGGCAACCTGGTGGGCGTGGTCACCAACGGCACCGCGGTGCTGGGACTGGGAGACATCGGTCCGCTGGCGGGCAAGCCCGTCATGGAGGGCAAGGGCTGCCTGTTCAAGAAATTCGCCGGGGTCGACGTGTTCGACATCGAGCTGGCCGAACGCGACCCGGACAAGCTGGTCGACATCATCGCCGCGCTGGAGCCCACGCTGGGGGGCATCAACCTCGAGGACATCAAGGCCCCCGAGTGCTTCTACATCGAACAGCAGCTGAGCGCGCGGCTGAACATCCCGGTGTTCCACGACGACCAGCACGGCACCGCGATCATCTCGTCGGCCGCGCTGCTCAACGCGCTCGAACTGGTCGGCAAGGACATCGGCGCGGTGAAGATCGCCGTGTCGGGCGCGGGCGCCGCCGCCATCGCCTGCGTGGACGTGATGGTCGGGCTGGGGGTGCGGCGCGCCAACATCTTCATGGTCGATTCCAAGGGCGTGATCTACGAAGGCCGCCCCGGCACGCTCGACGCCTCCAAGGCGCGCTACGCCCAGAACACCGACGCCCGCACGCTGGCCGACGTGGTGCGCGGAGCCGATGTGTTCCTCGGCTGCTCGGCTCCCGGAGTGCTCAGCGCCGAGATGGTCAAGACCATGGCCGAGCGGCCGGTGATCCTGGCGCTGGCCAACCCCGAGCCGGAGATCCGTCCCGAGCTCGCCAAGGCGGTGCGCCCCGACTGCATCATCGCGACCGGCCGTTCGGACTACCCGAACCAGGTCAACAACGTCCTTTGCTTCCCCTACATCTTCCGCGGCGCGCTGGACTGCGGGGCGACCAAGATCACCGAGGCCATGAAACTGGCCTGCGTGCGCGAGATCGCGGCGCTGGCCAAGGCCGAGACCAGCGACGAGGTGGCGGCCGCCTACCCGGGCAAGGAACTGGTGTTCGGCCCCGACTACCTGATTCCCACGCCCTTCGACGCCCGCCTGATCCTGCGCATCGCGCCGGCGGTGGCCCGCGCGGCGCAGGAGTCGGGAGTGGCCACGCGCCCGATCGCCGACCTCGACGCCTATCGCGACAGCCTGACCCGTTTCGTCTACCAGACGGCGATGTTCATGCGCCCGGTGTTCGGCACCGCCAAGTCCCTGCCGCAGCGCGTGGCCTTCGCCGAGGGCGAGGACGACCGCGTGCTGCGCGCCGCGCAGGTGGTGATCGACGAGCAGCTGGCGC
>JAKCDM010000058.1 GCA_021841865.1 Pseudomonadota bacterium
TGGGCTGCAAGCACCTGCAGGGCTATGCCGTCGCCCGCCCGATGCCCGCCGCCGACCTGCAGGACTGGATCGCCGAATGGCCGCGGCGCCTGAGCTGGAGCGTCGACCTCGGCAAGGGCAGCGCGCTCGGCCCCGACGGCGTCGAGGCCATCGTGTCGATGGGCACCATGCTGCGCCAGCTGCTGCAGGGCGCGCTCGACGCCGAGACCGAGACGACGCTGCGCCAGCCGGACGCGCACATGCGATGCCCGCTCGGTCAGTGGTGCCAGCACCACGCCGGACGTTGGCGCCATCAGGCGCAGTTCCAGCAACTCGTGCAACGCCACGCCGACCTGTATTCGCTGATGCGGCGCTGGCTGGACGAGCCGCTGGCTCGACCCGAGCTGGAACTCGAGTTGCACATGGCCAGCGACGAGCTTCGGGAGCGCTTCTGGGCGCTGACGGTCCAGGGATCCCCGGCAGCAGTGTTCATGCTGCAGCCGTCGGCGCCGGTCTGACAGGCACAATCGACTCCATGGACTCATCACGCTGCCCGGCTTGACGCAGGGCCCGCGGTTCACACCGACCGGAGAAACTCACGCATGCAGACCTGTGCCATCGTCACCGGACATTCCCGCGGCCTGGGAGCCGCCATCGTCGATGAACTCCTGCGGCGGGGCATCCCCACGCTCGGCCTGTCGCGCAGCGCAGTGGGCAAGCCGGCCGACGTGCCGGCCGGCCTGTTCGACGAGGTCGCGCTCGACCTGCGCGACCTCGACGCGCTGCGTGCCTGGCTGGCCGGACCGAGACTGGCCAACTGGGTGATCGGGCGCCAGCGGGTGCTGCTGATCAACAACGCGGGTACCGTGGAGCCGATGGGCCCGTTGAGCGTGCAGACTCCGCTGGCGGTGGCGGAAGCGGTGAGCCTGAACGTCGCCGCGCCGCTGATGCTCAGCGCGGCGCTGGCGGCGATCGAGGCGCCCGGCCAGCAGCGGCGCATACTCCACGTATCCAGCGGCGCCGCCCGCACGCCCTACTCCGGCTGGAGCGTGTACTGCGCGACCAAGGCGGCGCTGGACCAGCACGCGCGCGCCGCCAGCCTCGACCAGGTGCCGGACCTGCGAATCTGCAGCCTCGCCCCGGGCGTGATCGACACCGCGATGCAGGCCTCGCTGCGCGACGTCGACCCCGCGCGCTTCGCGATGCGCGAACGCTTCGAGCAGCTGCATCGCGAGGGCCTGCTGAGCAGCCCTGCCGACTGCGCCCGCCGCCTCGTCGCCTACCTGCTGAGCGAAGCCTTCGGCGAACAGCCCGCGGCTGACCTGCGGCAGCTCACGCCGCCGGCGCCTTAGCCTCGTAGCCGGCGCGCTGCACGGCGTCGACCAGCTGCTGCGGCGCGACGCTGCCGGTGACCTGCGCGCGCGCCTCGTCGAGACTGACCTGCGCGGACTCCACGCCCGGCACCGCCTGCAGCGCCCGGGTCACGCTGGCCACGCAATGCTGGCAGCTCATGCCCTGGATCGACAACGTGGTGGTCTGGCTCATCGAAGAACTCCTGGAAGGTTGGGACGACACGGAAAAGGGGGCGTCGGGGCGAGGTGCGCTACCGTCGGACGCGCCAGCGGGCTCGACGGGCCAGGGGCGCAGGCGCCGCAGGCGCAGGCTGTTTCCCAGCACGAAAATCGACGACAGGCCCATTGCGATGCCGGCCAGCATCGGGCTCATGTACAGGCCCCAGGGAGCGCCGGCTCCGGCGGCCACCGGAATCAGCAGCACGTTGTAGCCGAAGGCCCAGAACAGGTTGCCGCGAATGGTACGCATGGTGCGGGCCGCGGCCTGCAGCGCATCGACCAGGGCCCCCAGGTCGCCGCGGGTCAGCGTCACGTCGGCGGCTTCCATCGCGATGTCCGTGCCGCTGGCCAGGGCCATGCCGACGTCGGCCTGCGCCAGCGCGGGCGCGTCGTTGATCCCGTCGCCGACGAACAGCACCTTGCGCCCCTGCTGCTGCAATGCGCGGGCGACCTCGGCCTTGCCCTGCGGCAGCACCTCGGCGTGCAGCGCCTCGATGCCCACGCTGCGCGCCAGCGCCTGTGCCGCGCGTGCCGAGTCGCCCGTGACCATGTGCACGTCGAGGCCGCGCGAGCGAAGTTGCGCGACGACGGCGGCAGCCTCGTCGCGCGGCGGATCCGAAATCCCGAGAACCCCGACACCGCGCCCGCCGCGCGCCACGAACACCACCGTCGCGCCCTGCTCCTGCAGGGATTCGGCGCCCGCCTGCAGCGCCTGCAGCTCGACGCCCGCTTCGCGCAGATGGCGCGCCGAGCCGAGGATCACCACCTCGCCGTCCACCCAGGCCTGCGCGCCATGCCCGGCGCGCGCCTGGAAGTCGCGCGCCTGCGCCTGCGACAAACCGCGCTGCCGCGCGGCTTCGACGACGGCCAGCGCCAGCGGATGCTCGGAGCCCGACTCCACGGCGCCGGCCCAGCCCAGCAGCTCGTCCTGCGACACGCCGGCCACCGCGTTCACGGCGGTCAGGCGCGGCTTGCCACGCGTGAGGGTTCCGGTCTTGTCGAGCAGCACGGTGTCGACATGCGACAGCGCCTCGAGCGCCTCGCCCTTGCGGAACAGCACGCCCAGTTCGGCGGCGCGCCCGCTGCCCACCATGATGGCCGCCGGGGTGGCCAGGCCCATCGCGCAGGGGCAGGCCACCACCAGCACGGCGACGGCGGCGAGCAGCGCATGCGCGAGCGCCGGCGGCGGTGCCAGCAGCATCCAGGCCGCGAAGCTGAGCAGCGCCAGCGCCAGCACCGCCGGCGTGAACACCCGCACCACGCGATCGGCCAGCCCCTGGATGGGCAGCTTGCCGCCCTGCGCCTGCTCGACCAGCCGGATGATCTGCGCCAGCACGGTATCGGCGCCCACCGACGTTGCGCGCACCACAAGCAGGCCCTGCTGGTTGACGGTGCCGGCACGCACCGCGCTGCCCGGCTGCTTGTCCACCGGGATCGGCTCGCCGCTGAGCATCGACTCGTCGACGTGCGAGCGGCCCTCGAGCACCTCGCCGTCCACCGGCAGGCGCTCGCCGGGGCGCACCACCACCTCGTCGCCCGGACGCACCTGCGCGATCGGCACCTGCTGCTGCGTGCCGTCGCGACGCACGCGCGCGTCGCGCGCCTGCAGGCGCGCCAGCTGTCGCATCGCCTGCGACGCTCGGCCCTTGGCGATCTCCTCCAGGTACTTGCCGAACAGCACGGCGGCGACGACCACCGCCGCCGAGTCGAAGTACACCTGCCGGGCCTGCGGCGGCAGCAACTGCGGAAGCAGCAGCACCACCATGCTGAACAGCCAGGACACCCCGGCGCCGGTGGCGACCAGGGAATTCATGTCCGGCGACAGATGCCGGTAGGCGATCCAGCCGGTGCGGAAAAAGCGCCGTCCGGGGCCGAACAGCACGATGCTGGCCAGCAGCGCCTGGATCCAGTCGCCCAGTCCAGGCAGCGGCGTGGCCGCCCGCAGACGCTCGGCCACGCCCGGCAGCAACATGCCTCCCATCGCGATGGTCGCGACCACCGCCGCGAGCCCGGCTGCCAGCCAGGCGTCGCGATGCATGGTGCGCAGCAGTTCGCGCTTGTGCGCGTCGGCATCGACGGCGGCCCGTGCCGCGTCGGCATCGCGCAGCGTGGCCCGATAGCCGGCGGCCTGCACGGCGTCGACCAGCGCCTGCGCCTGCACGCTGGCCGGAACGCACTCCACGGCGGCCGTCTCGGCAGCCAGGTTGACGTCGGCTCGCAGCACGCCGGGCACCGCGCGCAACGCTGCCTCGACACGCGCCACGCACGAAGCGCAGGTCATGCCCTGGATGTCGAAGTCCAGGCGGGCCGTGCGCGGCGTGTAGCCGCTGGCTGCCACCGCCTGGACCAGCGCCCGCGCGTCGGTACGTGCCGGGTCGTAGCGCATGCGCGCACGCTCGGTCGCCAGGTTCACGCTGGCATCGACGCCGGGCAACGCGTTCAGCGCGGACTCCACGCGGGCACTGCACGACGCGCAGGTCATTCCGTCCACGTCGAGCGAGAGTTCGCAACTGGCCGGCGCGAGGTCGGTATCCGGCGCGCCGGCTCGGGGCGCCGAGTTCAGCGCGGTGGTCATGACGGCTCCACGCCGGACGAACACAGCGCCGCGACGATCGGACATTCGGCCAGCGGGCCGTGCCCGGGGCAGCTCTGCAACAGGCGCTGCAGACCTTCACGCAGGCGCTGCAGGTCGGCGATGCGCTGGTCGATCTGCGCCACGCGCTGCTCGGCGATCGCCCGCACCTGCGCCATGTCGCCATCGCCGGCTGCATGCAGTCCGAGCAGCTGGCGGATTTCGGGCAGCGAAAAGCCCAGCGCCTGCGCTCGGCGAATGAACTGCAGGCGCTGCAGTGCCGCGCTGTCGTACAGGCGATAGTTGGAGTCGCTTCGCCGGCTCGGCTCGATCAGGCCGAGGCGCTCGTAATGCCGAAGCGTCTCGGGCGCCAGCCGCGCGCTGCGCGCGAGTTGCCCGATGGTGAGATCGCAGGTGGCGTTCATGGTGCCCGACGAATCCGGTTGATCATGCTGTAAACATTGTAGTCGGTTGTAGACTTTAGATGTTGTCAGGTATCAAGGTCGATTTCGGGAAGCCGTGGCATACTTGCTCGCTTCGCGTCGCCGACGCGCGCCCGCACCCGAACCCTGCGATGTCCTTGCACACCTGGCTGCTGTACCTGGTCACCGTGTCGGTGATCAGTGCCATTCCCGGCCCCAACATGCTGCTGGTCATGAGCCATGGCGCGCGCCACGGGCTGCGCCGCTCCACCGCAACGATGGCCGGCTGCCTGTGCGCGCTGCTGCTGATGATGAGCGTGTCGGCGGCCGGCCTGGGCATGTTCCTGAAGGCCTGGCCCGCGCTGTTCGACGGCCTGCGGCTGGCGGGCGCCGCCTATCTGGTTTGGCTGGGGGTTCGCACATGGCGGGCCGCGCCCGGCGCGCAGGCCGCCGGGCAAGCTGAGGCCGAGCCGGCGGCACGCGCCGTCGGGCCCGGCCGCTGGGCCCTGTTCCGCAACGGCTTCGCGGTGGCCAGCAGCAACCCCAAGGCGATCCTGTTCGCCGCCGCGCTGCTGCCGCAGTTCATCGACCCGCACGCACGGGCGCTGCCGCAATTCGGCGCGCTGCTGGGCAGTTTCGCGGTCATCGAGGTGAGCTGGTACCTGGTGTACGCCGGAAGCGGCGCACAACTCGCACGCTGGCTGCGCCAGGCCCGCGTGGCACGGGCCTTCGCACGAGTCACCGGCGGGGTGTTCGTGGGCTTCGGCACCTTCATGGCGCTGCTCCACGACTGACCGGCCACCCCGTCCGGGGCGCACACCACCGGCCACCTCACCGGAGCTGCGGCGCGACCTTCGCCGGCGACGACAGCAGCCCGGATTCCAGACTCCGAATCCGCTCCTGCTCCATCTGCTGCCGGAGCAGCTTGCGCACGGAGCCGAAGGCAGGCGCCTTCACGGGGCGAACGGCGTTGAGCCACACCACATGCCAGCCCGAACTGGTCCGCACCGGCGAGGTCGTGTACTGACCAGCCCGCAAGGTCGGCACCACCTTGGACAGCGGCGCCGGGAGCTGCCTGGCGCGCACCCAGCCAAGGTCGCCGGCTTTCCAGCCGCCGCCCTTTCTCGCATATTGCTTCATCAAGCCGGCAAAGGAACTCCCACTCTTGAGCAACCCGATGACACGCGTGGCCTGGCTGGCGCTTGGCGCGATGATTTGTTGCACCTGATAAGCCTGCTTGCCATAGGACTTCACGAATCCTGCATAACGCGCGCGCAATTGCGCCTCGCTGATGGGGTGCTCGCGCAGCTGCTGCTGGACCAGCGCCCTGACCAGCACGGCCTGTTCCATCAGTTCGAGCTGAGCCTTCACCGTCGGCTGGCGCTGCAACCCCAGGCGCCGGGCCTGCTCGGCCATCGCGTTGCGCAGCACCAGTTGGTGGCGCGCCTTGGCCAGGAGTCGAGCATTGACTTTGCCATGGCTTTGTCTGGCGAGTCCTCGCGCGTAGGCCTGCACCAGTGCATCAGAGGGGGTGTAGGCGAACCAGGATCCGGGACGCCATGCGGCGCATCCGCCAAGGCCAGCGCCCACGACTAGCGCGATCACGAAACGACTCAGCGCCCTTTTGAAAAATCCCTTCATGGCAGCTCCTGCGGATTTTCATTGATTAACGATGGCTATTATTCGGGAAACCATGGGGATGTTTTGATAACCACCCCTTAATATGGTGTTGAAATCTCGGAGAAGACCGCCAAGGCAGGAATCGACGCGCTGCGCGAGCGCGGCATGGCGATGAACCCTGCGGGTTTTCACGGGTAGGCACGGCTTGCGGCGCGCGCCCGCCCACTCCTATCATTGACCGACCGGTTGGTTGAATTTGCTTTGAGCCGGTCCTTCCGTCGTCCCGGCTCGCTGCCGGGCGACGCCACGGTCGCCCCCAGGATGCATTGCCCATGTACACCCAAGCCATGGACCTCGGTCCACAGGAAAGCGAACAGGCTCCGCGCCATGCCGCCGAGCAGGAATTGCTGCGCCGCTTCGACGCCCGCATCGACGACGCAGGCTTCATCGAGGCGAAGGACTGGATGCCCGAGCACTACCGCAAGACCCTGGTGCGCCAGATCAGCCAGCACGCCCATTCGGAGATCGTCGGCATGCTGCCCGAGGGCAACTGGATCTCGCGCGCGCCGACCCTCAAGCGCAAGGCCATCCTGCTGGCCAAGGTGCAGGACGAAGGCGGGCATGGCCTGTACCTGTACGCGGCCGCCGAGACCCTCGGCACATCGCGCGACGAGCTGCTCGACGCGCTGCACGACGGGCGCGCCAAGTACAGCTCGATCTTCAACTATCCCACGCTGACCTGGGCCGACGTGGGCGTGATCGGCTGGCTGGTCGACGGCGCCGCGATCATGAACCAGGTGCCGCTGTGCCGCTGCTCGTACGCGCCGTACGCGCGGGCGATGATCCGCATCTGCCGCGAGGAAAGCTTCCACCAGCGCCAGGGCTTCGACGCACTGCTGACCATGATGCGCGACGGCACGCCGCGCCAGCGCGAGATGGTGCAGGACGCGGTGAACCGCTGGTGGTGGCCCAGCCTGATGATGTTCGGCCCGCCCGACAGCGCCAGCACGCACAGCGCGCAGAGCATGCGCTGGGGTATCAAGCGCATTTCCAACGACGACCTGCGCCAGAAGTTCGTCGACGCCACGGTGGAACAGGCCAAGGTGCTGGGTGTGGGCCTGCCCGACCCGCTGCTGGCGTGGAACGAGCAGCGCGGGCATTACGACTTCGGGCCCATCGACTGGGAGGAGTTCCGCCGCGTGGTAGCCGGCGACGGCCCGTGCAATCGCGAGCGCCTGGCTGCCCGCGTGCAGGCCTGGGAGCAAGGTGCCTGGGTGCGCGAAGCCGCGCAGGCCCATGCCGCCAAGGCCGCCGCGCGCGCCACCCCGCTGGCCGCCTGAACACGCGCGTCGGCGCACAACCCGAAACACCGAGGAGTACACACGATGAGTGAGCAAGGCAACGCGGCCGAGTGGCCGCTGTGGGAAGTCTTCGTGCGCAGCAAGGCGGGGCTCGACCACAAGCACTGCGGCAGCCTGCATGCATCGGACCCGCGCATGGCGCTCGAGATGGCGCGCGACGTCTACACGCGGCGCCAGGAAGGCTGCAGCATCTGGGTGGTGCGCTCCGAGCACATCACTGCCAGCGACCCGGGCGACAAGGACATGTACTTCGACCCCATGGAAGACAAGGTCTACCGGCACCCGACCTTCTACAAGCTTCCGGCCGAAGTCGACCACATGTGAGCGGGACCCCGCGACGGCCCCCGAGCCGTCGCCCGCCCGCAGCCCTACCATCGACGCCGACACCCCATGCAAGAGTCCATCCGCCTGCCCGAATCCCCTGAAGCGCGCTACCTGCTGCGCCTGGGCGACCTCTGCCTGATCCACGCCCAGCGCCTGGGAGAATGGACCGGACACGCACCGATCCTCGAGGAGGACATCGCGCTGAGCAACATCGCGCTGGACCTGATCGGACAGGCCCGCGGCGTGCTCACCCGCGCCGGGCAGCTCGGCGGCGGATTCGACGAGGACCAGCTCGCCTTCCTGCGCGAGGAACGCGACTACTTCAACCCCACGCTGGTGGAACTTCCGCGCGGCGACTTCGCGCGCACCGTGGTGCGCAACCTGATGGTCTCGGTGCTGCTCGAGCTGCTGTGGCAACGCCTGCAGGAGTCCGTCGACGCCGAGCTCGCGGCCATCGCCGCCAAGGCGGTGAAGGAGGCTCGCTACCACGTGCGCCATGCCGCCGACTGGGTGCTGCGCCTGGGCGACGGAACCGACGAATCCCACGCGCGCACCCAGCGCGCGGTGGACGAGCTGTGGCCCTACCACCACGAGCTGTTCGAGTCCGACGCGATCGACGAGCAGGCGGCCGCCGCGTCGCTCGGGCCTCGCTGGGCGGAGCTGCAAGCGCCATGGCGCCAACGCATGCAGGACTGCCTCGAACAGGCCACGCTGCGGCTGCCCGCCGACAGCGCGTTCCGCAGCCGCGGGCGCCACGGCGTGCACAGCGAGCACATGGGGCACCTGCTCGCCGAGATGCAATCCCTGCAACGCGCCTTCCCCGGGGGCGCCTGGTGAGCACGCCGGCGGCAGCTCCCACGCGTGCGAGCCGGGCCTGGCAAGTGCTGGGCGACGTGGCCGACCCGGAGATCCCCGCGGTATCGGTGTGCGACCTGGGCATCGTGCGCGACGTGCTCGAGGCCGACGACGGAGCGCTGCGCGTGGTGCTGACCCCCACCTATTCCGGCTGCCCCGCCACCGAGGTCATCGAGCAGGACGTGACGCGGGCGCTGCTCGACGCCGGGCTGGGCCCGGTGCGCACCGAGCTGCGCCGCGCCCCGCCGTGGAGCACCGACTGGATCAGCGAGCAGGGCCGGCGCAAGCTGCGCGACTACGGCATCGCCCCGCCTGGCGCGAGCTGCCACGCCGCGCCAGGCTCGCCGACCCAGGCGCAGCAGGCCGTCATGGTGCTGCGCGGCAGCGCCGCCCCGGCCTGCCCGCGCTGCGGCAGTTCGCACACGGCGCAGCTCGCCGGCTTCGGCTCCACGCCGTGCAAGGCGCTGTGGCGCTGCCTGGACTGCGCCGAACCCTTCGATTACTTCAAGCCCTTCTGACCCCCGGCCGGGTCGTACCCGGCCCCGCCGCCAAGCCATGGACACCCACTTCTACGCGTTGCGCGTACGCGCCATCGAGCCCGACACCGACGAGGCCGTGATCGTCAGCTTCGACGTGCCCGCCGATCTGCGCGAGCGCTTCGCATTCACCCAGGGCCAGTACCTGACGCTGCGCGCGACCCTCGACGGCAAGGAGCTGCGGCGCTCGTACTCGGTATGCGCCGGCGTCGACGACGACGTGCTGCGCATCGGCGTGCGCAAGGTGCGGGGCGGCGTTTTCTCCAACTGGATCGCGCAGGGCCTGCACGCCGGAGACAGCATCGAGATCATGCCGCCGCAGGGGCGTTTCTACGTGCCGGTGGACGAGCGGGCGCGGCGCCATTACCTGGGCATCGCCGGCGGCAGCGGAATCACTCCGGTGCTGTCGATCCTGAAGACCGTGCTGGCTCGCGAGCCGCACAGCCGCTTCACGCTGCTGTACGGCAACCGCAGCCTGCGCTCGACCATGTTCAAGGAGGAGCTGGAGGACCTGAAGAACCGCTTCCTGGCCCGCCTGCAGCTGCACTACGTGTTCTCCGACGAGCACAGCGACTCGCCGCTGCACCAGGGCGTGCTGGACTCCGAGCGGGTGTCTGCGTTCCTGCGCGGCGTCGTGCGCGCCGAGACCGTAGACCACGCCTTCGTCTGCGGCCCCTACCAGATGAACGACCAGGCCGAGGCGGCGCTGCTGGCAGCCGGGCTCGGCGCCGGACAGGTGCACATCGAGCGCTTCGGCGTCGCCCCCGGCGACACGGCGGGGGCCGCCGGCGCCGTCATGCACCACGCCGAGACCCGCGACCCGCCGCTGGCCCGCGTGACCATCCGGCGCGACGGACTGAGCCACACCGTCGACTTCCGGCAGGGCGACCCGAGCATTCTCGACGTGGCCACCGCGGCGGGGCTCGACCTGCCCTACTCCTGCACCTCGGGTGTGTGCGGCACATGCCGGGCCCGCCTGCTGTGCGGAGAGGTTCGCATGGATCGCAATTTCGCGCTGGAAAAGGCCGACATCGAGGCCGGTTTCATCCTGGCCTGCCAGTCCCACCCGCTGACCGAGCAGGTCGAGATCTCCTTCGACGAGCGCTGAGCGCGCGGCCAGCTGCCCGCGGACCTGGCGCCGGCCGGCGCCAGGTTCACAGCACGCGGAAAAATCGCATCAGCACGCGGTCGGGCGTGCGCACCCCCGAGCCCACGAACACATGCTCGGTGATCCAGCGCCATTGCGGCGCGGCGACCTCGAACGACGGAGTGCAACGGAAATACACCGCGTCGGGCGGAACCGGCTGGCCCTGCAGCAGGCGAGCGGTGACCTGCTCGTCGGCGCAGCGCAACGCGCGGTTGTGAACGTAGATCATGTCCCCCGCGTCGGTGCGCAACATGTAGCGCGCATCGAGCTGGGCCAGGCGCGCGGTGACCACGCACTGGTAGTCGGCGCCGCCGGCAAGCACCTCGCCGCGCCAGCCGTCGCCGCGCACCGTGCCGCCGAGAATCGGAATCAGGCGCCGCAGCCCATGCTGCGTGCGCCCTGCCTCCTGCGGCGCGCCGACCTCGACCTCGAGGTCGGCGAAAAAGGCAAGGCCGGGGGTTGCGATCTCGGTCATGGCAAGGGCTCGGCGGCGACGATGAGCAGGTTCAAGGTGTGCCCCCACGGCCGCAGCTTCACACGCGATAACGACGCAGCCGGGCCTGGATGCGCACTTTCGGGTCGTCGGCGTGCTCGACCGTCAGGTACTGCAACGGGAAGCGGCTGCCGGACGGCGCCGCCAGCCATTGCGCGCCGATCAACGGAGTGGTGGCCACGTTGGGCACCGGCCCGGCGGCGAAGTTCACGCGCCCGACCACGCTGACCACGTCCAGCCCGCGAATGGCCTTGATCACGGCCTCGCGGTCCTTCGGCGCACCGCTGCGCGCCAACGCCGCCAGTCCCACGTCGAACAACGACAGCGAGCCGCCGAGCTGCTGGGTCCACTGCTTGCCCGAGGCTTTCTCATAGGCATCGGCCAGCGCGCGCCCGCCGATTCCCGCGACCGGAGACACATACGGAAATGCCGGCGACCAGTACGCGCCGGTGGTGATGCCGAGCCCGAGGCGACCCAGCGCCTGCACGTCCGACGGGAACAAGCCGACCTTGGCCGGAGTCACGATGCGCAACTGGCGAGCCAGCCCCTGCTGCGCCGACTGGCGCAGGAACACCGCGAAGTCATTCGGAAGCGGCGCCCCGGTGAGGATCTGCACGCCCTCGGCTCGGAATTTCTGGATCTGCGCCGAGAAATTGGTCGTTCCATCCTGGTAGGCGCCCGGGTCGACGACCTTGTAGCCGGCCTTGACCAGATCAGGAACCAGATGCTCCCGCAGCGCATTGCCGTCGGCATCGTTCGGGTACAGCGCGCCCACCACCTTGTTGGTCGGCAGCAGGTCCCAGATCGACAGGTACATGCGAGCGAACTGCGCGACGCCGAAGGAGAAGTGGTAGGTCCAGTGGAATGGCGAGGGCTGCCCCGGCTTCGCGCCGCGCCCGAAGTACCAGGACTCCCAGGGGTCGACGGTGGACAGGCAGGGAACTCCCGCGGCCTCGCAGGCGTCGGCCACCGGGTTGACCACCTCGGGGGTCGACGTCGCCAGCATCAGGTCCACGCCATGGTCGTTGATCAGCTCCTTGGCCAGCTGCGACGCGCGCGCGGGATCGGACTGGGTATCGCGCGACAGGATTTGCAGCGCGTGCTCGCCGGCGCCGGAACGCAGGCGCCCGGCCGTCTTGCGGCGCACCAGGTCGATGATGAACGGGTCCGTCTGGCCGAAGCCGGCGAGCGGTCCGGTCAGCGGGCTGATGAAACCGACCCGCACCGGGCCGGCGCCCGCCGCGCGCGCCGTGGCCGGCAGGCCCAGCGTGGCAGCCGCCGCGGCGCCGGCCAGGCCGAGGAAATCGCGCCGCCCCACGCTGGTCGCGTCGGCGACATGGGACTTGCAGGGTTGGTCAACGCTCATCACAGCACTCCCGGGAAGGCGCGCGGCAGGCAGCCGGGCCGAGGCAGGCCGCGCCCCCGCGCAATGGCGGCTCGTGCGCAGCGACAGGGTTTCAGTTTATTTAGTCTCGTGAACCATCGACTCAGGGAAAACCAGCGACGACACCCATGCCATGCAGGCTTTTGCGTCCGCAAAGCTAGCTCGATGCAGGCGCTCGCAAGTGTGCGCCAAGGTGTGTGCCAAGCCGGTTTCGTTGTTTTTGGAAAGCTTTCGTTTCACCAGCAAGACTCTGCCATGGGGGCATGCGTCGAGGCCCCGCCGTGCCGAGCGAGCGCTGCCTAGAATCGATCGGCAGGCGACGCCGGGCAGCGCGAGCTTGCGCGCGCCATGCGGCACCGACGGGGGGAATAGCAGGTGGAGCAGGCCAAGGCAGTCCACTGCGACGTACTGGTGGTGGGCGGCGGAATCAACGGCTGCGGAATCGCCCGCGACCTGGCGGGGCGCGGCCTGCGCGTGGTGCTGTGCGAACAGCACGACCTGGCGTCCCATACCTCGTCGGCGTCGAGCAAGCTCGTGCACGGCGGCCTGCGCTATCTCGAATTCGGCGAATTCGCGCTGGTGCGCAAGGCGCTGCACGAGCGCGAGCGCCTGCTGCGCGCGGCACCCCACATCGCGCATGCGCTGCGATTCGTGCTGCCGCACGACCGCGTGCTGCGCCCGTTGCCGCTGATGTGCGCGGGGCTGTGGCTGTACGACCACCTGGCGCGCCGCGGCGGACTCGCGGCTTCGCGCCTGATCGACCTGCGGCGCCACGAAGCCGGCGTGGCGCTTCGCCCGCAATGGCGACGCGGCTTCCTCTACTCGGACGGCTGGGTCGACGACTCGCGCCTGGTCGTGCTCAACGCGATCGACGCGGCACGGCGCGGCGCCAGCATTCTCACGCGCACCCGCGTCGAGCAGCTGCAGCGCCACGCCGACCATTGGCAGGCCTCGCTGCTCGCTGCGCACGGCGAAGCACGGCACCTGCGGGCACGCAGCGTGGTGAATGCCGCGGGCCCGTGGGCCGACCGCGTGGCCCACGCCGCCGGCATGCACCAGGCCCGGCGCCTTCGGCTGATCAAGGGCAGCCACATCGTGCTTCGCCGCTGGTTCGACATCCGCCACGCCTACCTGCTTCCCAACCCGGATCGGCGCGTGGTGTTCGTGCTGCCCTTCGGCGCCCGCCACGTGCTGGTCGGCACCACCGAGCTCGACTACGAAGGCGATCCCGCGCAGGCGCGGATCACTCCGCAGGAGGTCGATTACCTGTGCGCAAGCGTGGGGCGGTTTTTCGCCATGCGCCCGGACCCGCGCCATGTGGTCTGGAGTTTCGCCGGGGTGCGCCCGCTGCTCGACCAGGGCGCCGAAAGCGCGTCGGCGCTGACCCGCGACTGGCGCCTCGAGCTCGACTCCCGCGGCGGCGCCGCGCTACTGCACGTGTGGGGCGGCAAGCTCACCACCTACCGCCTGCTCGCCGAGCAGGCCGCGGCGCGCGTGGCTGCGCTGCTGGGCTGCCCGGCAGCGGACTGGACCGCGTCGGCGCAGTTGCCGGGCGGCGACCTGCACGTCGCGCTGGAGCGCGAGCATCCGGGCCCCGCCGACTTCGACGATTTCGAGCACCTCATGCGCCGCCGCCTGGGCTGGATGGATGCGGCCGTGCTGCACCGCGTGGCCCGCGCCTACGGCACGCACCTGCTGCACTGGGCGGGCGATGCCCACCGCGCGAGCGATCTCGGAGCCGAGGTGATTCCCGGAGTGTTCGAGGCCGAACTGCACTACGCTGTGCGCGAGGAATGGGTCCGCTGCGCGGAGGACTTCCTGTGGCGCCGCAGCAAGTGCGGCCTGGAGCTCGGCCCGCGCCAGGTGGCTGCCGTGCAGCAATGGCTGTCCCGCAACCCCGCGGCGAGCGCAGCGCGCCCGGGCATCGACAACGACACGATCTCCAGCACGACCGGAACCGGATCATGAGCCAGTACGTGGGCGCGATCGACCAGGGCACGACGAGTTCGCGCTTCATCGTGTTCGACCGCGAAGCCCGCGTCGTGGCGCTGGCGCAGCGCGAGCATCGGCAGATCTGCCCGCACCCTGGCTGGGTGGAACACGACGCCGAAGAGATCCTGCGCAACGTGCACGAACTGGCGGCGCAGGCGCTGCGCGATGCGCAGCTGCGGGCGAGCGACCTCGCCGCGGTGGGAATCGCCAACCAGCGCGAGACCACGCTGTTGTGGGAGCGTGCCAGCGCCCGCCCCGTCGGGCATGCGCTGGTCTGGCAGGATTGCCGCACCGACGCGCTGGTGCGCGACGTGGTGCGGCGCCACGGCCCGCAGGGCTGGAGCGAACGCACCGGCTTGCCGCCGGCCAATTACTTCTCGGCCTGCAAGCTGCAGTGGCTGCTGCGCGAGCACCGCGCGGGCGACGCAGCGGCGCGCGGCGACGTGCTGTTCGGCACCATGGACAGCTGGCTGGCCTGGAACCTGAGCGGCGGCAGCGCCGGCGGCGAGCATGTCACCGACGTGACCAACGCCAGCCGCACCAACCTGTTCGACATTCATCGCCTGGCGTGGGACGACGACATCCTGGGCGAGCTGGGCATTCCCGCCGCCTGCCTGCCTCGGGTGACCGCGTCGTCGAAGCTCATCGCGCCGATCGCGTGCGGGCCGCTGGCCGGCGTGCCGCTGTGCGCGCTGCTCGGCGACCAGCAGGCGGCGCTGATCGGACAAGCCTGTTTTCGCCCGGGCCAGGCCAAGGTCACGCACGGCACCGGCTCGTTCCTGCTGATGCACACCGGAACCCGGCCGGTGCGCTCGGCCGCCGGGCTGCTCGGCACCGTGGCCTACCAGTTCGATGGCCAGGCCGCGTGCTACGCGCTGGAAGGCTCGGTCGCGGTCAGCGGCTCGCTGGTGCGCTGGCTGCGCGACAACCTCGGGCTGATCGCCGAGTCGGCCGACATCGAGGCCCTGGCGCGCAGCGTGCCCGACAATGGCGACGTGTATTTCGTGCCGGCCTTCTCCGGCTTGTTCGCGCCCCATTGGCGCGCCGATGCGCGCGGCGTGCTGGTCGGGCTGACGCACCACTCCAACCGCGCGCACGTCGCGCGCGCCGCGCTCGAAGCCACCGGCTACCAGGTGCAGGAAATCGCCGAGGCCATGCAGCGCGACAGCGGCACGCCGCTGCACGAGTTGAAGGTCGACGGCGGCATGAGCGCCAACGACCTGCTGATGCAGTTCCAGGCCGACATGCTGGGCGTCGACGTGACCGTCCCGGAGTGCGCGGAAACCACGGCGCTGGGGGCGGCCTACGCGGCCGGACTCGCGGCCGGGGTATGGCGCGACAGCGACGAGCTCGCCAGGCTGTGGCGCGCGCGTCGCAGCTGGCACCCCGGGATGCCCGAGCCGCTGCGCCTGCATCTGCAACGGCGCTGGCGCCAGGCCGTGCAACGCTCGCTCGACTGGGCAGGCGACGCCTGACGGCGCGCCGGCGCCGGCCGCCCGCTCCGCTACAGTACGGCGGGCCACGAGCCCTGCTCCAAGCCCCTCCCGCTCCAGACGATGCCTTCGATGACCCCGTTGACCACGCCGCGACTGCTCGCGGCAACCTGCCTGGCGCTTGCCGCAGGCATCGCGCAGGCCGCAGAGATCGATGCCAAGGCCATGCTGCAGCTCGCCGATCAGTCGGGCTGCCTGGCCTGCCATGCGATCGACAAGCGCAAGGTCGGCCCCTCCTACGCCGAGATCGCCGCGCGCTACCGCGCGCAGCCCGGCGCGCTGCGCATGCTGCAGGACGCGATTCTCTACGGGCACAGCGGCAGCTGGGGCGTCATTCCCATGCCGGCCTACGGGGGCGCGCAGCAGGTGCTCACCGAGCCGCAGGCGCTCGACCTGGCGCGCTGGGTGCTGAGCCTGGCGCCGGCCGGCGCCGAGCCTGCAGCGTCGACGCCGTCGGGTGGGTCACCCCGCCCCGCGACCGGGGCGAAGTAGCCCGCCACGCGCTCGGCGGCGGCGACGACGAAGCGAGAGAGTCGGCCTCCGAGGCGGAGAAACACCTCAGCTCGACATGCCCTTGAGGTCCTTGAGCATCAGGAACAGGTGGTACGAGTCAGTCGCGCTGGGCTCGAATTCCCGCGACTCGTACCACCACTGCCGCGCCGCATCGTCCTTGGCATGGACCAGCAGGCAGCGAATGCCGGCGATGTCGGCAGCCTGGTTCAACGTACCCAGCGACGGGCGTCCTTCAAAAGCAGAAGCAATTGCTGTGCGCGCAGCGGTGACGCGATGAACCCGAAACGGGTGTAGAACTGCGCTGCGTCATCGTCGATAGGATGGGTCAACATCGCCCGGATGCCGGCTTGCTCTGCAATCAGCATCGTGCGGCGAATCGCATCCTGCAGCAGGCCAAAGCCGATTCCTCGCCCCTGATCGTGAATTGATACTGCCAGCCTCGCCAGAATCACCACTGGCAAAGGGTACTGCCCCATCCCCTTGCGGATGCGCTCCGGTGCCTCCAGCGTATCGACCTGGCCGACAGTCAAACTGAAATAGCCCGCCACACGACCATCCTGCTCGGCAACGACGAAGGTCTTGGCCGATCCACTGCCCTGCGCCTGGCGGGCGTGGCGTAACAGCCAGTCGTTGAGCGCAGGTTTACCGCAATCAAAACCTTCCAGCCGATGCTCGGCGGCCAGGGGCTCCGGTGCGCGCAAAGTCACTTCGTGTCCCAGGGCGCCTTGCGGGCAAACAGATCACGCAAACCGTCATTGACCTGTTCGGGGCGATCCAGCAGATCCATCAGAGCCTGGTACTGACTGCCCGAAACCATGAACAGGCGCTGATCCAGCAGGGTTTGCTCGGCAGCCAGGCAGGCGCTGTCGAGGATGAAGTCGGTCAGCGACTTGTGGGCGACCTCGGCGGCGCGACGCAACACCACCTCCTGTTCGGGAGTGGCGCGCAGCCCGAGGCGGGCAGACCGAGCGGAAGACGACGATGCAACGGCAGTCATGGCAACACCTGTTTTGTTAGATCAACTGCCACAATGTTAGTACAAGTGATGCACACCGTCTAGTTGCGATGGCGACCGGTGGCCTTGGTTGACAACGAACCGGCGATCGTAGGTTGTTGATTTTGCGAGAGCCCGCATGATGTTCCATATCGCATACAAATGTCAAAACGAGGAGACGTTATGGAACAAACTGCCAGAAGTAGAAGGTCCCGTGCCGGTTGCGGTAGAGGTGCGTCAGGGTCTTGATCGGCATCTTTGGGCAGTCCAGGCGCACTCCGGAGTGTCACACCTCAAGGGGATGAACCGCCAAGCCAAAAAGAAAAAGGCGCTAAGTATCAACTACTTAGCGCCCTGTGTTGGTGGAGCCGGGGGGAATTGAACCCCCGTCCGCAAACTATCCATCGCAAGCTCTACATGCTTAGTGTCATCGTTTGGATTTAACCCACCAGGCGCGGATGCACACGCTCCCGGGAAGGCGATCCGCTTGATTTAATGACAGCGCACGCGGCGCGCGCAATCACGATCTGATGTGCATGACCTCGCAGGTGTTGCCACCCCGGCCCATCAGCGAACCGTTGCGAGGCTCGCGGCCCTTAGGCTGCGAGAGCGAAACTATCGTCGTTCGCGTTTAACTTGATTCCAGTGGATTTACGAGCGTACTGGTGCTCGGCATGCACTCCACAACTTCAACATTCACGTCGAAACCGGATCGGCCCCTTGAGCCCCGGATGGTACTCCCTTCCGGGGCTTGAGCCCTATCTAGGGTCTTTGCGCAGCAGTTCAAGGCCCCGGCGGCGCGCCGGCTCAGCCGCGCCCTATGCCGTGGTACTCGAGGCCCGCGGCGCGCACGGCGGCCGGGTCCCACAGGTTGCGGCCGTCGAACACCACGCGCGCCTTCAGGCTGCCGGCGAGCTGGTCGAAATCCGGCGAGCGGAAGGTCAGCCATTCGGTGACCACGACCAGCGCGTCGGCGCCGAGCAGCGCCTGCGACGCGTCGCCGACCAGTTCCAGCCCGTCGCGCGAACCCCACAGGCGCCGCGCCGATTCGAGCGCGACCGGGTCGAAGGCGCGCACGCGCGCGCCCGCCGCCAGCAGGGCCTCGATCAGGTCCACCGACGGCGCGTCGCGCATGTCGTCGGTGTTCGGCTTGAAAGCCAGCCCCCAGACCGCGAAGGTGCGGCCCTTGATCCCGTCGGCGGCGAAATGCGCGGCGATCTTTTCGAACAAGCGCTGCTTCTGGCGCTGGTTCACCGCGTCGACGGCCTCGGCCAGCTCGGCGCGCATGCCCGCGTCACGCGCCATGAACGCCAGCGCCTTGACGTCCTTCGGGAAGCACGAGCCGCCGTAGCCCGCGCCCGCGTACAGGAAGTGGCTGCCGATGCGGTGGTCCACGCCCATGCCCAGCCGCACCTGCTCGATGTCCGCGCCCACGGCCTCGGCCAGGCGCGCGAGCTCGTTCATGAAGGAAATGCGGGTGGCCAGCATCGCGTTGGCCGCGTACTTGGTCAGCTCGGAACTCGCGGGGTCCATGACCATGATCTTTTCATGGTTGCGGTTGAACGGGCGATACAACTCGCGCATCACCGCCACCGCCCGCTCGTCTCGGCTGCCCAGCACGATGCGGTCGCCACGCGTGAAATCCTCGATCGCCGAACCTTCCTTCAGGAACTCGGGGTTGCTGACCACGCGCACCCAGTGCTGGGCGCCGCGCGCAGCCATCTCGCGGTCGATGATCTGCTGCACCATCGCCACGGTTCCCACCGGCGCGGTGGACTTCTGCACCACCACCAGCGGCCCCGAGACATGGCGGCCGATCTGCGCCGCGGCTTCGCGCACCTGGCTCATGTCGGCCTGGCCGCTGGGAAGCGGTGGCGTGCCGACGGCGATGAAGCAGACCTGGGCCGCGGCCAGCCCCTCGGCGAGTTCCTGCACGAAACGCATGCGCCCGGCCTGCGCGTTGCGCGCGACGAGTTCGCTCAGCCCCGGCTCGTAGAACGGAACCTGCGCCTGACGCAGCGCGTCGATTCGGCGGGGATCGCGCTCGACGCAGACCACGGTGTTGCCCACGTCGGCAAAACACGCCGCGGTAACCAGGCCGACGTAGCCGGCGCCGATGACGGTGACTCGCATGAAGCAATCCTCGGGTTCGTGGAAACAAAAGATTAGTCCGATATTGTGCATGCGCCGATCGCGAGCCGTGCGGCTTGCCCGAGGCCAGGAGCGTGGGCGGCAGAGGGAGCCGTCGCGAAATTCGCCAGGGGCGAGGACAGTTCGGCGGCGGTGAGGAGCCCATAGTGGGCGCTATGGGCGACGAATCGACGTCGGAATGGACCGTTCCTGGCGAATTGCAGCAGGCTCACCCTCTGCCGCCCACGCTCCCAGCGTCGCCTTGACGCATGTCAAGCACGTTATCGCGACGCAGCATTACAAATGTCGCATAGGTGGGGCCTCAAGCCTCGGGAGATCGGCATGCATCCAGAACTTTCGGGCGCCGGACGCCCCGCGCG
>JAKCDM010000059.1 GCA_021841865.1 Pseudomonadota bacterium
GCCCTGGATCAGCTCGGCCGCATTCGAGATCCCCGACAACGGCGTGCGCAGTTCGTGGCTGACGCGGGCCAGCAGGTCGCTCTTGGCCTTGCTCTCGCTTTCCGCATAGCGCAGCGCGAGGTAGAGCTTGTCCATCAGCACCGCCACGTAGCCGGGGATGATCACGATGGAGATCAGCGACGACAGCCAGAACAGCAGGTGATCGCGCCAGTACGGAGCCAGCGGCGCGAGCAGCAGCCCGATCAGCCCGGAGTACTGCGAGGTCTGCATGATGCGCTTGCTGCCGGTGCGCATGCCGTAGCCGATGGCCGTGAAGATGTAGAAGGGCACGATCAGGTGGCTGACCTCCTGGCTGATCAGCACCCAGCCGGTGAGCAGCACCGAGTCGGCCACCGCGGTGGCGTAAGGAACCCAGGGCGCCAGCCGGAAGCCCCGCCGCGCCGCGAACAGGTAGAAGCCCGCGGCGTAGCCCAGGTACAGCAAGCCCATCGGCGTCTCGTACGGCAGGCGGATGTGCAGCACGGACACGGCGAGCAGGCCGGCGACGATGATCAGCCCGCCGAGCCCGAGGCGCAACCTGGCCTGCTGCTTCATCGCGACCGCCGCATCGCTGACCACTGGTTTTTTCATCGTCGGTCCCCCGCCCGGCGCATCGAGCCGCTTTCGCGAACCCGGTCCGCCGCGCGACGCGTCGGCCTATTGGAAACTGTTGCGCACCTGCTGAATACCCTGAGGATCCGAAAGGAACGCCTCGACGAATTCCGGATCCAGGTGCTGTCCAGCCTGCGCCTCCAGATATTCCTTCGCCCGCTGTTCGCTCCACTGTTCCTTGTAGGGACGTTTCGATGTCAGCGCATCGAACACGTCGACCACTGCCAGGATGCGCGCCGACACCGGAATATCCCCGCCGGCGAGTCCGTCGGGATAACCCGAACCATCGAAGCGCTCGTGGTGCGAGCGCGCGATCTCGGCCGCCACCATCAGCGGCTCGGAATCCCCGCCCGCCAGCATGGCATGGCCGATCAGCGTGTGCTTGCGCATCACCTCCCACTCGTCTTCGGTCAGTGCGCGCTGGGCCATCAGGATGCTGTCGGGAATCGCCACCTTGCCGATGTCGTGCAGCGGTGCCGCCAGCTCCAGCATGGTCGCGTAGGCGTCGCCCATGCCCAGGCGCCGCGACAGCATCGCCGAGTAGCGTCCGATGCGCCCGAGGTGCGCGCCGGTGTCGGTGTCACGCTGTTCGGCCACCTTGGCCAGGCGGGTCAGCGTGTCGAGCTTCTTTTGCTGCAGGTCGGCCACCACCTGGTCGACCTGGCTCTGCAGCACCTTGGCATGGCGCTCCATGGCCAGCTGGTAGCGGCGCATCTTCAGCAGATTTCTGCAGCGCGCCGAACATTCCCGATAATCAAGCGGACGGCTTAGATAATCGTTGGCTCCGGCATCCAGAGCCTCGTAGCGGATCTGCAGGTCGTCGATCGCCGTGATACATATGATCGGCGCTTCCTTCAAATGATCCACCCGCCGCAGGGCACGGATCATCGCGATTCCGTTCATCTGCGGCATGCGATAATCGGTGAGCAGCAGATCGAGTTCATTATCCTGGGCGAATGCAATCGCCGCCAGCGGATCGTTGAAAACCTCGATACGCGCCTCGGGGCAGAAACCCTTGGCGATTTCCGCGAGCAGCCGGCAATTCGTGGCCTGGTCGTCGACGATCATGATCGACGGCTGTCGAGCCCACCCCTGCATCTCATCAGACTGGTTCATCTTCAAGACCTCGCCGTAGGGCGTCCCGACCGCTGGCGAAAAATTGTGCGCGTTCCCGCGTCTCGATCCATGCGCAATGCACCCGCCGGGTCAATATAGCATGCTTGTGCCGTCATCCCATCTCGGCTAGCATTCCCCGGGTCTTCCCTGAAGGATCACGACATGCAACAAGGCTGGGACGAGCAACGGATTATCGCCTCGATCAAGGAAATCGTTCAAAGCACTTTCGACATCGACCTGAGCGAGGCGGACGAATCGACGCAGATCCGCGACAGCGGACTCGACTCCATGGCCATTCTGGACGTCGTGATGAGCCTCGAAGATCTCCTTGGTCAAAAACTCAAGAATATCGATCTGCCCAAGAACCCCACACTAGGCGACGTCGCAAGCATGGTGATGCGAAACCTGCCGGACACCGCCAGTGCCTGAAATCGTCATCACCGGGATCGGCGTCGTCTCGCCCATCGGCCAGTCGGTCGACGAGGTTCGCGACTCGCTGCTGCAGTCCCGCTCAGGCGTTCGCGCCTTCGTTTCCGAGGACCTTTCGCGGCCGTTTCCGGTGGCTGCCGTCGACGGAAACTTCGACAGTCATTTCACCAAGCTCGAACTCCCGTTTTTCGATCGTACGACGCGCATGGCGCTGCTGGCCGCGCGCCAGGCCGCGGAAAGCAGCGGAATCGTGAACTTTTCCGCATTCGAACAGCGCGCCGGCATTTTCCACGGCACCGTGCGTGGCGGCGGCGCAACGGAATGGGAAGGATTGCGGCATTTCTATGCCGGACGCAAGACGGCCAAGCCCTACGTGATCATGGCCTGCATGGCCAACGCTGCGGCCTCGTTCATTTCCATCCGGCACCAGATCCTGGGCGTGACGGCCTGCCACACGTCGGCCTGCGCGTCTTCCGGCTCGGCCATCGCCGACGCCTGCCGCTACCTGCGCAGCGGCGACCTGGACATCGCGCTGGCCGGTGGCGCCGAGGCTCCGCTGGCCAGCCAGTTCCTCAGCGCCTGGGACGGGCTTCGCGCCCTAGCCGAGGTCGACGCCGACGACCCGTCGCGCAGCTGCAAGCCCTTTTCCAGTCGCCGCACGGGCCTCGTGCTGGGCGAAGGCAGCGTGTTCTTCGTGCTGGAGACCCGCGAACACGCCGAACGCCGCGGCGCGCGGATCCTGGCGGTGATCGAGGGATGGGGCGTGGCTTCCGACGCCCACCACATCGGCGCGCCGCATGCCCGCGGCCAGGTGGCCGCGATGCGCGCGGCGCTGCGCACGGCGGGGGTCGAGCCGTCCGGGCTCGACTACATCAATGCCCACGCCACCGCCACGCGAGGTGGCGACCCGGTGGAAGTATCGGCGCTGCGCGAAGTCCTCGGCGAGTCGGCCGCCGACATCCCGGTCAGCGCGACCAAGGCGCTGCACGGGCACATGCTCGGCGCGGCCAGCGCGATGGAACTGCTGGTCAGCCTGCTGGCGCTGCGCGACGGCTTCCTGCCGCCCACCGCGTACCTGGACGAACTCGACGACGAATGCCGCGGCCTGCGTCACGTCACCGAGCTGGAACAGGGACGCAGCCTGCGCCGCGCGTTGTCGCTTTCGGCCGGCTTCGGCGGGGTCAACGCGGCACTGGTGCTGCGCCGCGCCGACTGACGGCGGGCCGGACAGGCGCTGCGTCAAGGAACCGACGCGGCGGTCCTGCCGCTGCGCAGTGTCAAATTCCCGGCAGGCAAAACCGACGGCCGGCCGACATTCGCGCCGGTTTTTCGGGTCGCAGGCGGTGGAAACACCCTGGCACAGGGATTGCTGATCTGGTCGGGAAGCGCCTTCGGAGGCGCCCTCCTTCACGCAGGCCCGACCATGATGCTGCCGCAGACCACCTCCCGTGCCATTCCGCAGATCCTGAATTTCGCGGAACCCCTGGTCTCGACCCGTTTCGACCCGGCTCGCGCGACGCTGTGGATCGGCATGGAAGCGCGCCCCAAGCGCGCCCACAATTTCTCTCCCGAGCTGTTGCGCAACCTGTCGGCGCTGATCGACCAGATCGACGAGAACGGCCTGCGCTGGCCCAGCGGCGACGACGAGCTGCCCGTGCACTACGTGGTGCTTCGCTCCGAGCATCCCGAATACTTCAACCTCGGCGGGGACCTGGGCTACTTTCTCGACTGCATTCGCCGGCATGACCGCGCGGGCCTGCGTCGCTACTCGATGCAATGCCTCGACATGATCTACCGCTGGGCCACGGCGCTGAACCGCAATACCACTTCGCTGTCGCTGGTCCAGGGCCGCGCGCTGGGCGGCGGCTTCGAGGCCGCGCTCGGCGCCGACTACGTGATCGCCGAGGAGCACGCCGAGTTCGGGCTGCCCGAGATCCTGTTCGGGCTGTTCCCCTGCTCCGGCGCGATGAGCCTGCTGGGCCGACGCATCGGCGTGGCCGCGGCCGAGCGCATCATGCGCAGCGGCAAGATCTACACCGCCGCCGAAATGCTCGACATGGGCGTGATCGACGAGGTCTGCCCCAGCGGACGCGGCGAAACCGCGGTGCGCGAATTCATCGACGAGCACTCCAAGCGCCGCAAGGCCCGCATGGCCATGCAGCGCGCTCGTGCGCGCATGATTCCGCTGGACTACGCCGAACTCGCCACCGTGGTCGACGAGTGGGTCGACGCGGCCTTGCAGCTCGAGGAGGCCGAGCTTCGCGTGCTCGAGACCCTGGCACGCATGCAGCGCACCGAGCTCGCCCACTGACCCCTCTCTGCAGCGCGTGGACCACGCGCTGATGCGCTGCCGCGCGGCGCGCTGGTACGGCAGCGCGCCGCGCCGCAGCCTCCCGCCAGGCTCAGTTGACCAGCTTCCAGGCTCCGTTGTCGATGCGCAGCATGACCACCGCGTGCTGCTGCGGGCCGTTGTGGTTGGTCGGCGACATGTTGAACACGCCGTCGGGCGTGGCCAGTCCGTGCAGGCCTTCGAGCGCGTCGCGCAACGCGGCACGGAACGCCACCGTGTCGCCCGGCTTGGCCGACTTCAACGCCACCGGCAACGCGTTTTCCAGCAGCACGCCGGTATCCCAGGCGTTCGCGGTGAACTGCGACACGGTATTGCCATAGGCCTTTTCGTAGGTGCTGGCCATGTGCATGGCCGCCGCCTTGATCGGCGACGACGCCGGCAGCTGGGCGGCGACCAGGCCCGGCGAGGCCGGCACCAGGGTGCCTTCGCAATCACTTCCGCACACCCGCAGGAAGTCGGGGTTGGCCACGCCATGGGTCTGGTACAGCTGGCCGTGGAAGCCGACCTGCTTGAGCTCGCGCTCGGGCAGCGCCGCCGGCGTGCCCGAGGCCGCGATCAGCACGGCCTGCGGCTTGGCCGCGGTGATATGCAGCGCCTGCCCGGTCACCGCGGTCGCGGTGCGCGCGAAGGATTCCCGGTCCACGATGGTGATGCCATTGCGCGCCGCATCGGCCGAGAAGGCCTTCCACCAGCCCTCGCCGTAGGCATCGCTGAAACCGATGAACGCCACCTTCTTGTAGCCGTGCGACAGCATGTTCTCGACCACGGCGTGGGCCATCAGGTCGTTGCTCTGCGGCGTGCTGAACACCCAGCGCGTGCGCTGGGTCACCGGCACCGTGACGCTCGGCACGATGGCGATGTCCGGCACCCGGTTGCTCGCCGCGACGTCGACGATGGCCAGCGCGTTGGGCGTGATGCTGGGCCCGAAGATCACGTCCACGTGATCCTTCTCGACCAGTTCGCGCGCGGCCTTCACCGCCGCCGTCGGGTCCGACGCGTCGTCGACGATCGTGTAGTGGATCGCCTGGCCGGCCATGGTTTTCGGGAACAGCTCGATGGTCTTGCGTTCCGGGATGCCCAGCGACGCCGCCGGCCCGGTGAGCGAAAGAATCACGCCGACGTTGACGTCGGCCATGGCCGCGGGGGCCGCGGCCAGCACGGCGGCCGTGACAAGTGCGGTTTTCCAGGCTTTCATGGAATGGTCTCCTCCAGGAGGTCGTGGGTCGCGGCGTTTCACTGCGCCGCTTGCAGTTCCGGCAGCTCGGGCGCGCCGGTGATGATTCGGTTCCAGTGCAGCGTCGCGCGCGGCAGCAGCCAGCGCGCGCCGTAGCGCATGCGGTCGAGCCTGCCCTGCCGCCATTGCTCCCCGGCATCGTGGGCTCGCAGCGCGGCGCGCGCGCTGGCGGCGAAGGCCCAGGCGTTGAGCAGCCACCACAGCGCGTCCATGACGTCGGGAGCCAGCGCCAGCACCTGCGCCGGGTCGTTCTGCGCCAGCAGCGCGGCGAGCGCCGCGTGCGCGGCGTCGCACTGCCCGCGCAGAGCCTGCGCGAACTCGTCCAGCCCCGGCCCGGCCGCGCAGGCCTGCGCCTCCTCGGCGCATTCTGCCAGCAGCGCCAGCAATGCCGCGCCGCGGTCGCCCAGCAGCTTGCGCTGCACGAGGTCGATCGCCTGGATCTCGTTCGTTCCCTCGTAGATCATCGCGATGCGAGCATCGCGCACGCTTTGCTCGACACCGTATTCGTGCACGTAGCCGTAGCCGCCGAACACCTGCAGCGCGGCGCTGGCGCCGTCGAAGCCCAGGCGCGTCAGCTGGGCCTTGAGCAACGGAGTCAGCAACGCCGCGCGGGCATGCTCGGCGGCCCGTCGAGCGGGGTCGGGATGGTGCTCGGCAAGGTCCAGTGCGAGCCCGGCGCGGGCCGCGATCACGCGCCCGGCCTCGACCTGCGCCTGCAGCGCCAGCAGCGCGTGGCGCATCGCCGGGTGGCGCGCGATCGGGTCGGCCGCGCCGGCGTGCTCGCCGCGCACGCCGGGGGCGCGCAACTGGCGGCGCTCCAGCGCATGGCGCAAAGCGTTCTGCATCGCCATCTCGGCATGCCCGAGCCCCTGCAGCGCGACGTGCAGGCGGGCCGAGTTCATCATCACGAACATTGCGGCCAGGCCGCGCCCCGGCTCGCCGACCAGCCAGCCGGTGGCGCCGTCGTAGCGCATCGCACAGGTGGCGCTGGCCCTGATGCCCATTTTCTTTTCCAGGCCCTCGCAGGACATCGCGTTGCGCGACCCGTCGGGCAGCACCTTGGGCACCAGCGCCAGCGAAAGCCCTCGCGTTCCCGGCGCCGCGTCCGGCAGGCGGCACAGCACCAGGTGCACGATGTTGTCGGTGAGATCGTGCTCGCCGCCGGAGATGAAGATCTTGTTTCCGCTGACCCGCAGGCTGCCGTCGGGCTGCGGCTGCGCGCGCGTGAGCAGCAGGCCGAGGTCGCTTCCCGCCTGCGGCTCGGTCAGCGCCATCGCCGCCAGCCATTGGCCGCTGACCAGCTGGCGAAGGTAGCGCTGCTTGAGCTCGTCGCTGCCGTGCGCGGCCAGCGTCGCCGCGGCGCCGTGCAACAGGTCCGGGTACATGTTCCACGCGTGGTTGCAGGCATCGAGCATTTCCCGCACGAATCCGTCGAGCAGCAGTCCCAGCCCCTGCCCGCCCCAGGCCGGCTCGCCGGCCAGCGCCGGCCAGCCGGCGTCGACGAAGGCCTGGTAGGCGTCGCGGAAGCCCGCCGGCGTGCGCACCCGGCCGTCCGGCTCGAGGCGGCAGCCCTCCAGGTCCGCCGGGCCGTTGAGCGGCTGCAGCTGCGCGCTGGCGAAGCGCGCGCCCTGCTCCAGCACGGCGCACGCCGTCTCGAGGTCGAGTTCCGCGTGCGCCGGGCAAGCGGCCCAGGCGGCGGGAGCGTCGAGCACATGCTCGAGCACGAAGCGCATGTCGCGCAGCGGGGCCTCGTAGGCCCAGGCCAGGTGGCTCATGGCGTGTGGCGTCGGGGAGTCAGGCGCACAGGGCGCGGATGTCGTCGGGAATCGGGATCGCGCGCAGGCGCGCGGGGTCCGCCGGGTCGCGCACGACGAAGGCGCGCACCTCCGTGCCCTCGCACAGCGTGACCCCGTCGCGCCGGACCACGTGCCGATGCCGGAAGGTCTTGGCCGCCCAATGCTCGATCACCGTCTCGATCTCCAGCGTCTCGCCGTAGGTGGCCGACTTCACGAAGCGCGTCTGGATCTCCAGCAGCGGCGTGCCGACGATGCCGCGGCTGCGCTCGAGCTCGCGCCACGGCGGCAGCCCGCAGGCGCGGAAGTACGCCAGCGAGGCCTGGTCCATCCAGCGCAGGAAGTTGGGGAAGAACACGATGCCCGCGGGATCGCAGTCGCCGAACTGCACCTCCACGCGGTACAGGCGCGGCGTCGGCGCCGGGCTGCCGGTCGGCGTCGCGTCGCTCATGAGCGGGCCTCCGGGTTCTCCAGCAGCAGCGCGATGCCCTGGCCGCCGCCGATGCAGGCGGCCGCCACGCCCCAGCGCGCGCCGACGGCACGCAGCTGGCGCGCCAGCGTGATGGTCAGCCGCACCCCGGTGGCCGCCAGCGGGTGCCCCAGCGCGATCGCGCCGCCGTGCACGTTCAGGCGCTCGAGATCGAGCCCCAGCTCGCGCGCCACGGCCAGGGTCTGCGCGCCCTGCGCCTCGTTGATCTCGAAGCGCGCGATGTCGTCCAGGCGCACGCCGCTGCGCTCGAGCAGCAGGCGGATCGCCGGCGCCGGGCCGATGCCCATGACCTCGGGCGCGACCCCGACCACCGCGGCCGCCGCCACGCGCGCCAGCGGCGCGCGCCCGTGGCGCGCCAGCGCTGCCGCGTCGCCGACCAGCGCGGCGGCGGCGGCGTCGGTCAACGCCGAGCTGTTGCCCGCGGTCTGCACGCCATCCGGGTACACGCTGCGCAGCGCCGCCAGCGCCTCGGGCGTGGTCGGCCGGGGATGCGTGTCGCGCTCGGCCAGGCGTGCCTTGCCGGCCAGCCGGATGCCGCGCGCCTGGTAGCCTTCGAGCTCGAAGCGCTCGTTGCCCACGGCGACGATCTCCTCCAGGAACCAGCCGTCGGCCTGCGCCTGCAGCGCGCGCTCGAACGAGCGCGCGGCGAAGGCATCGACCTGCTCGCGGCTGATGGAGTAGCGCCGCGCCAGGTTCTCGGCGGTGGCGATCATCGAGATCCCGGCGGCCGGATCGTGCAGCGCCTCCCACATGTAGTCCTTGAACCCGACCTGCGCGCCGAGCCGGAAGCCGCCGCGGTGGTCGAAGGCGGCGATCGGGTTGCGGGTCATCGACTCGGTGCCCACCACCAGCGCCAGGCTGCGTCCGCCACGCAGCTCGGCGCCGGCCTGGCGGAACAGCTCGAAGCCGGTGCCGCAGATTCGCTGCACCATCATCGCCGGGCGCTCAAGCGGCACCCCGGCGTACATCGCGATGTGCCGCGGCAGGTAGAACTGGTCGAAGCCGCCGGGAGCCATGTTGCCGGCCAGGGTCGCGTCCACCGTCGCCGGGTCGACCTCGCTGTGCCGGAACACCGCGCGCGCGGCGTGGATGCCCAGGTCGATCGGGTTGGCGTCGGCGAAAGCCCCCTGGTAGTCGACCTGCGGCGTGCGCAGGCCGTCGAGCAGGTACACATCGCCGAATGCGTCGTACAAGCCGCTCATGATGCCCTGCCCACCTTGGCCGCACGCTTTTCCAGGAAATCACGCACGCGCTGCTTGGCCGCGTCGTCGCCCTGCGCGATGGACGACATCAGCGCCTCGACGAACAGCCCCTCGCCGGGCGGCAGGTCGGCGATGCGCGGCAGCGCCTGGGTGATGGCGTAATTGGACAGCGGCGCGTTGCCCGCGATGCGCCGCGCCAGCTCCAGCGCCTTGTCGAGCCCGGCGCCTTCGTCCACCAGGTAGTTGGACACGCCCATGGCCTGGCCGTCGGCGGCGTCGAACACGCGCCCGGTGAGCATCATGTCGGTCATGCGCGCCACGCCGATCAGGCGCGAGATGCGCACCGAACCCCCACCCCCCACGAAAATCCCCCGCTGCCCCTCGGGCAGTCCGTAGAACGCGCTGCGCTCGGCGATTCGCAGATGCGCCGCGGCAGCCAGCTCCAGCCCGCCGCCGACCACCGCGCCGTGCAGCACCGCGAGCACCGGTACCGGGCCGAACTGGATCGCCTCGAAGGCGGCATGCCAGGCGCGCGAATGGTGAATGCCCTCGACCACGCTGCGCTCGGCCACCTCCGACAGGTCGAGCCCGGCGCAGAAATGCTCGCCCTCGCCGCTGAGCACGACCACGCGCACGTCGCCCGGCAGGTTCAAGAACAGGGTGTGCAGCTGTGCCAGCAAGGCATCGCTGACCGAGTTGCGCTTGTGCGGCCGGTTCAGGCGCGCGTGCAGCACCACGTCGTCGCGCTGCAGGCGCAGCAGGTCGAGCGTGCCGAGCACGCCTGAAGAAGGTGGCAGGTCCTGGAGCATGGTCGTCAACGGGCCAGAATGGTTTCGCCGCAGCCGGCGTAGAGAGCGTCGACCAGGGCTGCGCGCGCGCGCAGCACCGCGCCCTGGTTGATGTAGCCCTTGTCGGTGATTTCGCCAAGCGCGCTGCTCGGCGGCTCGCCCAGCACCAGCGCGCGCGTGGGGGTCTGCGACGAGCCGCCGCCTTGCGCGTGCAGCGCACGCAGCACGCCGGCGACCTTGTCGCGCAACTCCTGCGCGGGCAGCGCCGCGGCCTGCGGCGACGGAAAGATCAACAGGCCCACCTCGGCCCGGTCATGGCCGGTGACGACCACGTCCTGCGCCCAAGGCGCCAGCGCCGACACCAGGTGCACGCGCAGCGTTCCCACCGATACCCAGGTGCCCGAGCTGAGCTTGAAGTCCTCGGCGACCCGCCCGTCGAACGCGATGCCCTGCTCGGCATGCTCGGGGTCGGCGAGTCGGCCGGCGTCGCCGATGCAGTAGTAGCCCTCGGCGTCGAAGGCCTGCGCGGTCAGCTGCGGGGCGTCGCGGTAGCCGGGGAACACGTTGACCCCGCGCACGCGCATTTCCAGCTTGCCGCCGACCGGAACGAACTTCACCTCGGTGCCGGGAAGCGGCAGCCCGATGACTCCCGCGTGGTCCAGCCACCAATGGGCACTGGTGATGGCCGGCGAGGTCTCGGTCGAGCCCCAGGACGTGGTCAGCCAAAGCGGCTCGCCGCGCACGCGCCGGGCGACCGCCTGCAGTCGCTCCCAGCTCGACTGGGGCAGGCTGGCGCCGGCGTAGAACACTCCGCGCAGGCGCGACAGGAAATCCTTCGCCAGCGCGTCGTCCGCCTCGAGGAAAGGCAACAGCATGTCGAGCCCGCGCGGCACGTTGAAGTGCAGCGTCGGGCGCACCTCGCGCAAGTTACGCACCGAACGCTCGATCAGCCCCGGCAGCGGGCGACCGTCGTCGATGGCCAGGAAACCTCCGTTGCGCAGCACCATGTTCAGGTTGTGGTTGCCGCCGAAGGTGTGGCTCCACGGCAGCCAATCGCACAGCACCGGCTTGTCGTGCTCCAGGAAGCGCCAGGCCTGCGCCACCATCTGCTGGTTGGCGCACAGCATGCGATGGGTGTTGATCACCACCTTGGGATGCCCCGTCGAACCCGAGGTCAACAGGTACTTGGCGTGCGTGTCGGGGGTGATGGCCTCGAAGGCCCGCATCACGTCGGGGCCCTCGGCCGTGCGCAGCAGGCTGTCGAAGCGCAACGCGCCGGGATAGGTCTCGCCCCCGTCGCTGAACACGACCACCGCATGCTGGCCCGAACCGGCGATGGCCGGTCCGTACACCGCGGCATCGCTGGCGTAGATCAGCGCCGGCCCCAGGGTGTTGAGAATGCCGTGGATGCGCGAGTAGTCGCCGTCGCGCACCAGCCGGCAATAGGCGCTCGACACCGTGCACACGGCGCGCCCGATGTGCATGCCGGCCAGCATCAGCAGCAGGTGGTCGACGGCGTTGTCGGACAGCACGACGATCGGCGCCTGCGGCATGAGCTTCAGGCCCAGCAGGCTTTGCGCGATGCGCCCGACCTGCTGGCGCGTCTCGCCCCAACTCAGTCGGCGCCAGGAACCGTCCGCGGCGCGCTCGGCGAAGGCCGGCGCGTCCGGAGTCTCGCGCGCCCACTGCTCGAGCCACTCGCCCACGCAGCGCGCATAGGGCTTGAGCGGCTCGGGTGAACGCAGCACGAAACTGCCATCGTCGAAGGCCACGCGCACCACGCGCTGCGGTGCCAGCCCGAGACGCAGCGCGTGCGCCTTTGCATCCATGCCCATCTCCCAGCTTTTTCCATACACATGTGTATGTGTTTGGACGTATGCTAGGCCTACAATGCCTCGCAAGGATCCGTACAAACCCGAGCCCGCGCCGCCCGCGGCCCACCGCATGCCCGTCTCCGAATCCCGTGCCCGACGCGTGCCGCGGCGCCCTCGCGAAACCGCGGCGCGCCGCGAGACCCTGACTCCCGAACGCTGGATCGAGGCCGCCACCGAGGTGCTGGTCGACCACGGCATCGACAACGTGCGGGTGGACGTTCTCGCCACCGAGCTGTCGGTGACCCGCGGCAGCTTCTACTGGCATTTCCGCGACCGCGAGGACCTGCTTCGCCAGGTGCTGCAAAGCTGGCGCGACCAGGCCACCGAGCAGCTCACGGCGCGCCTGCAAGGCGCCAACCGGGACCCGCGCGCGCAGCTTCGCGACGTGCTGTCGCTGCCGTTTCGCGGCCGCGCCGCGGCGCGCGCGGCGCGCATCGAGCTGGCGCTGCGGGCCTGGGCACGGCACGACGACATGGCCCGCCAGGCCGTCGACGAGGCCGACGCCAGTCGCATGGACTACATCAGCGGACTGCTCGAAGCCATGGGCTTCGCCCGCGCCGAGGCCCGCCAGCGTGGCTTCCTGCTCTACAGCTACCTGGTCGCCGAATCCCAGCTGGCCAGCGTCGGCAGCGCCACCGAACGCGCGGCCCGAAGACGCATGGTCGAGGCGCTGGTGCAGCAACCGCTGGATCGCGCGGGGGCCAGGGCGCGCTGACGCCGCTCACGAGAAAACGCAGGGCCGCCCCAAGTTTTCTCGACCCCCACGGGGGGCGGGTCGGGCCCCAGGCCCGGCCCTGGGGGCGCTAACGAGAAAACGCAGGGCCGCCCCAAGTTTTCTCGACCCCCACGGGGGGCGGGGCATGGGCACGAGCACGCCGCGGCAGGCGACCAACGGCCACCCGCTGTCGGCGACAGGCCGGATCGCGCCCAACTGGCGCCCCACTAACGCAGCGCAACGCACAGCCGCGCAAATGAGTCGCAAGTTGTTGATTTCATTGGCCTGCCCGGAGGGAATCGAACCCCCGACCCACAGCTTAGAAGGCTGTTGCTCTATCCAACTGAGCTACGGGCAGTCGTGCGCGTGGACGAGCGCCGAAGTGTAGCGGCGCCGCCGATGGCGCTCGGCGGGCTGCGCGGACAAGCCATGCGCGGCGTCGCGCGCCGTCGCGCGGCAATCCCGGCGGGGCATCGCCGAGGCACCGACGACCCGCCGGCAAATAGCCGGCCTCGGCGCGATGGATTCTTCCCCCAACCTAGGATCGCGGTGTCTTGTAACCAGGGGAAACACCATGCGACATATCCCGTCGTGCGTGGGCCACCTCGCACCGGCCGCGCTCCTGCTCGCCGCTTGTGCCAGCGCCATGAACGCGAGCGCCGGCGGCACGACACAGCCCCCGGGCTCCCTGCTGCTCACGCGGACGACCTTTACGGTCCACAACAGACTGCCGACCCCGCTGCACGGGTTTCGCATCCGTACCGGGTACCAGCGCTGGGCCGAGGTCGGCGACCTGCCGCCCGGGGACAGCATGTTCACCATCGACTCGCCGCTCGGCGCCGATCCGGGCACCTTCGAGTTCCTGCGAGACGCCCCGACGGCCGACGCGCAGTACGTGATCGGCGGCTACTCGCGCGCGGGCAATGAACCGGTGGTCATCGACATCAGCGCGCAGCCCGGCAGCATCGACGGGCAGCCGGTGTCGAGCCCGTTGGGCTCGTTCCTGCTGCCCCCGTCCACCTTGCCCACCTCGGCCGCGAACCCGTTCGCGCAAGACGCCCGTCTGCCGCTGCTCGGCATCCCGCGTGCGCGAGCCGGCGACTCGGAGTTCATGGCCTGCGTCGGCATCACCTACGGCCTGTCCGTCATCGCCTGCAAGAGCCTCTCACTGCTCTACACATCGTTCGGCTTCGGATTGAACGTGGGAGGAATGGCGGGGTATTTCTGGAGCCCGTTCTCGCCCGACAACCTGGCCTCCCGTTTCTCCGTCGGCAGTTACACCGTCCAGGTCGTCGAGGCGTACATGGACTTCTTCACCGATGAAGACGGCAAACCCACGGAAAGCATCGCGAACTTCATCGGCCTGGGTCACATCCTCGGCGCGGCGATCAACTTCGGCGGATTCAGCACGTGGGGCTCGTCACGGGAGCCCGACGGCACGTACCGCCAGACCTGCGCCGACGTACGCTACGACAGCAGCAGCTTCGAATTGTCGGCGCGATGCCAGGACGCCAGCGGCACGAGCGTCGAGTCCGTGTTGAGCTACCCGGCATGCTTCGGCGGCGACGTGGTCAACGACGGCGGCACGCTGCGTTGCGAGCGGCCCGACGGAAGCTACCTGCAAAGTTGCAGCCCGGTACGTTACCGCGGCGGTGTGCTGCAGGGCCGCTGCATGCGCATCGACGGCACGACCTACAGGTCGTCGATGCTGGACTACGCCAACACCTGCGCCGCCGGCTCCACGGTGTCCAACGTCGACGGTGAGTTGCGCTGCGACCAGTCCTGGACCCCGTCGGGGCCCTACCTTCGCAGTTGCCGAAACATCCGGTACGCCGACGGCGTGCTGGAGGCCGATTGTGGCGGTTTCGACACCTATGCCCGGGTACGTCTCGAGTATGTGCGTCAGTGCAGGTACCGCTCCGAGGTCGGCTTCACCGCGGTGTACGCGGGGCGCGGCTACCTGTCCTGCGTGGAACCGCGCTGAGCGGGGGCGGCGCAGTCCGGCGCAGTCCTGCGGGATGCGCGCCGCGCCAGCCGGGCATGCCACCCGGGCCCCGGCCGGATCAGGCCGCCAACGGCATCGCCAGGCCCGCGGCGGTGCGTGCGAGCGCCTGCACCCGGGCCGGATTCGCCGCCTCGCGAGCCACGAAGCGCAGCACGCCGTGGGCGTCGGCCTCGCGCCGCACCGCGCCCACGGCCCACAGCCGGTTCGCATGCGCGATGGCCTCGCCGAGCGCGAACCCCAGGTGGTGGGTGTCGAGCTGGCGCCGGAACAGCAGCGGGATCATGTCAGCCGCGCTCAGTGCCTGCTGCGCGCAGGCATGCAGCACGGCCTCCAGACGCTCGGCGTGGTGCTCGCGCAGTTGGCGCACCCGCCCATGCACGCCGCTGAACGGAAAGCCATGCGAAGGCAGCACGCGCGTGGCTGCGTCGAGGGCGTCGAAGCGCTCGAGGGAGTGCAGGTAACGCCCCAGCGCATCGGCGTCGGGATCGATCGGATACACGGACACGTTGGTCGAGATGCGCGGCAGCAGCAGGTCCCCGGAGATCAGCATGCGCTGCTCGGCGCACCACAGCGACGCATGCTCGGGGCTGTGCCCACCGCCGACGATCACCTGCCATTCATGCTCGCCGATGCGCAGCCGCTGGCCGTCGTCGATGCGCTGGAACACGCTCGGCAGCGACGGCACCATGCGCATGTAGAAATTGCCCCGCGCGCCCAGCGCCTGCAACTGCTCCGGCGCCGCGCCGTGCACCCGGAAATGCTCGACCAGGCCTTCGGTGCCGGTGGGCTCCATGCCGGCGCTGACCATGCGAGCGCTGAGGTATTCGCCCTGGGTCATCAGCAACGGAGCGTTCCAGCGCCGGCACAGCCAGTCGGCCAGGCCGACATGGTCCGGGTGCATGTGGGTACACAGCACCCGCGCCAGCGGACGTCCCTGCAGGTGCTGCTGGAACACCTGCTCCCAGGCCTCGCGAGTGGAGTCGATGTTCAGCCCGGTGTCGACCACGGTCCAGGCATCGCCATCGTCGAGCAGCCACAGGTTGATGTGATCGAGCGCCATCGGCATGGACATGCGCAGCCAGTGCACGCCCGGAGCCACCTGCACCGGATGGCCCGGCTCGGGTGGCGTGGTGCCCATGAAATAGCCCGGCTGGTAGTCCTGTTCGGAGGGGCGGAGTCGTTGCGTCATGCGATGGGTGCGGCGAGCGCCGCAGGGTGTCAGGCGCCGATGCCCTCGAGCAGGATGCCCAGTTCGCGAAGCACCGCTGCGGCGGTGGGGTGTTGCTGCGCGAAGCGCAGGGACATCTCCCGCACGCGCGGCGCCAGCCCGTGCACCTGCACGGGCCCGGGCGCACCCAGCGCGCGACGGATATCGGCATCGAGCGCGCCGAGTTCCTCGCGCAGCGATGCATCCAGCGGGGCGCCGGAATCCAGCGCCTCGCGCAGGCGCTCCAGACTTTGCTTCACGGAGGGAGAGTCCACGGCTTGCCTCGTACTTGCGGGTTCGGATCCAAAGGGTCCATGTTAAGCCCTGTGCGCTGGCCCGGCTTGCTAGTGTCCTGTCCCGTTATTCGCAGGACAGGACACTAGGACTAGGATGACGAATTCTTTCGCCGATGCCCCGCGTGCCCCGCAGGCGCCCGGGCAGCCTTGCCCTCCCATGCCCCATACCCCTCCCCCCGCGCGCGTGATGCTGCGCGCCAAGCTGCACCGCGCCACGCTCACCGGCGCCGACCTGCATTACGAAGGTTCCTGCGGCATCGACCAGACCCTGCTCGATGCCTGTGACATCCTGCCCGGCGAGCAGATCGACATCTACAACGTCACCAACGGCGCGCGCCTGAGCACCTACGCGATCTCCGAGCCGGCCGGCAGCGGACGCATCACCCTCAACGGTTCGGCCGCGCGCCATGCCGCGCTGGGCGACCTGCTGATCATCTGCACCTACGCACCGATGGACGACGCCACCGCGCGCGCGTTCCGCCCGCGCATCGCGCTGCTCGGCGAGGGCAACCGCATCGCTTCGATGAAAGACCAGGCCCCGGGCGCCTGACGCGCCCGTGCGCCAGCGGGTGCCGAGCCCGCGCGGGCACTCGAGGGGGCGCGCCGCGGCCGCGCCGCGCATACCGCCCGCTGCATTATGCTTGCGCTGGTTTCCACGCAAACGTGGCGTCTGGTTCGCGCACCTGCGGGAGCGATCGGCGCTTGCAGGCCGGCGCCGCGCACCTTCCGGAGAACCCATCCCATGTCCGCGCCGGGCATAGCGTCCGCGGCCACCACGCTGTTGAGCGAGCACCGCCTGCGCATGGCGCTGCGCGCGGGAGCACGTGGCTTCACGCAGGTCGAGCCGCTGCCGCGTCGTGCGTCGCAGGCGCACCGGCTGCTGATCGGGCGCACCGCGCAGCAGGCGATGGCCCTGCTCCCCACGCTGTTTCCCATCGGTGCCATGGCGCATCGCGCAGCCGCGGCAGCGGCGCTCGCCAGCCTGCGCGGCGACCAGGCCGGAGCCGAGCCGGATCCGCGCTCGGTGCTGCTCGAGCGCATGCGCGAACACCTGCTGCCCGTGCACCGCGACTGGCCGCTGAACATGGGCATGGCGCCGTCGAACTCCACGCTGCAGGGAGTCGAGCGCCTGCTGCGCGCCTTGGACAGCCCCCGGCCGCAGGCCGAGGAGGCCGTGCGCGAACTGGTCGAGGTACGCACCCTGGGCATGCCGGCACGCGAGTTCCTGCGCATCGACAACGCGGCCGACCTGCTGCGCTGGGCGCGCTCCCACGAGGAGCTGATGCCGGCACGCTTCCTCGCCTGGCTGAGCTGGCAACCACTGGCGCTCGGGCCGACCGAGCTGCCGCCGCCGCTGCAGCCTCCGCCGGCGCGCGCCCTCGCCCGCTACCTGCTCGGCCCCGCGGGCGACGAATTCGAGGCCTATCCCCAGTGGCAGGGAGTCTGCCGGGAAAGCAGCCCGTGGGCGCGGCGCCATGCCCACCCGCTGCTGCGCGACCTGGCTCGCGGCGACGCCGAGCCGGCGGCCGCGCTGCTGGCGCGCTTCGCGGCACGCCTGCTCGACCTCGCCGAAACGCTGCTGGCGTGGCGCGATGCGGGCCAGCAACCCGAGGCCCTGCGTGCCGGCGACGGTGTCGGCATGATGCACACGGCGCGCGGACTGCTGGCCTACGGCATGGCGCTCGACCACGGAGAGCGCATCACGCGCTGCGTGATCCTCACGCCGGCGCAGTGGAATTTCCATCCGCAGGGAACGGCGCCGGAGATGCTGCGCGCCATCGCCTGGACCACGCCGCGCCAGGTTGCGCATACGGCCAGCCTGGTGGCCTGCGCGGTGGACCCCTTCGTGCGCTGCGACTTCGCGCTGCCCCAGGCCGACGCGCGGTAGCGCGCCCCTGCCCGCCTCAGGCGCGCAGCGCCTCGCTCACCCGCTGCAGCGCGGTGCGCACCTGCGAGCCCAGCTCGTGCACCTGCGGCGCGTCGACCAGCCCGAGCACCGGCTGCGGATCCATGAAACCCACGGTGACCTTGCCCGCCGAGTCCTCTCGCACCACCACGTTGCACGGCAGCAGCAGGCCGATGTCCGGCTCCGCCTGCAGCGCGCGATGCGCGAAACCCGGATTGCAGGCGCCGAGAATCAGGTAGCGCGGCATGTCCACGCCCAGCTTGTTCTTCAGCGTGGCGGCGACGTCGATGGTGGTGAGCACGCCGAATCCCTCGACTTTCAAGGCCTGCGTGACCCGCTCGACGGCCTGCTCGAAACTACCCTCGAACTCGGTGTTGAACCCATAACGCGTGCTCATGACCTGACTCCAGATAGCGTGCGCGGCGCACCGCGCGCCGCTGCCCGGGTCATTGTAGGCAGCGCCGGCGCATTCCGCCTCATACTCCCAGGGAGTTCTCCGCGCAAATCAGCGCGGGCGCACGAACAGCGTGTGCAGGCTTTTGCCGCAGGCTCCGGCGGCATCGAACACGGTGGTGTGGCTGGTGCCGACGCCGTCGGCATCGAGCACCGTGCGGGCATCCATTCCCATCCACTCGCCCTCGGGCAGGCGGTGCAGGCTGAGCTGCAGGTCCACCGGAACGAAACTCCAGGCATGCAGCGGCAGCTCGGCGCTCACACCGTTGGCCGAATCCAGCATGACCAGCAGGCGCTCGATGCCCGAAGCCGGCTCGCCCTGCACCAGGTCGATGCGCGGGCGCGCCCACAGCAGCGCGGGGCCGAGGCTGTCGAAGGCGCCGCGCACGAAACGCCACTCCAGCGCGTGCGCGTACGGGAAATGCGCCACCCCGGGGAAGAACACCTGCTCCTGCTCGTGCGGCAGCTCCGGGGGCGTGAAGGGATCGGGCACCGGCTGCACGCAACCGGGCTGGCGCTGCATGCGCCAGGCACGCGCGAGCATCACGTCGCGCCCGCCGGCCTGCATGCGCGCCTCGACGAGCTCCACGCGCTTGCCGCCGCGCACCATGCGCACGTCCACCCGGCACGGCGCCAGCGGCACCGGGCTGAGGAACTCCACGCTCATGCGCGCGATGTCCAGCCCTTGCTGCGGCTCGAACTCGCGCAGGGCCTTGGCCATCAGCGCGATCGGTGGCCCGCCGTGCAGCAACTCGGGAGCCCATGGCCCGACCGCCGCCTCGGTGGGCTCATAGTCGTATCCGGAGCGTCGAAGGTAGAAGGAATCGGGCAGGTTCATCGGGCAGGGGTGCAAGGCTTCGCGCAGCGCACGGCAGGGACCGACGTGCTCGCCGCGGCCGTGAGGCAATGGTAGCGGCCACGCACGCGTCCCGGTCGTAAGCTAGGAGGGAGCCGTCGCGAAATCCGCCAGGGGCGAGGACCGTTCGGCGGCGGTGAGGAGCCCATAGTGGGCACTATGGGCGACGAATCGACGCCGGAATGGACCGTCCCTGACGAATTGCAGCAGGCTCGACCTCTGCCGCCCAGTCTCCTAGACGTCCATGGAACCCATCCCTGCCTCGCGTTCGACCATCCTGCTCGAGACCGCCGACCCGGCCAGCGAGGC
>JAKCDM010000060.1 GCA_021841865.1 Pseudomonadota bacterium
CCACCAGCAGCACGATGTCCAGCGCGTCGACGCGATCGCGCGCCAGCACCATGCGCAATTGCGTGGAGGCCGCCAGCGCCAGCACCGCGGTCATGGTGATCAGCAGCAGGCGCTTGACCAGCATGCCGTGCGGCTGGGTCAGCACCTCGATGGAGCCGGGCGGAGGTCCGTCGAAGCGCTGGATCGGCATGTCCAGCGGCGCCTCGGGCGGCAGCATCGGGGGTGTCGGGGACATCGCGGGATCGGCGGACATCGCGCTCGGCTCGGCGTGGCTGGCGTGGCTGGCGTGGCGTCAGGCCTCGAGCGTGACCACCACGGTCTCGCTCAGCGCCTGGGCCCCGCGTCGCAGGAACAGGCGGAATTCCTTTTGCGCCAGCCCGGCCAGGCGCATGTCCAGCATCACGCGCCACGCGTTCCGGCGGCCGTGCAGGCGGTGGGCGCGCAGGTCCATGATGGCGGAGGCCGGCAGGTCGGTCAGCGCCTGCACCCCGCTCGAGTCGTCCAGCCCGCCCAGCACGTCACCGTGGAAATCGACCACGTACTTGCGCGTGTTCGGGTCGGGCGGCGTGTCGGTCGGGCCGGCCGGGCCGATGAACAGATTGCTGCAATGCGCGTTGGCGTCGGTGCTCGGGTCGGCCGAGGTCCACGTCAGGCGGTAGGCCAGGTCGCGCCGCTGCCCCGCGCGGGCGGGTTCGTCGGCCACCCAGAACGCGCCGATGTTGTCCACCGTCTCGGAGATCGACGCCATCTCGTAGAGCATCACCGAGCCGGTGCCCCAGTCGCCCTGCGGCTGCACCCACAGCGACGGCCGCAGGTCGTAGAACAGTTCGTCGTCCTCGTAGTGCGAGAAATCGCGGTCGCGCTGCATGAGCCCGAAGCCTTGCGGGTGATCGGCGCGGAACGCATGCATGCGTGCCTGCGACGGGTTGTGCAGCGGTCGCCAGATGCGTTCGCCGGCCCCGGTGCGGATCGCCAGTCCTCCCGAATCGTGCACCTGCGGGCGCCAGTCGCCGATCGGGCGGGCATGCGGCATGCCGTCGGCGCGCGTCTGGTCGTACAGGAACATGCTGGTCTGCGGGGCGATCCCCAGGCGTTGCACGTCGCGCCGCAGGAACAGCGCGCAGCGCACGTCCTGCACCATGTCCTGGCCTTCATGGCGCACGGTATCGATGGCGTAGGCCCCGCTCAGCGAAGGTCCGTCGAGAAGCGCATGCGTGATCACGCGATCGTCCGACGGCTGCTCGATCCAGAAATCGGTGAAGGCCGGGAACTCCTCGGGGCCGGGCAGGCCGGTGTCCACCGAGACCCCGCGCGCCGACAGACCGTAGCGGTTGGCCGTTCCCGAGCAGCGGAAATACGAGGCCCCGAGGAAGGCCATCCAGTCGGTGCGCGCGTCAGGGGCCAGCACGCGCCAGCCGGCCGGGTCGGCCACCTGCTGGCCGCCGAACAGTCCCCGGGTGTCGATCAGCTTGCGCGCCGTGGAGCCGTCGACCACGTGGATCGAGACACCGTAGGGGGCCACGCCGCGCCGCGTCGGGAACAGGCGAACCGTGCCGGTGACGGCCTGCGCCGCGCCGTAGGTCAGGCGAACGAAGGCGTCCCATCCGTCGACCGCGTGCGCCGACGGACGCGGCGCCACGTAGGGCTTGCGGGCCAGGCGTTCGGCGCGCGAGACCAGCAGTTCCCACGAGAACGGACGGGGCGGGCCCCAGCGGCCGCCGCCGGCGGCGAAGGCCATGCCCGGATGCACCAGGCCTGCGGCCAGCGATGCCAGTGCGCCGCCGGCCTGGCGGCGCGTGAACTTGGGAGCGGAGGAAGTCATGGTCGTGCAAGCGGGCGACAGGACGCCCGCGTCAGGGGTTGGAGGCGCTCGCCTTCGGCGCCGACGACGCCGGCGCTTCGCGCCAGCCGATGATCGCCAGTTGCCCCGGACGCACCTGCCCGCCGAGGATCTGCGTGCGGTGGCCGTCACTCGGTCCGGCGACGATCTCCACGCTGCGCGCCGTGCCGTCGTGGTCGAGCAGGCAGATGCTGCTTCCAGCGGCTCGCGCCGAACAATGCGGCGCGAAGGCCAGCGCAGCGTTGGGCACCAGCAGCACGTGGCGTCTGAGCGGCAGGGTCATCTTGACGGTTGCCGCCGCGGCGGGAGGAAGTCGCGGGTCGGGTGCCAGCGCGAACACCGCCTCGCGCTGCCCCGTGGCGCCGGTCTGCACCCGCAGCAGCGTGGCGGGGCGCTCCGTGCCGCCACTGCCGGCCACCAGCACCTGCGCCGGCATGCCGGCCGGCAGCGGGCCGACATCGGCGTCCAGCGGAACCACCACGTGCGCCGGCGCACCAAGCGGCGCGATCTCCAGCAGCGGCTGTCCGGCATGGACCTGGCTTCCCGGGGCCACCAGGCGCTGCACGACCACGCCGGCGCTGGGGGCGCGCGGCAGCGCGGCCTGCAGGTCGGCGATGTCGTCGTCCAGGCGCCGGCGGGCGGCGCCCACCAGGATGCGCCGGCGCCGCAGTTCGATGGCGGCGGCGCTGAGCGCGGCTCGCGCCGCCTGCATCTCGTTCAGCGATGGCACGCGCTGGTCCGACTCGCGCCAGACCTTGTCGTAACGCCGCAGGCGCTTCGCCGCCAGCCCATGGTCGACCTGCGCGCGCGCCAGCTGCTCACGCGCTGCGGCCAGCGCGGAGCGGTCCGCCGCGATGGCCTGCGCGAAGCCGCTGGTGTCCACCACCGCCAGCGCCTGCCCCGGTGCCACCGTGTCGCCCGGCGCCTGCGGCAGCGCGAGCAGCAGCGCGTCCCGCGGCGCGCGCACGGTGGTCTCGCCGGCCAGGCGCGCGCGGCCGGTCAGGGTCAGCTGCGGGCGCAGGTCCGCGCGCACCACCGGTGCCATGTAGTACGGCGTGGTATTGCCTTCCAGGAATCGCAGCAGCAGCGTGGCCGCCACGGCCAGCGCAAGCAGCAGCAGGCCGATGCTCACCCAGCGTCGCACGCGGCTGCGCGGGCGCGCGCCCAGCAGCGCGTCGACCTGGGATGGCTCGACGGGTTCAGCCATCGCAGGCTCCGCGCTGCGCGCCGGCCGCGCCCGCGGCAGCGCGCCGCGGCGCGCCGCGCAGCACGCGCAAGGCATGGTCGGTCCACGCGTCGACTGCGGCGCGGGCCTGCCGCGCCGCCTGGGTCACGCTTGCCTCGCGCGCATGCACCACGGCGGTCTGCGCCACATACAGGGTCGCGAAATCCCCGGTGCCGAGCTGGTAGGCGGCGCGCGCGTCCGCGGCCGTGCGTTCGGCATCGCGTTCCACGCCGGCGAGCCCGGGCTGGACGCCCGCCGTGCCGTGGCATGGTGCCGGTGCCGGTGCCGCGGGCCAGGCGAGGCGGGGCACGCGGGCGCCGTCGTCCAGCATCAGTTCCAGCCCGGCGCTGGCCAGCCCGGTGCGCCGCGCCAGCGCAGCGGTCGCTTCGGCAAGCCGGGTGCGTGTCGTGCCGAGGGCGCTGGCGTTGACGCCGACCAGCGTGGCCGCCAGCCCGTTGTCGACTCCCGACACCAGCCCCGCTTCGTGGCGCCAGCGAGCCAGGTCGGCGTCGTCGTGGAACTGGTCCTGGAAGGCCTGGCGCAGCGCCAGCTTCGACTGCAGGCTTCGTACGTCGACGTAGGCGCGTGCGATGCGGGCGGCCTTGTGCAGCCGGGACTCCTGCAGTCGCAGCGCCAGCGCGTCTGTTGGCTGCCGCGCCTCGTGCAGCGTACGAGCCACCCATTGCACGACGCGATATTGCCACTGACGCGTGCGGGCCTGCTGCGCAGCGAGCGCCTGGGCTTCGCGGCGCAGGCGCGCATCGGAGGCCAGCCCGTGATCGATCAGGCGGGCCAGCACGGGGTCCCCGGCCGTGTCCCACCAGGACAGGGCCGGGCTGATATCGACCTGCGCGGGAGTCTCGGAAGCCCGTGGGCCGCCAGTGCCTTGCAGCGGGGCGCAGGCGCCCAACGTGCACAGCACAAGCAGCCCGATCCATAGGGCCTGGAATGTTCGGATCAAGGGGCTTTGATGTTCGCTACGGAAAGCAGGAATGCCTGCTGAGCTTGTTGAATTGTAAGAAGTGTCCCGCTGGCTGTGCAGACTGGCGCCTGCGCGCCTGGTCAGGCCTCGCCGGCCAGCCTGTCATGGTAGGCCGGTGGCATGACGCGGCAAGTCCCTGCTGCGACCAAGCCACAGCCTGGCCTGGATGGCATGCAAGCCGCTGTCGACCGTGTCCGGTGAGAGCAAGCAGCGATCCCGCGCGCGTTCGACGTTCTTGCGACTTGCGCTGCGCGGCGCGCGAATGCCCCACGCGCATCTGCGGGCATTCGCGGGGCCCGGAAACTTTCGTCGCGATGCGGGCTCCAAGATGCACGTTCGACGCGCGGCCATGCCGGCGCCGAAGGCCATCGAGGTTGGCAACCAGGGAGTTCTGCAAATGCCGAACGGGCTGATGGGGTGGTGGGAACTGGAACGCGACGCGTTCAGGAGGGCCATCGCGAACAAGATGACGTCGATGCGCAACTGGCGTGTCGGCGTGTTGTACGGGGCCACGTCGGTGGAGGACGGAACCTATCTGCGCCACAAGCCGAGCGGCCAGCTGTCGGTCATGGACATCACCCGAAGCTTCGGCAACATCGGCATATCCAGCGAGTGGGTCGACCCCACCGCGCCCGATTTCATCGCGTCGCTCGAAGGGCTCGATGCAGCCTTTCTGAATACGCACGGCCCCTTCGGCGAGGACGGCAACCTGCAGGGCCTGCTGGCCTATCTTGGCATTCCCTACACCGGAAGCGGCGTGGCTCCCAGCGGCGTCGCGGCGGACAAGCGCCTGATGAAGCTCATGCTGCATGGCGCGCGGGTGCGGACCCTGCCGAGCCAGCGCGTCAAGCCCGAGTGGGGCGTGCCCGATCGCCTGCCGTCATGCCCCTTCATGCTCAAGGCCTGTCTCGGGGGCAGCAGCATCGGCCTGAGCCTGGTCAGCAGCCGCTCGGAGTTTGCCCGGGCGCTGGCGGAGCACGCCGGGCAGGGCTTCAAGGACTTCATCATCGAACCCTTCATCGAAGGCGTTCCGGTGACGGTTCCGGTGCTGTACTTCGGCGGCAGCGCCGTGATGATGCCGCCGCTGGCGTGCAAACCCGCGGCGATGTACTACGACGGCCCGTCCAAACTGGGCTGCGCGCGCGGGCCGTCGGTGGACTTCCAACCGATCGTCGATCGCTCCCACCCATGGGTCGGGCCGATCCACGAGGCCATGCGTTCGATCTGCTCCGCACTCGACTTCGACGGAGCGATTCGTGCCGATTTCCTGGTCGAGCAACAAAGCGGCGAACCCGTTTTCCTCGAGATCAACACCATTCCCGGTGTGCAGAGAAACAGCAACCTGATGCTTTCGGCGCATGCGCTGGGCATCGAGGACGAGGAAATCCTGGCCGCCATCCTGGCCAGCGCGGACAACGCCGAAAAGCTGGTGCCCTGGCGTCATGTGGTGCACGAGCCTGCCGCTTGCGACGCGAATGCCGAGTTGCCGCTCATCCCCGGCGGCATGGAGTTGCGAGATCGACGTGCCGGTGCCACGCATTTGCGCGGCGGGCTGCGCTGACGCGACCGCGACCCCGTGGTCTCGAACCAGGCCAACCCCGGCGGGCGGGGCGTCCAGGGCCTTTGCTGGGCGGTGCAGGCTTCCAGTACCGCGTCGATGCTCGGCCTGCTCGCTCTCGCGGTCTGGGTGGACCAGGCGACCGGGCGGGTCGCGCTGTCCTCGCTGGTCTTCGCCGGCCAGTGGCTCGTGACCCTGCTGTGGCCGCGGGGCATTGGCTCGCTGATCGAGGGGCGCTCGCCGACCCGCGTCGCCAGTCTGTCCGAGATGGCCAGCGTGGTGGTGTTCGTGCTTTGCGCGATCGCGGTCTGGCACTCGGACGTGGCTCTGGCGGTCTGCCTCGCGAGCCTGAGGGGCTTCACCGACGCACTGACCCGCGCCGCGGCGTCGGTGGCCGCCAGAATCATCTGCCCGTCCGGCGAACTCGCGGACCAGGCCATCGCGGGTCTCGAGTTCCGGCGCATCGTGGGAACCGCCACCGCCGGGGTGATGTTTTCGCTGATCGGCGCGAGCGTCGGCCCCGTGGCCTTGCTCGCATGGAGCGCGGGCGTGTTCGGCATCACGTCCATCGGGCTGCCTCGTGTCAAGCTGCCGCTGTCCGTCCCGCAGCTGAATCCTCCCGGGGCTCCCGGCACCGCGCCGGCCGTGCCCGCGCGAGCTGCCATGGGCCGGCGCGCAGCGTACTGGCTGGGCATGCTCGGTGTGATCACCGCCTTTCAGGGTCTGCACAACGCCATTCGGGTCGCCTATCCGATGAGCTACCTCGGCCAGGGAGTCGCCGGCGTCGGGGTGGTCAGTGCGCTGGCGACCGTGGGCGTGTTGTTCGGTGCCTGGCTGTCCAGCGGCTTCGTTCGCCTCGGGCGTTCGTGCCAGCGGCCCTGGCTGTGGCTCACTGGCGCAACCGTGTCGGCGCTGGCGCTGGCCTTCCTGGTTCGGGAGCCGCGAATCAGCTACCTGAGCTATTTCGTCTTCATGGTGGCCTTCGAGCTGGCGTTCATGCGATTCAACCTCGAATGGGTGGCCGCCATCGACCCCGCTCGCATGGGTTCGGAGTTCAGCCGGCGCGCCTTCCTGCTGGCAGCAGCCGGCCTGGCGGGTCTCGCCGTTCCGTCGGCGCTGCTGTACTTGCTCGATGTGCGTGTTGCGGTGGCGCTGTCAGTGGCGGCATTTCTGATGGTCGCGGTATCGATCCATGGTGTTCACGCAGCGAAGGGAGAGGGGACATGAAGGCAGGCTACAACCACGCAACGGTGGCCGTCGTGGATGCATTCTCGAGTGGCGCGTATTTCCCGCCGGCCTTGCGCTGCAGGGGCATCGACGTGGTCCATGTGAGGACCGCCTGCGAGCCCGTGCCAGGAATGCCTTGCGCGGAGCAGGGCGATTTCATCGAATGCATCGATGCGCGTGAAGGCCTCGCCGGCGTGGTGCGACGCCTGGACGAACTGCGCGTGTCCCATGTGCTGGCCGGAGCGGAAACCGGAAGTTCCCTGGCCGACGAACTGGCGCTGGCCCTCGGTGTCGCCACCGCCAATGCCTGTGCGTGGCCCGGCGCGAGGCAGGACAAGCGTGCGATGCATCGATGTCTGGACGCGGCGGGGATTCCGATCCCCTGGCAGATCCACTTCGACGAGCGTGGTGAGCAGGTATGGAACACGCCGGGGCCCATGCCGCGAAAGCTGGTCGTGAAGCCCGCTGCCAGTGGCGGTTCGGATCACGTGATGGTGTGCGATGACGCCGAGGCCGCGCGTCGTGCGGCGGCCACGATTCTCGCGAACCGCAACGTGTTCGGCGCGGCGAATTGCGGCGTGGTCGTGCAGGGCTTTCTTGCCGGCGATGAATATGCCGTCAATACCGTGTCGGTCGGGGGGCGGCACCATTTTCGGGAAATCTGGAAATCCGTGAAAAGCCAGATCCAGGGCGCCACGAACGGGCGCGTGATCTATGACCGCCAGATCCTGGAGGATGCATCCGCCGAGCCGATGGCGCCGATCCGCGACTACGTCGCCCGGGTGCTGGATGCGCTGGGCGTGCGCTGGGGGGCGTCGCACACGGAAATCATCGTGACCGAACAGGGGCCACGAATCCTGGAGACGGCCACCCGCCCGGCGGGCGGCATGGATCCCTGTCTCAGCCTGAGGGTCTTCGGGCGTTCCTACATCGACGAGGTCGTCGACGCCTATCTGATTCCCGAATGGGCGCGCGCGCGGCGCAGCGCCGAAGCGCTGAACATGCACGCGATGGGGGTCAGCCTGATTTCCGGAGTCGAAGGCCGGTTGTGGCGAGACATCGATGTCGAGCCGATCCGCGGGCTGGCTTCCTACCATGGGCACAGGATGGCGCTTCGCAAGGGCGATCGCCTGCTGCCCACGGTCGACCTGGGGTCCAAGCCCGGCGGGGTTTATCTCTGCCATGCGAGCCGCGAGCAGATCGAAGCCGATGTGCTGGCCATCCGCAGTTGGGAGCGCGACGAATTCGCGCGCTGCATTCAGGCGCATTGAGTCATGTCGGTGCACCATGACGTGATGCGCTTCGCCCAGCGCTTCGGTCATCAGGAATGGCCGCATGGGCTCAGCATCGATGGGCGCGACGCCGGGTTCTGGGCCGAGCGCGGTTGCGGCGTCGCCTGCCTGCGCATGATCGTGCATTTCTTCACCGGGCGTGACGAGGCGTATGCGGGACTGCTGGCGGAAGGAGTCGCGCAAGGCGCCTACGGCGAGCGGGGCTGGATTCACGCGGGGCTCGCGGCGATGGCGCAACGCCGTGGACTCATGGCCCGCGCCTGCGCCATCGACGGGCCCGACGAATTGCGCGCGGTCTTGCTGCAGGGGCCGGTCATCGCGTCGGTGACCCTGGGCTTTCCCGAGGATGGGCGCCGGGGCGGGCATCTCGTCGTGGCCTGCGGCTTCGACGCCGCGGCGCCTCGCAGCATCCATGTGCGCGATCCGGCGCGGTGGGGGGAGTCGCATGCGTCGGTCGGCGAGTCCCGCTTCCTGGCCAGTTTCAGCGGGCGGGTGATCCGCTTCGCGGCTCCTGGCGCTGCGAGCCCCTGACGCGGTCGACGGACGTTCAGCGCCGCGGGCGCGAAGGGTCGACGCGGGAGGAAGCGCGCAGGTGGCAATCGATGGCGGGGGCCAGGACTGGCCCACATTTCGCCCAGCCCAGCCCGCGCTGCGATCCGGCGCACGCTCATCGTCCCGACTCTGCGCCAACGCGCCCCCCTCCGGGTTTTCAACAGCCTGTTAAGGCATGTCAAGGACATGCCGGCGACGCGGCGCTACCGTTGGATCCCAACCGACCGAAAGGAGAAGGACATGATGTGGTACGGACACCCGGGCGGATGGGGATGGGGCTACGCAATGATGGGCGGTTTCGGATGGGTCCTCATGCTGCTGGTGGTCATCGTGGTCGTGGTGCTCGTGGCGGGGCTGCTGCGCGACGTGTTGGTCGGCATGCGCGGGCATCACTCCACGCCGATGGACCCCGGCTCTTCGGCGCGGGCCATTCTCGACGAGCGTTATGCGCGGGGCGAGATCGACGCCGACGAGTACAAGCGCCGGCGCGCTGACCTCGACCTGCGTTGAATCCGTTTTTCCTGTTCGCAAAGGAGCGAATCATGATCAAGTGGAACAAGCGTCTGGCGCTCAGCCTGGTGGCCGCGCCCGCGATGATCCTCGGCGCGGCCGCGCTTCCTGCGCTCGCTGCAGGCACGGCCAGCGCTCCAGCGGCCGCCACACCGTCCGACGCATGGGGACCGGGCTCCGGCTATGGCATGGGCCCGGGAATGATGGGCGGCTACGGGCCGGGCTACGCGGGCGGGGCCTGGCAGCGTGGACCGGCGGGCGCGCACCCGCGCCCATGGGCACATGGTGGTTATGGTGGCTACGGCGGCTACGGCCCCGGCATGATGGGAGGCTACGGAGGCTATGGCGGCTTCGGTCCCGGGATGATGGGGGGCTACGGCGGCTACGGCCCCGGCACGATGGGAGCCTACGGCGCCTGCGGTGGGTGGGGCGTGAATCCCCGGCTCAGTGACGCGCAGCGCACCAGGGTCGCGGGCATCGAGAAGGCCTTGTTCGACAAGCAGTGGCCGCTGATGCAGTCGATGCACAAGCTCATGTTGGAATCCTGGGGCCAGGGCGCCGGCGGCAAGCTCGATGTCGACGCGATCATGAAGCGCGCCACGGCGCTGTCGACCCTGCGACTGCAGATGCTGCGCAACCGCCTCGAGGCGGCCCGTCAGATCGACTCGGTGCTGACTCCGCAGCAACGCGAAAGCGTCGGCGAGTGACGTCGGCCTGCCCGCGGCGCGACACCCAGGAGTTTTGCTCGGGCATGGACCGGCAGATGACAGGAACGTCATCCGCCGCCCAGGCTCCTCCCATTTGCAAGGCCGGGCAGGCCGAAGCCGGTCGTTGGTAGGAGGGCGACAGGGCACTAGAACAAGCCCGGCTGCCGCGCGGGGTGGCCCGGATGCGTTTCCTGCGCACGCAGCAGCACCCACGCGCCGGAGGCCAGCAGCCACGCCGCGCTGACCCAGAAGGCCGGCTCGATGGCGCCGCGCGCCTGCGCGACCAGCCCGAGCACCAGCGCGCCGATGGCGTAGCCGGTGTCGCGCCAGTAACGGTAGGTGCCCAGCGCCGAGCTGCGCCAGCTCGGGTGGGCGATGTCGGCCACCGACGCGATCAGGTTCGGGTAGAGCAGCGCCATGCCCACTCCCATGACCACGGCGCTGGCCATCCAGGCGGCGAAGCCGCGCACCAGCACCGCGGCAGCCACGCCGGTGGCGAGCAACCACAGCCCGGCCACCACCGGGCGCTTGCGCCCGATGCGGTCCGACAGCGGCCCGGTCCACAACTGCGAGGCGCCCCAGCTCAGTCCGTACAGCCCGGTGACCCAGCCGACCTGCACAAGGCCCAGTCCGTGGCCGTGCAGGTACAGCGGGAACAGCACCCACAGCAGCGTGTCGGCGACCTTGTTCGCCACGCCGGCCTGGCACAGCGCCGAGAAGGTGGGATGGCGCCACGACACGTAGGCGAACACCTGGCGCGAAGTGGGGTGCTCGGCCAGGCCATCGGCGAAGCGCGGTCGCGGACCCGAGTGCGTGCCGCTGGCGTGGCGATGGCGCTCGGCACGAGCCCACGGCAGGGTCTCGCGCACGAACACCAGCGCGGTCAGCAACGCGATGGCGATCACCACGCTGGCGAAACCCAGCAAGGCCTGTCGTGGCCCGACCCGCTGGGCCAGCCACGCGGTGGCCAGCCCCGCCAGGCCGACCGCGGCGTAGCCGGCGAATTCGTTGATTCCGGTGGCCAGGCCGCGCTGCTCGGCGCGCGTGATGTCCACCTTGCTGGTGACGGTCATGCTCCACGCGAATCCCTGGTTGATTCCCAGGAACAGGTTGGCGGCGACGATCCACCACCACGACTGCGCGTAAAAGATCAACACCGGAATGGGAATGGCGGCCAGCCAGCCCAGCACCAGTACGGTCTTGCGCCCGATGCGCTCGGACAGCCTCCCGGCGACGAAATTCAGCGCGCCCTTGACCAGCCCGAAGGAGATGACGAAGGACAGCAGGTACAGGAACGAGCTCTTCGGCACGCCGAAGTCGCGCGCCGCGACCACCGGCAGCACCGTGCGCTCCATGCCGATGACCAGCCCGACGAAGAACACCTGCACCGCCTGCCAGACGAACTGGTGCAGGTTGACGAGGATGCCCTGGGGATATGCATCGTTCGGCGCCGCGGCCATCCGGGGCGACGGGGTGCTCAAGCCGCGACGTTGGCAGCGACGATGCGCTGCATGTCGGGCGGGCGCGGCGGGATCTCGGCGCACAGCTGCTCGACGAAGGCGTCGCGCGACAGTCCGAGCAGCGGGTTGAAGCGCTTCTCGAAGCCCAGGGTCGACGCCGGCTTGCCCGAAAGTCCGGCACCGCAGGCGCTGCCCGCCTGATGGCCGGGGTAGATCTCCAGCTCGGCGGGAAGCTTCAGCAGGCGCTGGTGCAGCGAGTCGTGCAGCTCGCCCGCCATCTCTCGCTCGCGCCCGGCCAGGTCCGGGCGGCCGACGGCGCCGACGAACAGCGTGTCGCCGGTGAGCACGAACCACGGCGCGTCGCCGCGCCGCCGGTCGGTGACCAGCAGGCACATGCTGTCGGGCGTGTGCCCGGGGGTGTGCAGCACGCGCACGCTGACGTTGCCGACGTCGATGATCTGTTCGTCGTGCAGCGCCCCGAAGTCGAAGTGCACGAACTCGCGAGCCGCCTCGTGCAGGCAATAGGGCGCATGCACCCTGCGTGCCAGGCTCCTGCCGCCGCTGAGGTGGTCGGCGTGCACGTGGGTGTCGATCACATGCGTGATCCGCGCGCCGGCCTGTCGCGCCTGCTCGACGAACCAGTCCTCGTCGCCGGCGACCACGTCGACCGCGACGGCCTTGCCGAGGCCGGCGCAGCCGAACAGGTACGACAGGCTGGCGTCACGCGTCGGGAGTTGCCTGAAGAACATGGCGTGACCTCGATCAGATGACTTCGCATTCCAGCGGCAGCCCGGCGGCCCGCCACTCGGGCACGCCGTCGGCGCATTTGCGCGCGCGCAGCCCGTGGCTCGCGAGCAGCGCCACGGCGGCGTCGGACATCAGGCAAAACGGCCCGCGGCAGTACGCCACGATGTCCTTGTCGCCCGGCAGTTCGCGAATCCGGGCTTCCAGTTCGTCCAGCGGCACCGAGCGTGCTCCTGGGATATGGGCCGTGCGGAACTCAGCCGCAGGGCGAACGTCGAGCAGCACCACGTCCCCGGCGCGCACCTTGTCGAGCAGCGAGCGTGCGCTCTCGGGGCTCAGGCTGTCGGGCTCGGCGACCAGGTTCGCCATCGCGAGTTGCAAATCGGCCAGATGGGCTTGTGCCAGTTCGCGCAGGCTCACCCACAGGTCCGACACGTCGGAAGCGCTGAGCCGGTGGATGCGGTTCTTGCCGTCACGCCGCGCATCGACCAGTTGCGCCTCGCGCAGCACACGCAGGTGCGCGCTGGCCAGCTTGACGTCGATGTCGGCGGCCTGCGCCAGCGAGTCGACCGATTTCTCCCCCTGCGCGAGCAGTTCCAGCAGCTCCAGGCGCTTGGGGCTGGCCAGCGCCGCGCCGATGCGCGCGACCTGGGCGTAGAGCTGGTTCTTGAGGTCCCGGGATTTCATACGAACAGTCTAACGGATCAACGAATGTTTGGGAAATTGGGTCGACCCGGGGATTTCCAGGATCCGAAGCGCCGTGCTCGTTGCGCGACGATCTCGCCGAAGCCCATGCTTGCGGCGCCGCCGATGCGCCGTGCTCAGCGCATGGTCACGAACTCCTCGGCCGCAGTCGGGTGGATCGCCACGGTGTTGTCGAAATCCCGCTTGGTGGCTCCCATCTTCAGGGCCACCGCGAAGCCCTGCAGCATCTCGTCCATGCCATAGCCGATGCCGTGGATGCCGACGATGCGCTGCCGCTCGCCCACGCACACCAGCTTCATGCGCGCCGGCTGGCGTGCGCGCGTGACCGCGCTGTACATCGGCGTGAACGACGACTGGTAGACCTTCACCGCAGCGTCGCCGAACTGCTCGCGAGCCTGCTGCTCGCTCAGGCCGACGGTGCCGATGGGCGGGTGGCTGAACACCACCGTGGGCACGTTGGCGTAGTCCAGGCGCTCGTCGGCCTTGCCGTTGAACAGGCGCTCGGACAGGCGCCGGCCGGCCGCGATCGCCACCGGGGTCAGCCCCAGGCGACCCGTGACGTCGCCCACCGCGTGAATTCCCGGCACGTTGGTGTCCTGGAATTCGTCGACCATGACGTGTCCGTCCGCGTCGCTGGCCACGCCGGCTGCTTCCAGGCCCAATCCGGCCGTGTTCGGCTTGCGGCCGATGGCCCAGACCACGCAGTCGGTGTTGTGCACGCTGGCGTCGTCGAAGTGCAGGTCCAGGCTGCCGTCGGGCCTGCGCTCCACGCGCGTGGGTACCGCGTGCGGGTGCAGCTGCGGCCCCTCGGTTCGCATCACCTCGACCAGCGTCTGGCCCAGCATGGCGTCGAAATGGCGCAGCGGTGCGTCGTGCCGAACGAACAGGTGGGTCTGCGAACCCAGCGCGTTGAGCACGCCGGCGAGTTCCACGGCGATGTAACCCGCGCCGACGACGGCCGTGCGTGCCGGCATTTCGCGCAGCGCGAAAAATCCGTCCGAATCGATGCCCAGCTCGGCGCCCGGAATGTCAGGGTGGCTCGGCACGCCGCCGGTGGCGATCAGAATGTGCCTGGCCTGCAGGCGCTCGCCGCCGACCTCGACCGTGCGCGCATCGACCAGGCGGGCAAAGCCTCGCACCAGGCGCGTGCCATTGCGATCCAGGCCGGTGGCGTAGGCAGCGTGCATGCGCTCGATGTACGCGTTGCGGCTCGCCACCAGCGTGGCCCAGTCGAAGCCGGATTCGCCGATGCGGAACCCGTAGTCGGGTCCGTAGTGGTGCAGTGCGTCGGCGATCTGCGCCGCATGCCACATGATCTTCTTGGGCACGCAGCCGACGTTGACGCAGGTTCCGCCGATGGCTGCGGACTCGATGACGGCGCACCTGGCGCCATGCATGGCCGCACGGTTCGCCGACGCGATCCCGCCGCTGCCGCCGCCGATCACAAGGTAGTCGAACGTTTCCAAGCCGATGATCCTCCGGTTTTACACAACGAATGCCGCCCGCAAGATACGCCGATGCAGCGCGCGCTGCAGGGCGCAGCGGACACACGTCGCTGCCCGCGCCCTGCAGGCGGCAGCAGGCGCGGAGCTGTCGTGCAGGTCAGCGCACCGTTGCCAGCAGCGCCTTGAGCTGCGCCGCGTCGCGAGGTGCTCCGAGGAACATCTGCGCCTGCCCGGATCGGTCGCGCCAGACCATCATCGGGAACGCGAAATACGCCCCCGCCGAGTGCAGCACCTTCCGGTTGCGCGCGAGTTCGTCGCGCGTCGCCGGGCTGACCTGCGCCGCCGGCGCCAGGCCCCCGCCGGAGCCCGCACGCGGGTTCTCGTCGTAGTCGTCCTCGTTGCGCGCCAGCGCCTTGCGGCGATCGGTGGACTGCAGCATCGCGGCGGCCTTGGCCTCGCTGCTGGGGGCCAGCACCGCCACCGGGATCCAGCGCAACTGCAGGCCCTGCTTGCCGACCCACGGCTGCAGGTCCTCGTACAGGCGATGGCAGTAGGGGCAGTTGGGGTCGAAGAACACGTCGACCACGCGGGGCCCCGAGCCCAGCGTGACCGCGGTGGTCTGCGCCATCTGTCGCAGCATGGCGCCGGCCAGTTGCTGCGTGCTCGGCGCGGCATGCGCCAGGGTCCAGCCGCTGCAGGAGGCCGCCACGAGCAGCGTGCCGAGGGTTCGTCGCATCATGATGGGGTGTTCTCCTTGTTCGTGACGGCGTCCACGCCGTCGATCCAGCCGGCGCGGACCGCGTCGGCCAGCCACGCGCCGACGTCGAAATCGTCGCCGACCTGCGCCAGCGCTGCGCCCAGCGTCGTCGATTCGCGCAGCGCGCGCAGCCAGCGCAGCGCAACCGCGTCGAGCCCGATGCAGCGGGCCTCGAAACCCTGGCGCCAGACCCACGCCGCCTGTGCGCCGTGCCGCAATGCGCGCGCGACGGCGTCGACATCGGGATCGGGCGCCGCGTGCAGCTCGCGCAGTTCCACGACAGCCCAGCGCGATTCCACCAGTTCCGTTGCCGGAGCCAGGCGCAGCGCCAGGCGGTCGGGGTCGTCATCGGCCAGGCGCCGCAGGTCGGTGTCGCTCAAGCCGGCGGCAGGCGCGAAGCGCACTCGCCACAGGGCCCGGTCGAGATGCGCGCAATCCCCCAGCCATGGCCAGGCGGCGAGATCCCGGCGCTGGCGCAGCCAGCCCGGGAATTCGTCCCCGAAGCGCGCCAGGTCGCCGCGTGTCGGCGGGCAGGCGTTCCAGTGCGCGGCACTCAGCGAGTCGAAGGCTTCGCCGCCGAGCATCGCCAGCACCGTCGGGTAGCGCGCGCGCAGTGTCTCTGCGGCATGCGCGGCGGCGTTCGCGCGGTACGCGGCCACGCCTCGCGCCCAGTCGGGCAACGCGTCGTGGGGCCGCGCGAAGCCGGGGTCGAACAACGCGTCGAGCAGTTGCTGCTGGCGCCGCGCCTCGCTCAGGCCGCGCATGCCAGGGCTCCTTCGAAATCCATGTGCGTCGCCGCGCGTTCGTCGAGCAGGGCCTGCGCCTGGGCAGCTTCGCCCAGCAGCACGTCGAGCGAAGGCAGGTTCGTGTCCCACTCGATCAGCGTCGGCACGCCGCCGAACCGGCGCAGCGCGTGGGCATAGGCCATCCACACCGGAAGCGAGACCACATCGGCATGGTCGTCGACCACCAGGTCGCCCTGCTCGCTGTGGCCGGCCAGGTGGACCTCGCCGACCATGCCGGCAGGCGCCATGGCGGCCAGTTCGTCGATCCAGTCGAACACCTTGCGCAGCGGGTCGGCCACGTGTTCATTGCGTGCGTTGACCATCAGGTTGTTCAGGTCGAGCAGCAGTCCGCAGCCGCTGCGTCGTCCGAGCTCGGCAAAAAAGCCCGCCTCGCTCCAGTCCGCCTCGCGCCAGCCGAGATAGCTGCTCAGGTTCTCCACCAGCAGCGGCCTGCGCAAGCGCTCCTGGACCCGCTGCACGTTGTCGACCAGGATGTCCAGCTGTCCGTCGGTGAAGGCCAGCGGCAGCAGGTCGTTGGCGTGCACCGCGCGCCCGTCGCGCAGGCTGCCGCGCGCGAAACTGGCGTGGTCGGATACGCGGCAGGGCTCGATGCGATCGACCAGCCCGGCCAGCTGCTCCAGGTGCTCCGGGTCCACGCCACAGGCCGCGCCCAGCGACAGCCCCACTCCATGCAGGCTCACCTCATAGGTCTGGCGCAGCTGCTGCAACACCGCGCTGGCGGGGTCGAAGGGGTTGAAGAAATTCTCCGAATGCACTTCGACGAAGCCCAGCTCGGGGCGGCGTGTCTGGATATCCACGTAATGCGGCTGGCGCAGTCCGATGCCGGCGCGCCTGGAGCTTCGCGACATGTCAGGCTCCTCGGTGGTCGATGGCGGCCCGGAGCCTAGCGGCCCCGGGCCCGCGGGTCAGGACATGCGCTTGGCCATCGCGGCTTCGAAGGCCTTGGTCTTCGCCGGATCGGCGAGCACCGCCTTGGCTTGTGCCATGTCGAGGCCTCCCAGCTTGGCGCAGGTTCCTTCGGGCTTGACCGCGAAGTCCCCCGGGTTGTAGTTCATCGTCGCCTGGCCCTTGCACGAATGCAGGCCCGACAGCCCTGCGCAGTCGTTGTGCCCGGCCGTGGCAACGCCGAAGCATTTGCCCAGCGTGTCGGCGTGAGCCGGAAGCGCGGCGGACACGCCGCCCAGGGCCAGAAGCGAAGCGGCTGCGGTGTTCAGGAATTGACGCTTGTTCATCTCGATACTCCTCGTGGTGGTGGTGGTGGTGGATCGGAAAGAGTCGGGCCTACTGGGCCGGTGCGCAGGGGTTGGCGCCTTTCCTGCCCGCAGGCGCGCAGGGGTTGGCCGACATCTTCTTCGCCGGAGCGCAGGGGTTCATACCCTTCTTCGCCGCCGGAGCGCAGGGCTTGGACGGGGCGCACGGGTTGGTCGCCGCGTTCGCGCTTGCTATCGGGGAAATCACGCTGAGGGCCGCCGGCATCGGCGCGATCACCGTGGCGGCAAGCGCCAGGGCCTGCGCGGCGAGGACTCGGGTCTTGGTGTGCTTCATTCGGAACTCCAGTGGGTTGCTTGGCATGGGGTGCTGTGAGCGCTCCATGCCGCTTGGTCGGGCAGGCCGTGGATTCCTGACAGGCAGGGCGGCTGCCGGGGGTGGATCAGCCGGCGCGCAAGCCGGTGGCGGGGCGCGCGCCGGCCAGGACATGGGACGCCGCCGCGACCTGCGAGCCGGCCGGGCCCCAGGCCAGAGCGATCGGCGACAGCGCGGTGAGCGCTCCCGGAATGGAAAGGAACACGACGGCTGCCACGCCGATCCCGTGCTTCCAGCTCGCCGCTGGGCTGTTGCGAGTGTTCATGATGGTCTCCTCCCGATCGGGACATTTCGCTGGAGGCGCGAATGCGCCATCCATGCCCCTTGGTCGGCACGGGCGCAGATTCCTGACAGTGAGTTCGGCTTCGGCGAGCCGGCCTCGTGGCGGGCGCTGGATCAGCAGCCTGGCCTGGCGCAGCGTGTCGACGCGGCCCGGCCGCCAGGCCGGCGGGCGGGCGCGCAGCCGATGTCGGCGCAGCTGCCGCCGACGCCGCGGCGCTCGATCGGCGTCACCGTCGAGCGCCCGCGAGGAGCTTCAACACCCTGCCAGCTGGTGGGAGCGCTCGCAAAACCGGAAGCCGCCTTTCCCGGCCGCCTTCGCCTGGTACAGGGCCTTGTCGGCGCACAGCAGCAGTTGGCCGGCGTCGAGTTCGCGAGTGGCGAAGGTGGCGATCCCGATGCTGGTGCCCAGGCGCACCGTTTGCCCGCTGCTCAGGTCGAACGGCGATGCAAGCAGATGAATCACGTCGCGGGCGGTATCGCGAACTGCCGAGGCGTCGGCAACGTCTTCCAGCAGGATGACGAATTCATCACCCCCCAGCCGGGCCAGGGTGTCGCAGGCGCGAAGGCGCGCGCGTATGCGCCTGGAAACCGCGACCAGCACCTCATCTCCGGCACGGTGTCCCAGCGTGTCGTTGATGGCCTTGAACCCGTCGAGATCGAGGAACATCAAGGCCCCCATTTCGCCGCTCTTGACGCCATCCAGGGCCTGCTCGATGCGTGACATCAGCAGCAGGCGATTCGGCAGGCCGGTCAGGCCGTCATGCAGCGACTTGCGCTGGGCGCGTGCATGCAGCGAAGAAAGCCTCAGGAAGGATCGGTGATTGCGTCGCGTTGCCAGGTTGAGAACCACCACGTAGAGCAGCCCGACGACGACCAGCGAATGCAGCCGGGGGTCGTTCGACATGAGCAGGCGATAGCTCATGCTCAACGCGGGTGGAATCATGAACAGCTGGGCCGACAGCGGGTCGGCGGACAGATGGGCGACCGCGACGCCGCAGTTCCCGGCGATCGCGACGGTTGCGAGCAGCAGGCCGAGGGGATCGCCCGGTGCCAATGCCGGCAGCATCGCCCATGACAGACCCACCAGCATCAGCGAGCCACGCATCCAGCGCAGCCAGCGCCCGGCGTTTTGCGCGAAGTCGGGGTCCTTCGTCGCGACGGACCACAGCGCCACGCGGCCAAGCTGCGCCACGAGCATCCACAGCCACCAGGCGTCCAGCGCGAGTCCGCCACCGTCGGGGTGCAGAATCCAGACGAACAGCGCGCTGAACACGATTCCCCCGCCCATCCCGACGGGGATGACCGTCAGCATCGCCCGCGCCTGATTCACCAGGATCGCCGAGCGCATGTCGAACGCGTCCAGGCTCGTGCTGCCCGTCGCGACAACTTTCGACGGGCGCAAGACAGTACCGTTCGCTGCTGCAGGTTTGATCATCCGTTGCTCCGAGAAACCCCGTCCTTCAGGGGGGGAGGAAAGGAGCGCTGGCCGAAGGGCGGCGCTGGGTTGACAATTCACACGTGAAAATCGTGTCGTGTGCGGCATGCAAGTCAAGCGCGCCTATCGCTTTCGCTTCCATCCAACGCCCGAGCAGGAACGGATCCTGGCTCGCACGTTCGGATGCGCGCGCTTCGTCTACAACCACATGCTGCGACTTCGCAGCGATGCGTGGATGCAGCGTCAGAAGCGTGTGGGCTACCACGAGACCTCCGCGGCGCTCACGTTGCTCAAGAGAACGCCTGAGCACGCCTGGCTGAACGAGGTCAGCAGCGTGCCGGTGCAGCAAGCTCTGCGCCACCTGAACACAGCATTCCTGAACTTCTTCGCCAAGCGCGCCCGGTACCCTTCGTTCAAGCGCAAGGACGGGCCGCAGGCGGCCGAGTACACGACCTCGGCGTTCCGCTGGGATGCGCAGCAGCGCGAGCTGCGCCTGGCGAAGATGGACGAGCCT
>JAKCDM010000183.1 GCA_021841865.1 Pseudomonadota bacterium
GGCACGCGCCTGCACGACGGCCTGCTCGACGAGCGCACCGACTTCGCGCTGCTGGCGGTGGCGCCGGCGGCATCGCGGCGCCAGCCCGAGCTGGGGCTGGCCTGGCTGGTGCTGTCCAGCGGCACGCTGCGCCTGGCGCAATGCCGGCCCGACGAGCTGGCGGCGTGGCTGGCGCGCATCCAGCCTGCCGAGCTGCTGTGGCCGGCCGGGCTGGAAGCCCCGGCCGAATTCCAAGGGGTGGCGCTGACCCCGCGTGCGCCGTGGCAATTCGACGCCGACGCCGGCGCGCAGCAGTTGCGTCGCGCCTTCGGCGTGCGCGACCTGGGCGGCTTCGGCGCCGAGGCGCTGCCGCGCGCCCACGCCGCCGCCGCCGCGGTGCTGGGATACGCGCAGCAGACCCAGGGGCGCGAGCTGTCGCAGCTGGCCGAACTGCAGGTCGAGCGCTTCGAGGACTGCGTGCAGCTCGACGCCAATGCACGGCGCAACCTGGAGTTGTTCAGCACCCTGCGCGGCGAGCCGGCGCCGACCCTGTTCTCGGTGCTCGACGCCTGCGCCACCGCGGCCGGCAGCCGGCTGCTGCGCAGCTGGCTGGCGGCGCCGCCGCGCGAGCAGGCCGTGGCGCGCGCGCGCCACGACGCCATCGCCGCGCTGCTGCGCCAGGGCCCCGCCGAACTGCACGAGAACCTGCGCGGACTGGCCGACCTGGAACGCATCGCCGCGCGCGCGGCGCTGCAGCAGGTGCGCCCGCGCGAGCTGGCGGCGCTGCGCGACACCTTGCAACGCCTGCCGCAGGTCGCCGCCTGCGTGCCGGCCGACGACCCCATGCTGCGCGAGCTGCGCGAGACGCTCGGTCCCGGCCAGGCCGGGCTGGAGCTGCTGCAGCGGGCGCTGGCCGAGACCCCCGCGCTGAACCTGCGCGACGGCGCCGTGTTCGGCGACGGATTCGACGCCGAACTCGACGAGTTGCGCGCGATCGAGCGCGACTGCGGATCCTTCCTGCTGGCCATGGAGGCGCGCGAGCGCGAGCGCACCGGAATCGCCAACCTGCGCGTGCTCTACAACAAGGTGCACGGCTTCGCCATCGAGGTCACGCGCGGACAGGCCGACAAGGTTCCCGACGACTACCGCAGGCGCCAGACCCTGAAGGCCTCGGAGCGCTACATCACGCCCGAGCTCAAGGCCTTCGAGGACAAGGCCCTGTCGGCGCAGGAGCGCGCGCTGGCGCGCGAGCGCGTGCTGTGGGACGAACTGCTGCAGGCGCTGCTGCCGGCGGTGCCCGCCTGGCAGCGCGCGGCGCGCGCGCTGGCGCGCCTGGACGTGCTGGCGACGCTGGCCGAGCGCGCACGCACCTGGGACTGGGTACGCCCGGAACTGTCGAAGCTGCCGGGCATCGAGATCCGCGGCGGGCGCCATCCGGTGGTGCAGACCCAGGTCGAGCGCTTCGTGCCCAACGACTGCGTGCTGTCGCCGCAGACGCGAACGCAGATCATCACCGGGCCCAACATGGGCGGCAAGTCGACCTTCATGCGCCAGACCGCGTTGATCGCCCTGCTCGCCTGCATGGGCAGCTACGTGCCGGCGTCCAGCGCGCGAATCGGCCCGCTGGACGCGATCCACACCCGCATCGGCGCGTCCGACGACGTCGCCGGCGGGCGCTCGACCTTCATGGTCGAGATGAGCGAGGCCGCGGCCATCCTGCGCAGCGCAGGGCCCGACAGCCTGGTGCTGATGGACGAGATCGGGCGCGGCACCTCGACCTTCGACGGCCTGGCGCTGGCGCTGGCCATCGCGGCGCACCTGCACGAACGCTGCCGCAGCCACACGCTGTTCGCCACGCATTACTTCGAGCTCACCGATTTCCCGGCGCACCACCCGCAGGCGCTGAACCTGCATGTCGGCGCGGTCGAGCACGACCATGGCATCGTGTTCCTGCACGAGGTGCAGCCGGGGCCGGCCAGCCGCAGCTACGGCGTGCAGGTGGCGCAGCTCGCCGGCATGCCGTCGGCGGTGCTGCGCGACGCGCGCCAGCGCCTGCAGGCGCTGCAGCAGGCGCAGGCCGAACGCCTGGCGCAGCTCGACCTGTTCGTCGGCGCGCAGGCCGGCGACTCGCAGGCGCCGGCGCCCGCCGAGGCCTCGCAGCAGCAGCTCGAGCAGCTCGAGCAGCTTGAGCGGCTGGCACTGCAGCTGGCCGAGCTCGATTGCGACGCGCTGTCTCCGCGCGAGGCGCTCGACGCGCTGTACCTGCTGCGCGAGCAGGCGCGCGCGCTGCCCGGAGGCGACGCGTGACGGCGCCGGCGCAGCGGGAGCTGCTGGTGTTCGCGCACGGCAACGGCTTTCCGGCGGGCAGCTACCGCGTGCTGCTCGAGCAGCTCGGCGAACGCTACGAGGTGCTGGCACCCGACATGCTCGGGCACGCGGTGGACCGGCCGGTCAGCGACTGCTGGCCGCAGCTGCTGCGCGAGCTCGACGAGTTCATCGAGCGCGCCGCCGGCTCGCGCCCGGTGATCCTGGTCGGCCATTCGCTGGGCGGCCTGCTCGGCCTGATGTTGGCCGAGCGCCATCCGCGGCGCCTGCGCGCGCTGGTGCTGCTGGACTCGCCGGTCGTCGCGGGCTGGCGCGCCGCGCTGCTGTGGGCTTCCAAGCGCAGCGGCCTGGTCAAGCGCTTCGCCCCGGTGGCGCCGGCGCTGCGCAGGCGCCAGCAATGGCCCGACCTGGGCGCCGTGCGGGAGCATTTCCGCGGCAAGACCCTCTTCGCGGCGTGGGACCAGCGCATGCTGGACGACTACGCGCAGGCCGCCACCACGCCCGAAGGCGCGTCGCGCGTGCTGCGCTTCCGGCGCGACGTGGAGGCGGCCATCTACGCCACGCTGCCGCACCACCTGGGGCGACTGGCCCCGCGCCTGCGCCGCGCCGGGGTGCCCATCGGGTTCATCGGCGGCACGGCGTCGCGCGAGCTGGCGATGGCCGGCATGCGCGCCACGCGCAGCCTGGTGGGGCGGCATCTGCGCTGGATGCCCGGCGGCAGCCACCTGTTCCCGTTCGAGCAGCCCGAGGCCACGGCACGGGCGATTGTCGAAATGCTGCGTGAACTCGACGCGCCGACGCCGGGGTAGCAGCCGGGTGAAGCTTCCTATAATGCCGATTTCCCGGTCCGATACGGCGTCATGACCCAATACGTTTTCGTCACCGGTGGCGTGGTTTCCAGCCTGGGCAAGGGCATCGCGGCGGCCTCGCTGGCCGCGATTCTCGAGTCCCGGGGCATCAACGTCACCCTGATCAAGCTCGATCCCTACATCAACGTCGACCCGGGAACGATGTCGCCGTTCCAGCACGGCGAGGTGTTCGTCACCGACGACGGCGCCGAGACCGACCTCGACCTCGGGCACTACGAGCGTTTCATCCGGCGCTCGATGCGCCGCACCAACAACTTCACCACCGGGCAAATCTACGAAAGCGTGATCCGCAAGGAGCGCCGAGGTGAGTACCTGGGCAAGACCGTGCAGGTGATCCCGCACGTGACCAACGAGATCCAGGAGTTCATCCGTCGCGGCGCCGGCGAGGGCAGCGCCGACGAGGCCGACGTGGCCATCGTGGAAATCGGCGGCACGGTGGGCGACATCGAGTCCCTGCCCTTCCTCGAGGCGGTGCGCCAGATGAGCCTGCGCATGCCGCGGCACCACAGCGCCTTCGTGCACCTGACCCTGGTACCGTTCATCCCTGCCGCCGGCGAACTCAAGACCAAGCCGACCCAGCACAGCGTGCAGAAGCTGCGCGAGATCGGCATCACCGCCGACGCGCTGCTGTGCCGGGCCGACCGCCCGATCCCGGACGACGAGCGCGAGAAGATCTCGCTGTTCGCCAACCTGCCGCAGGACGCGGTGATCTCGGTGTGGGACGCCGACAGCATCTACAAGATCCCGCGCATGCTGCACGAGCAGGGGCTGGA
>JAKCDM010000184.1 GCA_021841865.1 Pseudomonadota bacterium
TGCGCCGGAGCCGTCACACTGAACAAAAGATCGGGCGCCCGCCACGGCAACGGCCTCCTGCCCAGGTTCAGCGAACCGCTGCTTCCCAGCAGGCAGACGCCGCGCTGCAGGCAGACCGCCTGCGGAGCGGCCTGGTGGCGCAGCCAGGTGCCGTTGCGGCTCATGTCGGCCAGCATGTAGCTGCCGTTGCGCCAGACGATCACCGCGTGCTGGCGGGAAATGGCCGGGCTGTCCACGACAAGGTCGGACCTGGCATCGCGCCCGATGCGGATCGGACGCTCGGGCGTGAAACTGAGGTGGATGCGCCCGTCCGGGCTGCGAAGGTTCAGCCACAGCGGATCGGCCGGCCTGGGCATCGACTCGGCATCGCACACAAAGGTCCACGCGGTGCCGACGTGGGCGAAGCCGGCAGCCGGCGGGCTGCGTCGCGCGCGTGCCGCCAGTTCGGCGGGCAGCGCCGCCAGCACGCCATGATCCATGAGGATCTCACCACCGTGCGCGGCGGCCGCCAGCGTGGAGGCCCTCAGCAGGGTCTCGCCCTCGAAACTCGGTGGACGGCACAGCACCGCGCCGCTGCTCAGGCCCATGTCCATCGGCAGGTCGAAATCCGGGCCCACGTCGAGGCACCAGGCACGCAGATCCGCGCGCAGCAGGCAGGCCGTGCGCAGCGCCTGCTCGGCCTGTTCGAACAGCACCAGCAGCGACGTGCTGTCGCTGCGAGCGACCAGCCCGGAGCCGGCGACGGCGCGGTGCGCCAGTCGATTGACGGTATGTTCGAGAAACTGTCGCGCGCGCAGCTCCCCCAGGCTGATGAACAGTTCGTGGGTGCTGCCCAGCACGGCCTGCAAGGCCACGAGGCGATCGGTGGGGCTGGGGCCGAACCAGCGACGCAACACGGTGTCAGGCCCCCTCGCCCGGCAGCGGCGCGTCGAGCTCGGGACGCAGCAGGCTGACCCAGCAGGGCTGCCCGGAGTCCTCGGGGCGGTGCCCGGTTCGGCATTCGGCCAGCAGGTAGCGCCTGCCGGCCATCGCGGATGCCGCCTGCGATGCCTGCTCGGAAGCCAGCCAGACCCGAAACCTGCCGCCGGTCGCCAGGGGCTGCGAGGTCACCACGCTGAGGGTTCCGTCGTCCTGCTCGCCGACCTGCATCACCAGCAGCGGGTCGGTGTCGCCGTCGCAGGCCAGCAAGGTCAGCGCACGCGGCCGGAAATGCCCGCGCGGGTCCAGCATCAGCGCCTCGATCTGGATTCGCAAGCTCGACGGGTCTCGCCCACCGGCGCGGCGCGGCGGCACCGACCCCGTTGGCGGCGAGGGATCGCGAGGCGACTCGGCGCCGCTGCCGACGGTGGCGCCAGAGCTCATGCGTGGCTTTTCCATGTCCCTGCTCCGTGCTCCGGCGCTGCCCGCCGGGCGCTCGCGCAAGCGCAGCGTCGCGCCCCGGGCTTCGTGCTCACGGGCAGACCCGGTTGCGCCCCGAGCGCTTGGCCTCGTACAGCGCCCGATCGGCCCGCTCGAGCAGGTCGGAGCTGCGCCGGTCGTCGATGCTCGCGTGAGCGCATCCTATGCTGACCGTCAGCCGTACGCCAGTGCGCTCGTGCACGTAATAGTGGCGGTCCTGCACCGCGAGGCGGATTCGCTCGGCCAGCTGCCGCGCGCCGTCGGCATCGGCCCCCTGCAGCACGAGCAGGAATTCCTCGCCGCCCAGGCGACCGAACTGGTCGTCACCTCGGCGCGACTCGTGCACGGTGGAGACGAACTGGCGCAACACCTGGTCTCCGCCGGCATGGCCGAAGGTGTCGTTGATCTGCTTGAAATGGTCCAGGTCCAGCAGCAGCACCGACAGCGAGGCCTGCGAGCGACGGTCGCGCCGACGCTCGAGTTCCTCGTCGAGCATCTCCAGGATGCGTCGCCTCCCGAGAAGCCCGGTGAGATGGTCGCGGGTGGCCAGGCGCTCGAGCTCGCGTTCCATCGCCTTGCGCTCGGTGATGTCGCGCCAGATGCCCTCCACGCCCGCGTACTGGCCGCGCTCGTCGCGCAAGGCCTGGGTGCTGATCGAAATGTCGATGATCACCCCGTCCTTGCGGCGCATGCGCCCGGGGAAGTCGTGCACGAAGCCATGTTCGCGAATCGCCGCCACCAGCGCGTCGCGCTCGGCGGGATCGGGGTAGAAGGCCGCCGCCGGAAGGCCGACGATTTCCTCGGCGCTGTAGCCGAGCACGTTTTTCACCGCGGGGCAGACGTAGCGGGTGATGCCCTGCGCATCGGTGCGGTAGAACACGTCCTGCATCGTGTCCATGATGCGCCGGAAGTCCTCGTCGGTGCGCCGCAGGCGCTGCTCCATGGCCACGCGCTCGGTCATGTCCAGGCAGGTGGCCAGCACGCCGGCCTCGCCGTCGCAGTCGATCGGCGCGCTGGTGATCACCAGCGTGAGTTCGCCGCCGCGGCAGTCGAACACCCGCATGCTGGTGGGTGGATTGCCGCCCTCCCCGGACTCGGCACGCTGGATGCGCGCCAGGATTCGATGCGCGTCGAGCGGATGCATGAAATCCTGCACGCTGCGGCCCAGCAGTTCCTGCGCGCCATTCGCGCGCAGGAGGCTCACCGCCGCTGCGTTGACATAGCGCAGGCGCTCCCGGACCACGAGCAGGACCGGTGCCGCCAGGGCATCGATCCAGGCCGCCTGGGGGCTCAGGGCGACTGGCGTGGGCGTGGGTCGGGGCATTCGCTGTGTCAGGTGTCGGAAAACGCTTTCCCGAGTGTAAACAAGCGGTGAACGCGAACCTGTGAACGAATTCACGAACTTGCGTGGAATCGTGCACAGATGATTCGAATCGGAGACCGATCAACGTATCGCGTAGATTACGCTTCGTGCCGATGAACACCGCCCTTTCCGCGCCCATGCTCGACGATCGCCGCGTGCGTCGCAAGAGCCTGGCGTTGTTCGCTGTCGTGCTGCTCGCGTTGCTGGGCATCACGAGCTGGTTCCTGGTCGTTTCGTGGCGCGAACAGATGCGCAATCAGCGCGCCGAGCTGGCGGAAACCGCACAGATCGTGCAGGTCGCCGTGCAGAACCATCTCAATCGCTACGCGCGTGGTCTCGCGTTCCTGTCGGCGCAGATTCGCTCCCGCTCGTGGCTGGACAGGCCCGCCGACGGCCTGGCGCCGGCATTGGCGGATTTTTGCCGGACCGAGCCCAATGTGTCGCGCCTGCTGGTGCTCGACTGGCAGGGCAGCGTGCTCGCCGTCGTCGACTGCGCGGGTTCCGCGCCTTCCGGCACGGCCCCCGGAATCGACCTGCGCCAGGTGAGTGCCGTCGCGCGAGCCCATCCCGGCTCGCTGCAGCTCGGGCACGTGGTGAGCCCATCGCCCGCCCGGCGACTGCTGTTGCCGATGGCCCTGGCAACCCCTCCCGCGGCAGGCCACCGGGGCTTCCTGATCGCCGGCGAACTCGACCAGCAGAAAGAGAACCTGCTCTACCGCTCGCTGCTGGAGCATGGAAACGACCCGCGCCTGATGTTCGGCGTGATCGACAGCGGCGGCTACCTGCTCGGGCGCTGGCCGATGCCTCGCACCGCGCACCTCCGCGAATTCTTCTCTCATCCGCGCTCGGGCCTGGTGGTAAGCGCCTTGCGCGCCCAGCCGCGCCGCACCCGGCTTTTTGCCGAGGGGCCCGCCGATGCCGACCCCGGCGGGAGCACGTACATCGGCGCCTTGCATGCGCTGAGCGGCTACCCGCTGACGGCCTTCGTCGTCACCCCGCGCGACGCGGTAGCCGCCGCCTGGTGGCGCCGCGTTCGCCTGCCTCTCGGCGGGGCACTCGGCCTGGCCGTGGTGCTGGTCGTGCTGCTGCTTCGCGACCTGTCGCTGCAGCGCGAGTGGCTGGCGAAGGTGCGCGCACTGCTGCAGCGCAGCGAGGACGCGCGCGAGACCCAGCGCAAGGACTCCG
>JAKCDM010000185.1 GCA_021841865.1 Pseudomonadota bacterium
GCCGGGGCCAGGGCCTGGCCTTTTTGCAGCAGCTCGATGGAGATCTGGTCGGGCGAGCGCACGAAGGCCATGCGGCCGTCGCGCGGCGGGCGCAGGATGGTCACGCCGTGGGATTGCAGGCGTTCGCAGGTGGCGTAGATGTCGTCGACCTCGTAGGCGAGGTGGCCGAAGTTGCGCCCGCCGGTGTAGGTCTCGGGGTCCCAGTTGTAGGTCAGTTCGACCTGCGCGTCCTCGTCGCCGGGGGCGGCCAGGTAGATCAGGGTGAAGCGCCCCTGCTGGCTTTCCATGCGCCGCACTTCCTGCAGGCCGAGGGCGTCGCGGTAGAAGGCCAGGGAGGCGTCGGGGTCGGTCACGCGGACCATGGTGTGCAGGTATTTCATCGTGTTCGGCAAAGTGGTGGGCTCGCGCGGCGTGCTTCTCCGCGCCCGGGCCTGAAATCGTAGCGCCCATCGTGCATCGGCGCCGGCCCGGCACCACAGGCTTGCCGCGGGCGCGAAGCCTCCCGTACGCTGGGGTTGGCGGGTCGGCCGCCGGACACCAACAGGAGCGAACATGGCGCATGCTTACATCGTGGGCGCGGTACGCAGCGCCGGCGGACGCAGGGGCGGGCGCCTGTCGGGCTGGCACCCGGTGGACCTGGGTGCGCATGTGGTCGACGCGCTGCTGCGGCGCACCGGGGTCGACCCCTCGCTGGTGGACGACGTGATCCTGGGCTGCGTGTCGCAGGCGGGGGAGCAGTCGACCAACCTGGCGCGCAACGTGGTGCTGGCCTCGGGCATGCTGGCGCAGACCGTGCCGGGCACCACGGTGGACCGGCAATGCGGCTCGTCGCAGCAGGCGATCCACTTCGCGGCGCAGGCGGTGATGTCGGGCTGGATGGACGTGGTGGTCGCCGGCGGCGTGGAAAGCATGAGCCGGGTGCCGATGGGCCTGCCGCACAGCCTGCCCGAGCGCGAGGGCCTGGGCAGCTACGTCAGCCCGGCGATCCAGCGCCGCTACGGGGTGCGCGAGTTCAGCCAGTTCGACGGCGCCGAGATGATCGCCCAGCGCTACGGATTCAGCCGCGAGCAGCTCGACGCCTACGCGCTGCTGAGCCACCAGCGCGCGGCGGCGGCCGCCGACGCGGGGGTGTTCGACGCCGAGATCGAGCCGCTGCCGGCGCGCACCGCAGACGGCGGCGGCGAGGGGCTGCACAACCGCGACGAGGGCGTGCGCGCCGACACGTCGGCGCAGGCGCTGGCGGGGCTGCGCGTGCTGCGCGAAGGCGGCGTGATCACCGCCGGCAACGCCAGCCAGATCTGCGACGGCGCCAGCGCCGTGCTGGTGGCCAGCGAGCAGGGGCTGCGCGCCATCGGCGCGATGCCGCTGGCTCGCATCCACCACCTGAGCGTGATGGGCGGCGATCCCGTGGTGATGCTGCTGGCGCCTCTGGAGGCCACGCGCCGCGCGCTGCAGCGCAGCGGCCTGAGCCTGGACGGCATCGACCTGTACGAGGTCAACGAGGCCTTCGCATCGGTGCCGCTGGCCTGGGGGCGCGAGCTCGACGCCGACCCGCAACGCCTGAACGTGCATGGCGGCGCGATCGCGCTGGGCCACCCGCTGGGCGCCTCCGGAGCGCGCCTGATGACCACGCTGGTGCACGCGCTGCACCGCCGTGGGGCGCGCTATGGCCTGCAGACCATGTGCGAGGGCGGGGGCATGGCCAACGTGACCATCGTCGAGCGCATGTGACAAGGGGCCGCGGGCGCGGGCCCGCGAGCCGGGCCTGGCGCGCTGCGCGCGCAATTCGGTTCAGCTCGGCGTCGCGACCTGCCGGCATCGTGGCCGGCAATCCTGGCATGGTCCTTGCGGAAAGGCTCGCGCAAGGCGCGGGCGCCGGCTCGACCCGGCTGCTCGCTCCCTGCGCATGTCGACCCATCGGGAGAAGCGCTGATGAACCGCAATGATGTGACCGAAATGATTGTCGAGGCCAAGATCGCCAAGGGCCTGAAATGGGCCGACGTGGCCGCCAGGCTGGGCCTTTCGAAGGAATGGGTCACTGCCGGCTGCCTCGGCCAGATGACCTTCGACGCCGCGCAGGCGGCCACGCTGGGCGAGATCTTCGGGCTGCCGCAGCAGGCCGTGGCGTTGCTGCAGCAGGTTCCCTACAAGGGCTCGCTGCCGACGAGCGTGCCGACCGATCCGCTGATCTACCGCTTCCACGAACTGATCAGCGTGTACGGCACGACCCTGAAGGCGCTGATCCACGAGGAGTTCGGCGACGGCATCATGTCGGCCATCGACTTCCGCATGGACCTGCAGCGCGAGCCCGACGCCAAGGGCGACCGCGTGCAGATCGTGATGTCGGGCAAGTTCCTGCCGTACAAGACCTATTGACGGGCCGGCAGGCTCAGCGCGCCGGCCCGCGGCGCTGAATTCTGGCCATCGCCCGGGACACGCCCCAGACACCGCTGGCAAGTCCCGCCGACAGGCCGACGACACCGACGCCCACCGAATTGAGCGACAGTCGCTCGAGCGCGCCGGCCGCTGCGCCGTGCAGCCCGAGGCGCCCGATCAGCAGCTGGGCCAGTTCGACTCCGGCGACTCCCAGCGCCAGCGCGACCGACATGGAGGTCATGAGCAGGTTGAAGCGGAGGCGGCGCGCCGGCTGCAGCAGGGTCCAGGCGTAGGCGCGGGTCATCAGCGCGCAGTCGGCCGAGTCCACCAGCGCCATGCCGGCGGCGAACAGCGTGGGCAGCGACAGCACGCCGGCCCAGCCGACGTGGCCGGACGCCGTGCCGGCGAGGCTCAGCAGCGCGATTTCCGACGCGGTGTCGAAGCCCAGCCCGAAGAGCAGGCCCACCGGGAAGATCTGCCAGGCGTGGCGCATCAGCGGCGCCGGGCGTGACGCGGGCAGGCGCGCGAGCAGGCGCGCGAGCAGCCCGCGCCCGGCCAGCAAGGCGTCGATGGCGGCGTGGCTGTGCTCGTGGCGAGCGCCGTGGCGGCGCCGCAGGCGCAGCAGGTCGACGAGGATGCGCAGGTTGAGCCAGCCGACGACGATGAGGAAGCCGGCCGAGACCAGCGTGCCGAGCAGGCTGCCGACGGCTTCCAGGCTGCCCAGGCGGTCGCGCACCAGCGCGGCGAACAGCGCGGCCAGCACGCTGAGCGCGAACACCACGGTGGAATGCCCGAGGGAGAAGAACAGGCCGACCGCGAGCGGGTCGCGCCCGCGCTGCAGCATCAGGCGCACGGTGTCGTCGATGGCCGCGATGTGGTCGGCGTCGAAGCCGTGGCGCAGGCCGAACAGGTAGGCCGAGATGCCCAGGCCCAGCAGCATCGGATGCGACGCGGCCTGGCTCAGGCACAGGCCCCAGCCGAGCGCGTGCAGCGCGACGATGGCGCCGGCGTGCAGGCCCGGCGAAGCCCGCGGCGGCGCGGCGCCGGTGCGTGCCGCGGGAGCCTGCGCGGACATCGGGTTCACTCCGCGCCGAGCAGGCCCCGGGCCTCGATGAAGCGCACCACCGCATCGACGCCCTCGAGGGTTTTCAGGTTGGTCGTGACGTAGGGCTTGTCGCCGCGCATGCGCTCGGTGTCGCTGCGCATGACCCGCAGGTCGGCGCCGACGTGCGGCGCGAGGTCGATCTTGTTGATCACGAACAGGTCGCTGCGCGTGATGCCCGGCCCCCCCTTGCGCGGGATCTTCTCGCCGCCGGCGACGTCGATCACGTAGATGGTCAGGTCGGACAACTCGGGGCTGAAGGTCGCGGCCAGGTTGTCGCCGCCGGACTCGATGAACACGATGTCGGCGTCGGGAAAGCGCTCGAGCATTCGATCGACGGCCTCCAGGTTGATCGACGCGTCCTCGCGGATGGCCGTGTGCGGGCAGCCTCCGGTTTCCACGCCCTCGATGCGCTCGGGCTCCAGCGCGCCGGCGACGGTCAGCAGGCGCTGGTCCTCGCGGGT
>JAKCDM010000186.1 GCA_021841865.1 Pseudomonadota bacterium
GCGCGGTGGATTCGCGCATCAGCACCAGCGCCGCGGCGCCATCGGAGATGCTCGACGAGGTCGCCGCGGTGATGGTGCCGTCCTTGCGGAAGGCCGGCTTGAGCGTGGGGACCTTGTCGGGGCGGGCCTTGAACGGCTGCTCGTCGCGCGTGATTCGCTGTTCGCCGCCGCGCCCGGCCACCACCACCGGCGCGATCTCCCAGTCGAAGCTGCCGTCCTCGTTGGCGCGCTTGCTGCGCGCGGTGGATTCGATGGCGAAGGCGTCCATCGCCTCTCGGGTGAATCCGTAGCGCGCCACGCAGCTCTCGGCGAACACCCCCATGGCCTTGCCGCGGTCGTAGGCATCCTCGAGCCCGTCCAGCGCCATGTGATCGTAGAACTCGGTCAGCCCGTACTTGACGCCCTTGCGCACGAAAGCCAGGTGCGGGGCGTTGGTCATGCTTTCCATGCCCCCGGCGACCACCACCTCGGCACTGCCTGCGGCCAGCATGTCGTGGCCGAACATCATCGCGCGCATGCCCGAGCCGCACATCTTCGACAGGGTCACGGCGCCGGCCGACTGCGGCAGGCCCGCCTTCAGCGCTGCCTGGCGCGCCGGCGCCTGGCCCTGTCCGGCCATCAGGCAGTTGCCCATCAGCACTTCGTCGACGGCCTCCTTCGACAGCCCGGCGCGCTCGACCGCGGCGGCGATCGCGGTGGCGCCCAGCTCCCATGCCGGCACGGACGCGAGGTCGCCCAGCAGGCCGCCGATCGGGGTGCGCGCGGCGGACACGATGACTACGGGATCGGAACTCATGACATCTGCTCCATCGGTTCAGGGGTGTTGCCGGCGGCAGCCGGCGCGGTGGCCGCGCGCGCGAAGCGCTTGGCCGTGTCGTAGGGAAACACGTCGATCACCTGGCCGGCCCGGATGCGCCGCTGCTGCGCCTGCCAGAACGCTGCGTCGAGCAGGTCGGCATGGTGGCGCAGGAATACCTCGCGCACCCGCGGGTCGCCCAGCAGGAAGCGGCCGAAGGTCTCGGGGAACACGTCGTGCGGGCCGACCGAATACCACGGCTCTGCGGCCATCTCGTCTTCGTCGTTGCGCGCCTCGGGAATGCGCCGGAACTGGCAGTCGGTGATGTATTCGATCTCGTCGTAGTCGTAGAACACGACCTTGCCGTGCCGGGTGATGCCGAAGTTCTTCCACAGCATGTCGCCGGGAAAGATGTTCGCCGCCACCAGGTCCTTGATGGCGTTGCCGTAGTCGATCACCGCGGCCTCGAGCTGCTGCGGGGTCGCCTCCTGCAGGTAGATGTTCAGCGGGATCATGCGGCGCTCGATGTAGCAGTGCCGGATCACCAGCAGCTCGCCGTCCTCCTCGAGCTGCGACGCGCAGGTGGCCTTGAGTTCGTCGATCAGCGCCGGGTCGAAGCGTTCGCGCGGGAACGCCACGTTCGAGTATTCCAGCGTGTCGGCCATGCGTCCGACGCGGTCGTGGCGCTTGACCAGCAGGTACTTGGACTTGATCTGTTCGCGCGTCGTGTCCTTCGGCGGAGGATAGAAGTCGCGGATCACCTTGAACACGAAGGGGAAGGAAGGCAGCGTGAACACCAGCATGACCATGCCGCGGATTCCGGGAGCGGTCGTGAAGCGGTCGCTGGAGTGCCGCAGGTGGTAGAGGAAGTCGCGATAGAACAGGGTCTTGCCCTGCTTGGCCAGGCCCAGTGCGCTGTACAGCTCGGAGCGCGGCTTGCGAGGCATCAGGCTGCGCAGGAACTGCACGTAGGCCGACGGCACCGCCATGTCGACCATGAAATACGCCCGCGCGAACGAGAACAGCAGCAGCACGTCGTCCTCGTCGAGCAGCACGGTGTCGAGCATCAGGCGACCGTTGTCGTCGTGCAGGATGGGAAGCACCAGCGGCGCTTCCCAGTAGCCGTTGATCACCCGTCCGACCAGGTAGGCACCCTTGTTGCGGTAGAACAGCGACGACAGCACCTGGATCTGGAAATTGCCGCGCAGCCGGGTGTCGCCCAGGCGCTTTTCCAGCTCGCGCACGACCAGGTCGACGTCGTGCTCCAGGTCGGCGAAGGGTCGCTGCAACTGGTGGTTGTCAATGATGCGGATCAGGGTTTCCCGCAGGTTCTCGCGGGTCGGGTAGTACGCGCGAAAGGTCGGTTGCGCGGCCGGCTCGTCGTATTCGATGTACTCGGTGGAAATCGCCGGACGCACGAACAGGATGTCGTTGTGGAAATGCCGGCGATGCAGGATCTTGGTGGTCACCGAGTTGAAGAAGGTCTCGGCCAGCTCCGGCTGCAGGTGGTTGGTGAGCAGCCCGATGTAGTGCAGCTTGGCCTGGTGCCACACGTCGGTGTGCAGGCGCGCGGCGTCGAATTCGGCCTGCAGCCGCTCGGTGGCCTCGTCGACGCGGGTGTCGTAGAAGGCGATGCGCTCGCTTTGCGCGCGCTGCTGGCCCGCCCAGTCGCCGGCCTCGAAGCGCGCCTTGGCCTCGCGGCTGACCTGGCGGAACAGCCGGTAGTGCTTGTTGAAGCCGTCGAGCATGGCCCGCGCGATGGCGAAGGCGACCTGCGAATCCAGACGGGTGGGAAATTGATTCATGCGCTGCCTGAGGGGATATTGCGGGCACGGCACGACCGGGGGCCTGGCCGGACCTGTTGCAATGTAACTGCGCGCAAGCAGCCCGGACAAGTGCGGGCCCGCCTGTGGGCTTGCCCCAGGTCATGCTAGGCTGGTGGGCCTGTCCGCCGCGCCGCCCACGAGCAGCCGGCCGCGCCTTTGCGCGAGCGCCGGTGCCTGCCGCGCCCCGCAGCACCATCAGGAGAAACACCCATGCCCGGACTGCGTCCCGACGTCGACCCCGACGGCCTGCTGGAATATTCGGTGGTCTACACCGACCGCGCGCTCAATCACATGTCGCGGCGCTTCCGCGACGCGCTGTGCGACATCTCCTCGATGCTGCGCCAGGCCTACGGCGCCGACGCGGCGGTGGTCGTGCCGGGCAGCGGCACCTTCGCGATGGAGGCCGTGGCGCGCCAGTTCGTCGACTGCGCCGATGGCACCGCGGTGCTGGTGGTGCGCAACGGCTGGTTCAGCTACCGCTGGTCGCAGATCCTCGAGGCCGCGCGCCCGCGCGCCAGCATCGCCGTGTTGAAGGCGCGCGCCGTCTCGGCCGCTCCGCAGGCCGCGTTCGCTCCGGTGCCGGCGCAGGAAGTCGCGCAGGCCATCCGCAGCCAGCGCCCCGCGGTGGTGTTCGCGCCGCATGTCGAGACCTCCGCCGGCATGATGCTGCCCGATGACTACCTGCGCCTCGTCGCCGACGCGGCGCACGAGGTGGGCGCGCTGTTCGTGCTCGATTGCATCGCGTCGGGCGCGATGTGGGTGGACATGCGCGCGCTCGGCGTCGACGTGCTGGTCAGCGCGCCGCAGAAGGGCTGGAGCGCCACCCCCTGCGCAGGTTTCGCGATGCTTTCCGAGCGCGCGCTGCAGCGAATCGAAGCCACGCGCAGCGACAGTTTTTCCTGCGATCTCGCGGCCTGGTTGAAGGTCATGCGGGCCTACGAAGCAGGCGGCCACGCCTATCACGCCACGATGCCCACCGATTCGCTGGTTCGCGTGCGCGACGTCATGCGCGAGGCCTTCGACATCGGCCTGCCGCGCCTGAAGCAGGCCCAGGCCGAGCTGGGCGCGCGGGTGCGCGACAGCCTGCGCCGGCGCGGCGTGGCCAGCGTGGCGGCGCCCGGCTTCGAGGCGCCCGGAGTGGTCGTGTGCCACACCCGCGACACCAAGCTTCACAACACGCAGGCCTTCGTCGCCGCCGGCGTGCAGATCGCCGCCGGCGTGCCGCTGGCCTGCGACGAGCCGAAGGACTTCATGACCTTCCGCATCGGCCTGTTCGGCCTGGACAAGCTGCAGGACGTGTCCGGCGCGGTGCAGCGCCT
>JAKCDM010000061.1 GCA_021841865.1 Pseudomonadota bacterium
TGGTCCTGCCCGGGCAGGATCTCGCCGACCATCGCCGACACCTTCGACGTGCCGATGTCCAGGCCGACCACCAGGTCCTTGTACTCCTTCGCCATTTACCGAGCCCCCCTCGACTTGGGTTTGCTGCTTTTCGTTGTCCTTGCCGCCGTCGCGCCGCGCGCGCTGCCGGAGGCATCCTTGTTGTCATCCACCAGCTTCAGCGCGAAACCATTGGCGTAGCGCAGGTCGGCCGACGCGATGGCCCGGCCATAGCGAGCCTGCACGCGCGGCACCATCAGCACGAAGCGCCGCAGGCGCTCGGCGAAGGCCTGGGCATCGTCGGCCGCCCCAAGGTCCACGCTCGGGCCGTCCGCCACCTGCACCTGCCAGTCGCCCTGCGCGCCAAGCCCGAGCCCTGCGATGCGCCAATGCAGCGGGGCGAACACCTGCTGCAGCTGCCTGTACATGGCCGTGACCTGGGACTGCGTGCCGGGAGGGCCGAAAAAGCGCGGCAGCCCCATGTCCTGCACCTCGCCCAGGTTGGCCTCGAAGGCATCGCCGTCGCGGTTGACCAGGCTCGCCGGGTTGCCGGCGGCGTCGAGCCAAAGCGCCAGCGGCTGCTGCTCCTGCAGCTGCACCAGCAGCGACAGCGGCCACACGCGCTGCACGACGGCCTTGCGCACCCAGGGCACCTGGTCGAAGGCCTGCTGGACCGCGCCGAGCCTGACCGTGAACCAGTTTCCCTGCACCCGCGGCAGCGCGTCGGTGCGCAGCGAGGCCGCGGTGACGTGATGCATCACGCCCTGCACGCGCACGCTGCGGATGGCCCACCACGGACGCTGCAGCAGCCAGTTGCCGCCGGCGGCCAGTGCGCCGAGCACGAACAGCCACACCAGCGCGCGGCTGGTGAAGTTCATCAGCCGGATGTCCAGCGGCAATTCCTGGCGCAGCGACATGCTCATGCCCCAGCTCCCGCGCCCGCCGCCTTGCCCTGGTCGAGGCGCGCCGATTCGAGCAGGCTCAGGCACAGCTGCTCGTAGCTGATGCCGGCGGCACGCGCGGCCATCGGCACCAGCGAATGCCCGGTCATGCCCGGGCTGGTGTTCATTTCGAGCAGGAAGGGCCTGCGGTCGGACGCGCGGATCATGACGTCGGCGCGAGCCCAGCCGCGGCAGCCCAGCGCGCGGTAGCTGGCCAGCACCAGCTCGGCGATCGCCGGCTCCTCGCCTTCGGGCAGCTGCGCCGGGCACAGGTAGCGGGTGTCGTCGCTGTAGTACTTGTGCTCGAAGTCGTAGTTGCCGCCAGGGGCCTGGATGCGCACCAGAGGCAGCGCGCGCGCGCCGGCGCCCTCTCCCAGCACCGCGCAGGTGACCTCGTCGCCGGCGATGAACTGCTCGGCCAGCACCGCGGAGTCGAAGCGCGCCGCCTCGGCGTACGCGGCATCGACCTGCTGCGCAGTGTCGGCGCGCGCCAGCCCCAGCGTCGAGCCCTCGTGGCTGGCCTTGAAGATCAGCGGCAGGCCGAGCTGCGCCGCGGCCTCGCGCGCCTGCTGCACGCTGCCGACCAGGCGCCATGCCGGCGTCGACAGCCCTTCGCAATGCCACAGGCGCTTGGTCATGTGCTTGTCGATGGCCAGCGCCGACGCAAGCACGCCCGAGCCGGTGTAGGGCAGGCCCAGCAGCTCCAGCGCGCCCTGCACCGTTCCGTCCTCGCCGAAGCGACCGTGCAGCGCGATGAACACGCGCTGCGCGCCGAGCTCGAGCAGACGCTGCAACGGCTGCTCGGCGGGGTCGAAGCCGAAGGCGTCGACGCCCTGGGAGCGCAGCGCCTGCAGCACGCCGTTGCCGGACATCAGCGAGACCTCGCGCTCGGCCGAGCGACCGCCCAGCAGCACGGCGACGCGGCCGACGGCGCGCGCATCGATGGCGGCGACGCGGCTCATGCCGGCACCTCCGTGGCGCCGTCGCGCTGGCGCGACGCGATCTGCGCCGCGACCTGGCCGATCGAACCTGCTCCCATGCACAGCACGACGTCGCCGTCGCGAGCGAAATCGACCACCGCCTGGGGCAGCGCCTGCACGTCCTCGACGAACAGCGGCTCGGTGCGCCCGGCGACCCGCAGCGCGCGCGCCAGGCTGCGCCCGTCGGCCGCGACGATCGGCGCCTCGCCGGCGGCATACACCTCGGTCAGCAACACGGCATCGGCCGTGCCCAGTACCGCGACGAAGTCCTCGAACAGGTCCCGCGTGCGCGTGAAGCGGTGGGGCTGGAAGGCCAGCACGATGCGCCGCCCCGGATAGGCTCCGCGCGCCGCGGACAGCGTGGCCGCCATTTCCGCCGGATGGTGCCCGTAGTCGTCGATCAGCGTGAAGCTGCCGCCGTCGGCGCAGGCCATCTCGCCCCAGCGCTGGAAGCGGCGCCCGACGCCACGGAACTCGGCCAGCGCCTTGCACACCGCGGCATCGTCGACGCCGAGTTCGGCGGCCACCGCGATCGCCGCCAGCGCGTTGCGAACGTTGTGCAGCCCCGGCAGGTTCAGACGCACCTGCAGCGGGGGCAGCACCACGCCATTGCGCCGCAGCACGGTGAACTCCATGCCGGTTCCGGCCGCGCGCACGTCGATGGCGCGCACCTGCGCGGCCTCGTCGAGTCCGTAGGGCGTCACCGGCTTGGACACGAAGGGCAGGATGGCGCGCACTCCGGGGTCGTCGATGCACAGCACGGCCGCCCCGTAGAAAGGCAGACGGGCGATGAACTCGACGAAGGTCTGGCGCAGCCTGGCCATGTCATGGCCGTAGGTGTCCATGTGGTCGGCGTCGATGTTGGTCACCACCGCCATCACCGGCAGCAGATTGAGGAAGGAGGCGTCCGATTCGTCGGCCTCGACCACGATGTACTCGCCGCCGCCGAGCTTGGCGTGCGTGCCCGCGCTGTTCAGGCGTCCGCCGATGACGAAGGTCGGGTCCAGCCCGCCCTCGGCCAGCACGCTCGCCACCAGGCTGGTCGTCGTGGTCTTGCCATGGGTTCCGGCAATCGCGATGCCGCGCTTGAGTCGCATCAGCTCGGCCAGCATCACCGCGCGCGGCACCACGGGGATGTGGCGCGCGCGCGCCGCGCGCACCTCGGGGTTGTCGGAGTCCACCGCGGTCGAGACCACGACCGCGTCGGCGCCGGCGACATGCGCGGCGTCGTGTCCGATGGCCACCGCGGCGCCGGCGGCGCGCAGGTGCCGCACGGCGGCGTTCTCGCCCAGGTCGCTGCCGCTGATGCGGTAGCCGAGATTGAGCAGCACCTCGGCGATGCCGCTCATCCCGGCGCCTCCGATGCCAACGAAGTGAATATGGTGGATGGCGTGTTTCATGTCTGGCTGCCCAGCGCTTCACAGACCGCGACGATGCGCTCGACGGCGTCGCTGCGCGCCAGCGCGCGGGCCTTGCAGGCCATGGCCTGCAGCTCGTCGCGGCGCAAGCCGCGCAGGCGCGCGGCGAGGCCCTGGGCGTCGAGATCGGCCTGCTGCACCAGCATCGCGGCGCCGCCATCGGCGAGATAACGGGCGTTCGCGGTCTGGTGATCGTCGACCGCGAACGGGAACGGAACGAACAGCGCGGCCACGCCGGCGCACGCCACTTCGGTGACCGTGGATGCGCCGGCCCGGCACACCACGAGGTCGGCCTGCGCGTAGGCGCCGGCCATGTCGTCGATGAATTCGCGACAGTCGGCGTCGACGCCGGCGGCCGCGTAGGCCTCGCGCAGCGCCTGCAGATGCGCGCGCCCGCTCTGGTGCACCACGCGCGGGCGCTGCTGCGGCTCGATCAGCGCCAGCGCCCTGGGCAGCATTTCGTTCAGAGCGCGCGCGCCCAGGCTGCCGCCGACCACCAGCAACTGCAGGCGCCCGCTGCGCTGCGCATAGCGCAGCGCCGGCTCGGCGAGATCGCGAATGGCCCGCCGCACCGGGTTGCCGACCCACTCGGCTCCGGGCAGCGCTCCGGGGAAGGCGCACAACGCGCGCGCGGCAAGTCGCGCGAGCAGGCGGTTGCTCAGCCCGGCCACCGCGTTCTGCTCGTGCAGCACCAGCCGCGCGCCGAACACGCGCGCCAGCAGTCCGCCGGGAACCGTGATGTAGCCGCCCATGCCGAGCACCACGCCGGGATGCTCGCTGCGCAACGCGCGCGCGGCCTGCGCCAGCGCGCGAAGCATCTGCGCCGGCAGGCGCAGCCAGCGTGCCGCGCCCTTGCCCCGCACGCCGCCGAAGTCGACCCAGCACATGCGGTATCCCTGCGGCGGCACCAGGCGCGACTCCATGCCGCCGGGCGCGCCCATCCAGGCCACGTCCCAGCCGGCGGCGCGCAGGCCCTCGCCCACGGCGAGCCCCGGGAAGATGTGCCCTCCGGTGCCTCCGGCCATGATCAGCGCGCGGCGCCCGCTCGGCTTCATGCGTGCCCCCCGCGCATCAGCACCCGGTTCTCGAAGTCCACGCGCAGCAGCAGCGCCAGCGCGACCAGCGAGATCAGCGTGGCCGAGCCGCCGTAGCTCAACAGCGGCAGGGTCAGCCCCTTGGTCGGCAGCAGGCCCAGGTTGACACCGATGTTGATGAAGGCCTGGCCGCCGATGAGCACGCCCACGCCCTGGGCCACCAGCGCCGAGAACATGCGGTCGGCCGCCAGCGCCTGGCGCCCGATGTCGAAGGCGCGCTTGGTCAGCCATGCGAACACGCCGATGAGCACGATCACGCCGGCGAAGCCCAGCTCCTCGCCGATGATGGCGAGCAGGAAGTCGGTCTGCGGCTCGGGCAGGTAGTGCAGCTTCTCCACGCTGCCGCCAAGGCCCACGCCGAGCCAGTGACCGCGCCCGACGGCGATCAGCGCGTGCGCGAGCTGGTAGCTGCTGCCTTCGGCATTGGTCTGCGACCACGGATTCAGATACGCGAAGATGCGGTCACGGCGCCAGGGCGACAGCACGATCATCAGCACGAACGCTCCGATCACGACCACGGTGAGCGCTCCGAACATGCGTCCGTTGACCCCGCCGAGGAACAGGATCACCATGGCCACCGATGCGATCACCAGGAAGGCCCCCATGTCGGGCTCGGCCAGCAGCAGCAGGCCGATGAAGGCCAGCGCCGCGGCCATCGGTGCGAAGGCCTTGGCGAAGCTTTGCTTGACCTGCTGCTTGCGCACCATGAAGTCGGCCGCGTAGAGCACGATGGTCAGCTTGACCAGCTCGGAGGGCTGGAAGTTCAGCACTCCCAGCGGGATCCAGCGCCGCGAGCCGTTGACCCCCTTGCCGACGAAGGGGATCAGCACCGCGACCAGCCCGCCCAGCGACAGCACGAACAGGTACGGCGCCCAGCGCTGCCAGAAGCTCATCGGGAACTGGAACGCCACCCAGCCTGCGCCCAGTCCGAGCATCACGGCCACCATGTCGCGCCAGAAGAAGTGGAACTGGCTCCAATGCGCGAAATGCGGATCCTCGGGAACCGCAACCGTGGCCGAATACACCATCACCAGCCCGAAGGCCAGCAGCAGCACGACCACCCACAGCAGGTTCTGGTCGTAGTCGAGCATGCGCGACGCGCTGGGGCCGACATAGCCCACGCGCACCGGCATGGGCATCGGCGACGCGGCGCCGCCGCGTCGACGCAGGAGTTGCGGCCACTTCATGCGCCGTGCTCCATCTCGATGCCGCGCTCCAGCGCGAGCTCGGAAACCGCGGCCGCGAACACCTCGGCACGATGCTTGTAGTCGCGGAACATGTCCAGGCTTGCGCAAGCCGGCGACATCAGCACGACCTCTCCGGCCTGCGCCAGCTGCGCGGCGCGACGCACGGCGGCGGGAAGGTCGGACACCGGCTCGCACGGGCACACCGCCTGCAGCGCCTGCTGCAGCATCGGCGCATCGCGCCCGATCAGCAGCAGGTGTCGCACCCGGCCGGCAGCGGCGGCGGCCAGCGGGGCGAAGTCCTGGCCCTTGGCATCGCCGCCGGCGATCAGCAGCACCGGACGGTCCATGCCGGCCAGCGCGGCCGCGGTGGCGCCGACGTTGGTGCCCTTGCTGTCCTCGATCCACTCGACTCCGTCGAGCACGCCCAGGCTCTGCATGCGGTGCGGCTCGCCACGATATTCGCGCAGCGCGTGCAGCATCGGCGCCAGCGCCGCCCCGGTCGAGCCGGCCAGCGCCAGCGCGGCCAGCGCGTTGGCCTGGTTGTGGCGCCCGTGGATGCGCAGCGCATCGGCCGGCATCAGGCATTGCAGCTGCGCCGGAGCCTGCGGCCGAGCCGGTGCGCCGCGGCGCACCGGCTTGCGCGGCTCGTCGTCGTCGACTCGCGCACGCGCCAGCCAGTCCATGCCGTGCTCGCGCAGCACGCCCCACTCGCCGTCGCGGCGCGGCGCGTCCAGCCCGAAGGTCTGCACCCGACGACCTTCGCGTCGCATGGCCATGACCAGCGCATCGTCCCGGTTGAGCAGCATCAGCCCGGGCACGCCGGGCAGATTCCACGGCTGCGGGCCGAAGATGCGCGCCTTGTCGTCGGCGTAGGCCTGCAGGCTGCCGTGCCAGTCGAGGTGATCCTGGGTCACGTTGAGCACCGTCGCCGCGGCGGCCGCGAAATCGCCGGTGCCATGCAGCTGGAAGCTGGAAAGTTCGAGCACCCAGGCCTGCGGCAGGCGCTGCTCGGCCAGGCGCCGCGCCAGCACGTCGAGCATCGCCGGGCCGATGTTGCCGGCCTCGACCGCATCGACTCCGGCAGCGCGCAGCAGCACCGCGGTGAGCCGGGTCACCGTGGTCTTGCCGTTGGTGCCGGTGATGCCGATCACGTCGGGCGCGTAACCCTGCGCATCGCGCAGGTCGCGCAGCGCGGCAGCGAACAGGCCGAGCTCGCCGCACACGTCGATGCCGCGCGCGCGCGCTTCGCGAAGCAGCTCGCCGAAAGCGGCATCCGCGGGGGCAATGCCGGGGCTGACGCACACCAGGTCGACGCCTTCGAGCAGCGAGGCTCCGGCTGCGGCGGTCACGACCTCGACGTCGGGAAGTTCCCGGCGCAGCTCGTCGAGCCCGGGCGGCGCGGCGCGGCTGTCGGCGGCGCGCACGCGCGCACCGCCGCGGACGCACCAGCGCAGCATCGCCAGCCCGGAGATTCCCAGGCCCAGCACGAGGACGTTCCTGTCGCGCAGCATCACGGGCTTCACCGCAGCTTCAGGCTGGCCAGGCCGGCCAGGCACAGCATCATGCTGACAATCCAGAAGCGGATCACCACCTGCGACTCCTTGACGCCGAGTTGCTCGAAGTGGTGGTGCAGCGGCGCCATCTTGAAAATGCGCCGGCCCTGGCCGTATTTGCGCTTGGTGTACTTGAAGTACGTGACCTGGATCATCACCGACACGGTCTCGGCGACGAACACGCCGCCCATGATGAACAGCACGATCTCCTGGCGCACGATCACCGCGATCGTGCCCAGCGCAGCGCCCAGCGCCAGTGCGCCGACATCGCCCATGAAGACCTGCGCCGGATAGGCGTTGAACCAGAGGAAGGCCAGGCCGGCGCCGACCATCGAGCCGATGAAAATCAGCAGCTCTCCGCTGCCTGCGATATAGGGAAACAGCAGGTAGCGCGAGAACACCGCGTTGCCGCTGACGTAGGCGAACACCCCCAGCGAGCCGCCCACCATCACCGTGGGCATGATCGCCAGCCCGTCGGCGCCGTCGGTCAGGTTCACCGCGTTGCTGGCGCCGACGATGACCAGGTAGGTCAGCACGATGAAGCCGGTGATGCCCAGCGGGTAGCTCACGGTCTTGAAGAACGGAACGATCAGGTCGGCGGCCGGCGGCAGCGGCATTCTCAGGCCGCTGCGCAACCAGGCCGTGAACAGGTGCCAGACCTGCGCGTTGCCGCTGCCCGAGACCGCGAAGGCCAGGTAGAACGCAGCGCACAGCCCGATCAGCGACTGCCAGAAATACTTCTCGCGCGAGCGCATGCCGTTGGGGTCGCGGTAGACGACCTTGCGGTAGTCGTCGACCCAGCCGATGGCTCCGAAGCCGAGCGTGACCAGAAGCACCAGCCAGACGAAGCGGTTGGACAGGTCCATCCACAGCAGCGACGAAGCGGTGATGGCGAGCAGGATCAGCACGCCGCCCATGGTCGGCGTGCCGGTCTTGATCAGATGGGTCTGCGGCCCGTCCTTGCGCACCGCCTGGCCGACCTTCATCGCGGTCAGCTTGCGGATCAGCGCCGGCCCGGCGGCCAGCCCGATGAACAGCGCGGTCAGCGTGCTCATCACCGCGCGGAAGGTGATGTAGTTGAACACCCGGAAGAAACGCAGGTCGGGCGAGCTTTGCATCAGCCACAGCGCCAGGCTATGAAGCATGTCGGGACTCCCTGGCAGGACTGCCATCGAGGTCGTTGCCGCAGGCGCTCCAGCGTTCGCGCAGCGCGGCGACCACGCGCTCCATGCGCATGAACCGCGAGCCCTTGACCAGCACCGCGTCGGCCGGCTGCGCCGCGAGCGCGTCGATGTCGAGTTGCTCGAAGGCGTCGGCGTGGTGCCCGGGCAGGCCCGCCGCGCGCGCGGCGTCGGCCGCGGCGCGCGCGGCGCTGCCGACGGTCCACAGCGCCTGCAGGCCTCGCTGCGCAGCGAGGCGCCCGGCCTCGGCATGGAATTGCGGCCCCTGGTCGCCCACCTCGCCCATGTCGCCGAGCACCAGCACGCGCCGCCCGGGCAGCGCGCCGAGCGCGTCGATGGCCGCGCGCACCGAGTCGGGGTTGGCGTTGTAGGTGTCGTCGATCAGCAGCACGGCGCCGCCGCCGGCACGGCACAGGGTGTTTCGCTGCATGCGTCCGCCCACCGGCTCGAAGGCCTCGAGCCCGCGCACCACCGCGTCGAGCGGCGCGCCGGCGGCCAGCGCGGCGGCGGCCGCCGCCAGCGCGTTGTGGGCGTTGTGCCGCCCCAGCACGCGCAGGCGCACCAGCGCCTGGCCGGCCGCGCCGCGCAGGCGCAGGCGCATGCAGTCGTCGCCCGCTTGCGCGTCGCCCACCCAGCCCTCGAGCTCGGCCGCCGGGAGCTGCTGCTGGGCGTCGTGCTCGCGCAGCGCGAAGCGCAGCAGTCGCCGCGGCGCCGCCAGTTCGGCCCACAGGCCGGCGTAGGCATCGGTGGCCGGGAACACCGCGACGCCGTGCGCCGGCAGCGCCTGCAGCACCTGGCCGTTCTCGCGGGCCACCGCGTCGACGCTGCGCATGAACTCCAGGTGCTCGCGCTGGGCGTTGTTGACCAATGCCACGTCGGGCTCGGCGATGGCCGCCAGGCGCGCGATCTCGCCCGCGTGGTTCATGCCCATCTCGATCACCGCCGCCTGATGCTGCGGGCGCAGGCGCAACAGGGTCAGCGGCACGCCCACGTCGTTGTTGAAGTTTCCCTGCGTGGCCAGGCTGGCGTCGGCGCCATGCCAGGCCGCCAGGATGCGCGCGAGCATTTGCGTGACCGTGGTCTTGCCGTTGCTGCCGGTGACCGCGATCAGCGGCATCGCCGGCTGCTGGCGGCGCCATGCGCGGGCCAGCGCTCCCAGCGCCTGGCGGCTGTCGCCGACCTGCACGCCGGGAACGCCGCAGTCCTGCACGCCGCGCTCGGCGAGCACCGCGCCGGCGCCGGCGCCGGCCGCCTGCGCGACGAAGGCGTGCGCATCATGCTGTTCGCCGCGCAGCGCCACGAACAGTTCGCCGGCGCCGATGCGCCGACTGTCGGTGCTCACACCCTGCAGCGCGCGGCCGGGGTCGCCGAAGCGCTCGCCTCCGGTCCATTCGGCGAGCTCGCGCAACGAGAACCAGCCGCCGCCACGGGCGGCCAGCGCGGCGCGCGCATGGAACACATCGCTGAAGGCGCTGCGCCTGCCGTGCGCCTCCTGGGTGGCCTCGTGGCCCTTGCCCGCCAGCAGCACGACGTCGCGCGCGTCGGCATGCGCCACGGTCTGCGCGATGGCCTGGGCGCGATCGGCCAGCACCAGCATGCTGGCAGGCGCCACGGCGCCCGCCAGCAGCTGCTCCAGGATGTCCTGCGGGGCCTCGCTGCGCGGGTTGTCGCTGGTCAGCACGACACGGTCGGCGCAGCCCTCGGCGGCCGCGGCCATCGGCGCGCGCTTGGCGCGGTCGCGGTCGCCGCCGGCGCCGAACACGCACCACAACTGCCCGCCTCGGCGCCGGGTCACGCCGCGCAGCGCCTGCAGCGCCTGCGCCAGCGCGTCCGGGGTGTGCGCGTAGTCGACCACGACCAGCGGCGCGCCTTGCCCGCCCAGCGGCTGCATGCGCCCGGGCGGCGCCTGGACCGCGCGCAGCGCATCCAGCACGGCCTGAGCGGGCAGGCCGCACGATTCCAGCAGGCCGCACACCAGCAGCAGGTTCGACGCGTTGAACTCGCCCAGCAGCGGCAACTCCACGCGGCGCCGCAGGTCCCCGCGCGACAGCTCCAGCGACATGCCGGCGTCGGCATCGCGCAGGTCCAGCGCGCGCCACTCGGCATCGGCGCCGCGGCAGCTCGCGCGCAGCGTGGACAGTCCGCGCTGGCGGCAATGCGCGGCCAGTTCGGCGCCCAGCGCATCGTCGACGTTGAGTACCGCCGCCTGCAGTTGCGGCCAGTCGAACAGGCGGCGCTTGGCGGCGGCATAGGCCTGCATGCTGCCGTGATAGTCGAGGTGATCCTGGGTCAGGTTGCTGAACGCCGCCGCGTGCACGTGCAGCCCGGCCAGGCGCTGTTCGTCGAGCCCGATGGACGAGGCCTCCAGCGCGCAGTGGCGCACTCCCGCGCGCAGCATCGCGGCCAGCTCGGCGTGCAGGCGCACCGGATCCGGCGTGGTCAGTCCCGTGGACTGCAGCGCGCCCGGCAGGCCCGCGCCCAGCGTGCCGATGACCCCGCAGGCGTGCCCCGCGGCCCGCAGCGCCTGCGCTGTCCACAGCGCGACAGAGGTCTTGCCGTTGGTGCCGGTGACCGCGAGCACCTGCATGCGCCGCGAAGGGTGGCCGAACCATGCGTCGGCGATCTCTCCGGCCAGCGCCTTCAGCCCGCGCACGCGCAGCGCGCGCGGCGGCAGTTCGAAGGCCTCGGCGCCGTCGTGCTCGACCAGCGCCGCGGCGGCGCCGCGCGCCAGCGCGGCGCCGACATGACGCCGCGCGTCGGCGGCTGCCCCCGGCCAGGCCACGAACACGTCTCCGGCGCCGAGCGTGCGCGAGTCGGTCCCCAGCGCGGCCTGCGCGGGCGCGAGCTCGCGCAGCGCGTGCAGCACCTCGCCGCTCGACAGGTACACGCGCTCGCTCACGCCTTGCCTCCCGCCGCCGACGACGGCCGCGCACCGGCGGGCGGGACGTCGGGGCGCACCGGCAGGTCCGGCGGAACGCCGAGGATGCGCAGCGCCTGCCCCATCACCTGCGAGAACACCGGCGCGGAGATCTGGCCTCCGAAGTGGCGCTGGCCCTCGGGCTGGTCGACCGAAACCGCCATGACCAGGCGCGGGTGGTCGATCGGGGCCATGCCGACGAACTGCGCGCGGAACAGATGCTTGTCGTAGGCCTTGCCGCGCCAGAGGTAGGCGGTGCCGGTCTTGCCTCCGGTGGAATAGCCGGGCACCTGCGCGCGCCGCGCCGTGCCCTTCGCGGTGGTCACCAGCGCCAGCATCGAGCGGATGTCGGCGGCCACGCGCGGCGAGATCACGCGCACCTCGGGGGTCGGCGGTCCCTTGAGCAGGGTCGCCGGGCGGATCATGCCGTCGTCGGCGAACACCAGGTAGGCATGCGCGAGCTGGAAGGTCGATACCGCCAGGCCGTAGCCGAAGCCCTGCGTGACCGCGTCGATCGGACGCCAGCGGCGCCACGGGCGCAGGCGCCCGCTGGCGGCGCCCGGGAACAACGCCTGCGGACGCTGCCCGAGGCCCACCGCGGTGTACATGTCCCACTGCTCCTCGGGTTTCATGCGCATCACGATCTGGCCGGTGGCGACGTTGCTCGAGTACTGGATCACCTGCGGCAGCCCGATCAGCCCGTTGTTCGAGTCGTCGCAGATGCGGTTGCCGTACATCAGCATGCAGCCGGGCGCGGTCTCGAAGGTGCTGTGCATGGTGACGATGCCGTCCTGCAGCGCCGCCGCGATGGTGAACGGCTTGATCACCGAGCCAGGCTCGAAGATGTCGGTCATCGCGTAGTTGCGCATGTCCGCCGCGGTGTAGCCACTGCGCTTGTTGGGATCGAAGCTGGGGTAGTTGGCGATCGCCAGCACCTGCCCGTTGCTGGCGTCGATGACCACCGCGCTGCCGTTCTTGGCGTGGCTGTCCTGCACCGCCTGCTTGAGCGACTGGTAGGTCAGGTCCTGGATCTTGCTGTCGATCGACAGCTGCACGTCCTGGCCGTTGACCGGCGGCGTGCCGCCCTCGACGTCCTCGATCACGTTGCCCAGGCGATCCCGCATGACCTTGCGCGTGCCGGGGTGGCCGGCGAGCAGGTGCTGGTACAGCAGCTCCAGCCCGCTGCTGCCCTGGTTCTCGATGTCGGTCATGCCCAGCAGCTGCGCGGCGGCCGACCCCTCGGTGTAGAAGCGGCGGTAGCTGGGCGACATGTAGACGCCCTTGATGTGCAGCGCCTCGACCTTGCGCGCGGTGTCGATGTCGACCTGGCGCTTGACGTAGACGAACTGGCGGTCCATCGCGAAGCGACGCTGCAGCTCGCGCGGGTCGAGCTGCAGGATCGACGCCAGTTGGTCGACCTGGGCCGAATCGGCATGCAGGGTCTGCGGATCGGCCCAGATGGTCTTCACCGGAATGCTCGACGCCAGGATGTTGCCGTGGCGATCGACGATGCGCCCGCGCATCGCCGGGAGTTCCAGCGTGCGCACGAAGCGCAGCGTGCCCTGGCGCTGGTAGAAGCTGGTGGTGATGCCCTGGATCCACAGCGCGCGCAGCGCCAGCGCGACGAAGGCCAGGAACAGCAGGCCCTTGACCAGCCAGGCGCGCCCCGGCGGCAGGCGCAGGTGCAGCAGATGGCTGTTGCGGCGCTGGGCCGGAATGGCGAAGGGACGCGATGCGGTTCTCATGACTCGGCTCATCGCGTGGGGATGTTCACGGGCAGCCCGGGCAGCTGCGCGGCGCTGACATAGTCGCTGCGCGCCGGCGTGACCGGGACCATGCCGAGGCGTCCGCGCGCCAGCGATTCGATGCGCGACGGGATGGACAACGCGCGCAGCTCGACCTGCAGGCGGTCGTGGTCGAGTTCGAGCTGGGCCGCGCGCACCTGCGCGGCGTCGAGCGCGGCGAAGGTGCGCCGCGCGTCGTACTGCGCGCGCACCAGGCTCATGGCGCACACCACGGCCAGTGCCAGCAGCAACAGGTTGGCGCGGATCATGCGCCCGCCCCGGCCGGGTGCGCCGGCGCCAGGCGCTCGGCCACGCGCATCACCGCCGAGCGGCTGCGCGGGTTGTCACGCACCTCGTCGGCGCTTGCGCGCACACGCGCGAGCACGCGCAGGTCGGGAACGAAGGCCTTCGGCGCCAGCGGCAGGCGCCGCTGCTGCGGCGTCAGCGCCGGCGCGCGCGCATGGCGCTGCAGGAACTGCTTGACCATGCGGTCCTCGAGGGAGTGGAAGCTGATGACCACGAGTCGGCCTCCCGCAGCCATTCGCCGCATCACCTGCGCAAGCGCTTCTTCGAGCTCGGCGAGCTCGGCATTGACGTGAATCCGAAGAGCCTGAAAGGTGCGCGTTGCGGGGTCCTGCCCCGGTTCGCGGCTGCGCACCGCCTGCGCCACGAGGGCGGCAAGCTCGCCTGTGCGGGTGACGGGCTGGCCCCGTTCGCGGCCAGCCACAATCGCCTTTGCAATCGCGAAAGCAGCCCGTTCGTCCCCATAGTCGCGCAACACCCTAGTGATTTCATCGACGTCGGCCTCGCCCAGGAATTGCGCGGCCGTGAGGCCGCGCGTGGTGTCCATGCGCATGTCCAGCGGCGCGTCGCCGCGAAAGCTGAAACCGCGCCCCATGTCGTCGAGCTGCGGCGACGACACGCCCAGATCCAGCAGCAGCCCGTGCACCTGTGCGATGCCCAGTCCGTCGAGCACTTCGCCCCAGCGCGAGAACGCGGCATGCACCAGGCTCAGGCGCGGCTCGGCAAGCGCGAGCTGCTGGCCGGCCTCGATGGCCTGCGGATCGCGGTCCAGCGCCACCACGCGCGCACTGGGGGCCAGTCGCGACAGCAGTTCGCGGGTATGGCCGCCACGCCCGAAGGTGCCGTCCACGTACACGCCTTGCGGGTCGCCCACCAGCCAGTCGATGGCCTCGTGCAGCAACACCGTGCGATGCTGCAGCGCGTGTGCAGCGCGGGAGGGAGAGTTCGACATCGGGGGGCACCTTCACACCACGATGTCGCGTACGGCATCGGGCATTCCGGCCTCGATCACCGCTGCTTCGCGCGCCTGATGCGTGGCGCGGTCCCAGACCTCGAAGTGCGAACCCATGCCGATGAGGTCGATCTCGCGCTCGATGCGCGCCGCAGCGCGCAGCTCGGGCGGAATCAGCACGCGCCCGCTGGCGTCGATCTCGGTCTCGGTGGCATGCCCCAGGTAGATGCGCTTCCAGCCCTGCGCGGACATCGGCAGCGCGGCGATCTTGGCGCGGAATTCCTGCCACTGCTGGTCGCCGAACATGAGCAGGCACCCCTCGGGGCTCTTGGTCAGGGTCAGGCGCCCGGCAGCCTGCGCCAGCAGCATGTCGCGGTGACGCGCAGGCACGGTCATGCGACCCTTGCCGTCCAGCGTCAAAGCCGATATGCCGATGAACACGCGCTTCTCCGATTCAGCCTGGTGCCAGGTGCAATTGCTGCACTTTCACCCACTTTTCTGCACCTGGCTGCACTGTATGGGGCAAACCGGGTCCCGTCAATAGCAGGACGAGAATTTCGCTTACCAAACAATGACTTAGCGTGACTTGGCCTACTGTTTATTTAGACAGATTCCCCCCAAAAAACGCTCTTGAAATAAGGACTTGAAGCCCAGCATGCAAGTAATGGTTTGAATCTCCTTCCGGGACTTCGCTGAGCTTGCGTCGGGGAAAACCGCGCCTGGGGCGCCGCCGGCGCGCCTGCTAGACTCGCCGCACGACCCACGCGGGCCGCGCGGCATGGCATGTCGACCCGCCCCCCCCCGGGCCACCCACGGCCCCGAACCGGCATTGACCTACTTCTACCTCGGCGTGTTCGCCATCCTCGGCGCCTTCGCGCGCTACGGCCAGTCGGAGCTGGTGCCGCTGGTGCTGGGCCACGCCTTTCCCTTCGCCACGCTGTCGATCAATGTCATCGGCTCGCTGCTGATGGGCCTGCTGTTCACGTTCACGCTCGAGCGCGGCAACATCAGCAGCGAGGTGCGCACCGGCATGCTCACCGGCGGCCTGGGCGCCTACACCACCTTCTCGACCTTCTCGCTGGAGTCGCGCGGACTGCTGCAGCATGGCCACGTGCTGCTGGGCGCTGCGTACATGGTGGGTTCGGCGCTGCTGTGCGTGCTCGGAGCGCTGCTCGGCACGTGGATGGCGCGGCGCCGCGGAGCGCGCTGACCATGCTCGCATCGCGAGCGCGCACTGTATAGGAAGAGGCGAAGCAAGCCTGTAGGCCGGATTCTGTGCGCCGGTTTCCCGGCGTGGCAGTCATTCCTCTGGGCCGTGCGTTACCGCCGCGGCTCGATGCCACCTACCCGCAGGCTCGCGCGGGCCGCGCTCCCGGCGCCTTTCGGCGCCTTCGCCTGCCTATTTGGTGTTGCTCCGGGTGGAGGTTGCCGCGTTTCACGTCCGCGCGGCTCGCGCCGCGCATACTCGTCTCTGTGGCCCTGTTCGTCGCGTCGCCGCGCACGGCCGTTAGCCGTCACCCTGCCCTGTGGAGTCCGGACCTTCCTCACCGCTCGCGCGGCGCGACTGCCCGGCCTGCTTCGCCGCCCGCGATTATGCCTGCGTCGCCGCCGCGCTGGCCGGCACCACCCGCCAATGCAGGGTCTCGCCGGCATCGACCGGAACGATGCTGGTGTCCATGTAGTCCAGGCTTTGCGGCACGGTCCACGCCTGGCGGCGAAGTTCGACCCGCCCCGCGTTGCGCGGCAGGCCGTAGAAGTCGGCGCCGAAGTGCGCGGCGAATCCCTCCAGGCGGTCGAGCCGGCCCGCCTGCTCGAAGGCCTGCGCGTACAGCTCCAGCGCATGCAGCGCGCTGAAGCAGCCCGCGCAGCCGCAATCGGCCTCCTTGGCGCCGCGCGCGTGCGGAGCCGAGTCGGTGCCTAGGAAAAAGCGCGGATCCCCGCTGCAGGCCGCGTCGAGCAGACGCAAGCGGTGGGTTTCCCGCTTGAGCACCGGCAGGCAGTAGTAATGCGGGCGCAGGCCTCCGCGGAACATCGCGTTGCGGCTGTGCAGCAGGTGGTGCGCGGTGATCGTGGCGCCCAGCAGCGGCACGCCGCGCGCGTCGCGCGCGTCGTTCGCCAGCACGAAATCCGCGGCATGCGAAGTGGTGATGTGCTCGAGCACGATTTTCAGCGCCGGGAAGTCGCGCCGGATGGCCTGCAGATGCCGCTCGATGAACACGGCCTCGCGGTCGAACACATCCACGTCCGCATCGGTGACCTCGCCGTGCACCAGCAGCGGCATGCCCTCGCGCTGCATGGCCTCGAGCACGCGGTGCACGTTGCGCAGGTCGGTGACGCCGCTGTCGGAATTCGTGGTCGCGCCGGCCGGGTACAGCTTGACGCCGAATACCGCGCCGCTGGCCTTGGCGCGCGCGATCTCCTGCGGCGGAGTGCGATCCGTCAGGTACAGGGTCATCAGCGGCTGGAAATCCGAGCCCGGCGCACGCGCGGCCACGATGCGCGCGCGATATTCGAGCGCCTGCGCGGTGTCCACCACCGGGGGCTTGAGGTTGGGCATGACGATGGCGCGCGCGAATTGCGCCGCGCTCCACGGCACCGTGCTGGCCAGCGCCGCGCCGTCGCGCAGGTGCAGATGCCAGTCGTCGGGGCGGGTGATCGTCAGGGTTTGCGCTTGATCTTGCATGGGTGGCGACCGGGCAGGCGCGCCGGAGCGGCGCGCGTATCCGGGATGGTAGTGGGCGCGCCGCCCGCCGGGCGCCCGGCGGGGCCTTTCAGGCCACCCGCGCCAGGTCGCCGTCGCGCAGCGGCGGATCGGATTCGTCGCCCTGGCGCTGCAAGTCCCACATGCGCGCGTACAGCCCGCCGGCGGCGAGCAGTTGGGCGTGGCTGCCGCGCTCCTGGATTCGACCGTCGGCAAGCACCAGGATCTGGTCGGCATCGACCACCGTCGACAGCCGGTGGGCGATGATCAGGGTCGTGCGGTCGCGCGCGGCCTCGCGGATCTCGGCCTGGATGGCGCGTTCGTTGGCGGAATCGAGCTGCGACGTCGCCTCGTCGAAGATCAGCACCGGCGGGTCCTTCAGCAGCGCGCGCGCGATGGCCACGCGCTGCTTCTCACCGCCCGAAAGCTTCAGCCCGCGCTCGCCCACGGGGGTCTCGTAGCCCAGCGGCTGGCGCTGGATGAAGTCGTGGATCTGCGCTGCGCGCGCGACCTGCTCGACCTGCTCGCGGCTGGCGCCCGGCCGGCCATAGGCGATGTTGTAGGCGATGGTGTCGTTGAACAGCACGGTGTCCTGCGGCACCAGGCCGAGCGCGGCTCGCAGGCTGGACTGGGTCACGCCGGCGATATCCTGGCCGTCGATCAGGATGCGCCCGGCCCGCGGGTCGTAGAAGCGGAACAACAGGCGCGACAAGGTCGACTTTCCGGCCCCCGACGGCCCGACCACGGCCACCGTCTGCCCCCCCTCGATGTCGAAGCTCAGGCCCTTGAGCACGTCGTGGCCCGGGTGGTAGGCGAAATGCACGTCGTCGAAGCGCACGCTGCCGGCGCCCACGCGCAACGGCGGCGCCTGCTCGACGTCGGCCACCTCGCGATCCTGGTGCAGGATCGTGAACATGCGCTCGATGTCGGTCAGCGCCTGGCGCAATTCGCGGTAGATCACGCCCAGGAATCCCAGCGGGGCGTACAACTGGATCATGAAGGCGTTGACCAGCACCAGATCGCCCAGGCTCATCGTGCCGTCGACCACGCCCACCGTGGCACGCCACACCAGCAGGGTCACCGCGACAGCGATGATCACGCTCTGGCCCAGGTTCAGCACCGACAACGAATTCTGCGACAGCACCGCGGCGTGCATCCAGCGGCGCAGGTTGTCGTCGTAGCGCGTGGCCTCGTAGGCCTCGTTGCCGAAGATCTTCACGGTCTCGTAGTTCAGCAGCGCGTCCACCGCTCGCTGGTTGGCGCGCGAGTCCTGCTCGTTCATCGTGCGCCGCAACCCGGTGCGCCATTCGGTGACCACCACCGTGAAGCTGATGTAGAGCACCAGCGCGCCGAGCGCGACGGCAGCGAACCACCAGTCGTAGCGAACCACCAGGATGCCGATGACCAGCCCCATCTCCACCAGCGTGGGCAGGATGCTGTAGAGCGTGTAGGAGACCAGGCTCGAGATGCTGCGGGTTCCGCGCTCGATGTCGCGCGACATGCCGCCGGTCTGGCGCTGCAGGTGATAGCGCAGCGACAGCGAGAACAGGTGCTCGAACACCTGCAGCGCGATGCGCCGCACCGCCCCCTGGGTGACGCGCGAGAACACCACCTCGCGCAACTCGGTGAACAGAGAGACCGACACCCGCAACGCGCCGTAGGCCAGCAACAGCGCCACCGGCACGACCAGTACGGCGCGCGGGTCGCCGGGCTTGATCTGCAGGTCGTCGACGATGTGCTTGAGCACCAGCGGCACGCCGACGTTGGCCAGCTTGGCCGCCACCAGCATCAGCAGCGCAGTGATCACGCGCACGCGGTAGTGCCACAGATAGGGAGCGAGGCTGCGCAGCGCGGCCCAGCGCGAGCCGGGGGGCGAAGGCGCGGCATCGGCTGGCGGAGCGGCGGCGCGGGAGTGGTCTCGCATGGGATCAGGGGCGCGAATGGAGGCGCGAATGGAGGCGCGAATGGAGGCGTGAACAGGAACGCGACAAGGGAACGCGGCACAGGCGGGCGCGTCGACTGCGGGGGCGGCGACGGCGCGATCGGCAGCCGGGCGCCGCGGTTGCTACATTATTGAGCTTCCGTCCCGTGGCTGCACGGGCGTTCCCGCACCAAGTCTCGACCGTGGATTCGACACAAAGCCTTCCCTCTCATCCCGAGCCCATCCTGCGCATCAACCC
>JAKCDM010000187.1 GCA_021841865.1 Pseudomonadota bacterium
AGCGGGCGCACGCGGCGGCTCCAGCAAGGGCTCGACGCCCGCGTCTGCGACCGCCGGCGCGGGGGAAGCCCCGGCGGCTCGCGCCGGCCGGGCTCGGCGCGGGCGCGGCGCAAGCGCCTGCTCCAGCGCCTGCCGGGCCTCGCGCAAGGCCTGCGCCGCGTACGTCTCCAGCCAGGGGCGCAACGCGTCGCTCGGCGTCGGCGCGGATGCCAGTGACTGAAGCAGTCGATCGGCATCGTGCCAGGCGCCGAGGTGGGTCTGCAACGCGGTGGCCAGCTTGCCGGCCTGCGCGTAGCGATGCCGCGCCTTGCGCGGCATCAGTCCGGACAGGCGCTCGGCCGACAGGCGCAGACGCTTGGAGGCGATGCGCAGCCGATGCAGGCGCAACGCCTGCTCGGGCCGCGGCAGGCCTTGCGCGGTGCAGTCGCGCAGCAGGCATTCCACGTCGAGCGCGTCACGCCACTCGGCCTCGTCCTGGCGCAAGGCCTGCCCGGCCATTCGCCGCAACGCGCCGGCACGCGGCTCGGTAGGGCCGACGTCGCCGCAACGCCCGAGCGCCATCAGCAAGCGCGCGAACCGTGCACTCCGCGCGTAGGCCTGCAACGCCAGCCGATGCTGCGCGCGCGCGCCGGAGATCGGCCGCGCCAGCGCCCCGGCCTGGTCGGCCACCGGGCCGGGCCCGGCAGCGGCCTGCGCGAGCAGTTGCAGCGAGACATCGGCGTCGCGCACCAGCCCGGCGAGCTGATGCGCCCAGCGCAGTTCGCCTCGCAACCAGCGCGCGGCCCCGCGCGGCAGTTGCCCGGCCAGCCAGCGCAACGCGGTGCGCATCCGGCGCAGCACCACTCGGAACTGGTGCACGTCATGCGCGTCGTCGGCCTCGGCGATTCGCTCGGCCCACACCGCCAGCTGCGCGCAGGCCGTGTGCAACCACTGCCGCACCGCCTGCTGCATGGTCGCGTCGCGCGCCAGCGGGCCCGGCTCGGCAGGCACCGGCAGGCGCTCGGCCCGCAGCAATGCGACTGCGCGCCGCGCCTTGTCGATCGGGCTGAGCACCAGCGCCAGGTCCTGTCCCAGGGTCCAGGCCAGGTCCCAGGCCTGCGCCAGCTCGCCCTGCAGCACCTCCAGCTCGAGCTCGCACAGGGTCGCGCTGTGTTCGCGGCCTTCGCGCAGCGCCACGCAGGCGCCCTGGTCCAGCGCGAGCTCGATGCGCGCGCCCTGCCACTCGATGTCCCAGGCATGGCGCTCGAAGCGGGTCTGGAAACGCGGCGCCAGGCGCGCCTGCCACGGCGCGGCGTCCCCGCCCGGCCCCGCGCGGCCGAGGCCGGTGTGCCGCAGCGCGTGCTCCAGGTCGCGCGCACCGAGGGTGTCGCCGCGGCTGTCCAGCGCCGGCCACTCCCATTCCTGGCGCACCGCGCCGAGCGCGTCGTCGCCGCGCGCCTTGACGGTCAGCACGCGCGCCGTGCCGTCGTCGCGCAGGCGCAGCACCAGGCCGGCGGCCCCCAGTTCCAGGCCCTCGGTGTCGAAATACAGCGTGCGCAGGCCGCGCAGGCGCGGCGCCCCGGCCAGCAGCAGCAGCGCATGCCCGCCCAGGGCCTGCGCCGCGTCGGCCGACAGACTGAATTTGAGTTCGCGCTCCAGGCCCATGCTGATCCTCCGGCCGACGGCCCCGCTCGACGCCGCGCACCGCCCCGGCGCGATTGTGCCGGCGGCGCGGCCCGCGGTCCTTGCGTCAGCGCAAGCGCGGCGCCTTCCTGCGCCGCGCGCACTCCCGGGTCACATGCCGACGTAGTTGGGTCCGCCGCCGCCCTCTGGGGCGACCCAGACGATGTTCTGCGTCGGATCCTTGATGTCGCAGGTCTTGCAATGCACGCAGTTCTGGGCATTGATCTGCAGGCGCTCGCCACCGCCTTCGGCGGGGACGAATTCGTACACGCCGGCCGGACAGTAGCGCTGCTCGGGGCCGGCGTAGCGCGCCAGGTTCACCGACACCGGCACCGCCGCGTCGCGCAGGGTCAGGTGCGCCGGCTGGTTCTCCTCGTGGTTGGTGTTGCTCAGGAACACGGAGGACAGTCGGTCGAAGGTCAGCTTGCCGTCGGGCTTCGGGTAGTCGATGCGGGGCATGCTGTCGGCCGGCTGCAGCGCCTCGTGGTCGGCCTGGGTGCGGTGCAGGGTCCACGGCACGCGCCCGCCCAGCAGCAGCTGCTCGACCCCGGTCATCAACGTGCCGACGCCACGGCCCTTCTTGAACCACTGCTTGAAATTGCGCGCGCGGTGCAGTTCCTCGTGCAGCCACGACGACTCGAAGGCCTTCGGATACGCGTCCAGCGTGTCGCCGCGACGTCCTTCGGCCAGCGCCGCGGCCAGCGCCTCGGCGGCCAGCATGCCGGACTTGATCGCCGCATGGCTTCCCTTGATGCGCGAGGCATTCAGGAAACCCGCCTCGCAACCGACCAGGCAGCCGCCGGGAAACACCAGGCGCGGCAGCGACAGCAGGCCGCCTGCGGTCAGCGCGCGCGCGCCGTAGCCCAGGCGCCTGGCGCCGTCGAACATCGGGCGGATCGACGCGTGGGTCTTGAAACGCTGGAATTCCTCGAAGGGGCTGAGCCAGGGATTGCGGTAGTCCAGCCCGACGACCAGGCCCACCGCGACCTTGCGCTCGTCGAGGTGGTACAGGAAGGCGCCCCCGTAAGTGCGGCTGTCGAGCGGCCAGCCGGCGCTGTGCAGCACCCGCCCGGGCCGCGCCTGCTCGGGCGCGACCTCCCACAGCTCCTTGATGCCGATGGCGTAGCTTTGCGGGTCGCGCCCTTCGTCCAGGCGGAAACGGGCGATGAGTTCACGCCCGAGCTGGCCGCGCGCGCCCTCGGCGAACACGGTGTAGCGCGCCTGCAGCTCCATGCCGAGCTGGAAGCTGTCCAGCGGCTGGCCGTCCTTGCCCACGCCCTGGTTGCCGGTGGCCACGCCGCGCACCGCTCCCGCTTCGTCGTACAGCAGCTCGGCTGCGGCGAAGCCCGAGAAGATCTCGACCCCCAGCGCCTCGGCCTGCTGCGCCAGCCAGCGCGTGACCTCGCCGAGGCTGATGACGTAGTTGCCGTGGTTGCGAAAGCACGCCGGCTGCAGCGCGGCCGGCACCGAGCGGTGCCCGGACTCGCCGAGGAACCAGAACAGGTCCTCGGTCACCGGCTGGCGCAGCGGCGCGCCCTGCTGCTGCCAGTCGGGCAGCAGCTCGCTCAGCGCACGCGGGTCCATCACCGCGCCGGACAGGATGTGCGCGCCCGGCTCGGAGCCCTTTTCCAGCACGCACACGGAAATCTCGGCGCCGGATTGCGCGGCCAGCTGCTTGAGGCGGATCGCCGTGGCCAGACCGGCCGGGCCGGCGCCGGCGATCACCACGTCGTATTCCATGGCCTCGCGAGGGCCGTATTGCTGCAACCACTGCTCCGGGGTGGGCATGAAGGTCTCCGTTTGCGCTGTACGTGGGTCGTGGGTCGTTCGTGACGGGTCCATGGGGCGCGCGGGGCGCCCGGCGCGCCATTGTAGAGTCGATCCCGGAAAAAATCGAACGATCGTTCGCTTTTGTTCCCGAAGCCCCGATGCGCTGCCGCCCGCCCCCGGTTGTGAGCCCTCCGGGATGCGCGGACAATGCCTGCAAGGCGCCGGGTCACCGGGCAGCGGGACCGAGGACGCCACCACGACGACACGACGGAGACCTCTGATGACCGATCTATCTGCCCAGGCCCAGGCGCTCGCCGACTACCGCCCCCGCCACAAGGTGCGCATGGTCACCGCGGCGGCACTGTTCGACGGGCACGACGCGGCCATCAACATCATGCGCCGCCTGCTGCAGGGCATGGGCGCCGAGGTCATCCACCTCGGGCACAACCGCTCGGTCGACGAGGTGGTCGACGCCGCGCTGCAGGAGGA
>JAKCDM010000188.1 GCA_021841865.1 Pseudomonadota bacterium
CCGATGAGCAGGGCGCGCCGGAACAGCGGCTTGACCTGCTCGGGCGTGGCGTTGGTGGCGACGTCGAAGTCCTTGGGCTTGAGCCCCAGCAGCATGTCGCGCACCGCGCCGCCGACGATGTAGGCCTCGAAACCGGCCTGCTGCAGGTTGCGCACCACGGTCAGCGCCGAGTTCGGCAGTCGGGTGGGGTCGATGCCCAGCCCGGCGCCAGGGGCCTCGACCCGCTTGCCCAGCGACTTGCCGGGGCTCTTGGGGGAAAACAGGCGGGTGATCAGTTTGCGAATCATGGGAACAGCTTGAGAACGGGCCAGCCGCGCTGCGCGGCCAGTTCGGCCAGCAGCGGGTCGGGATGCACGGCCACCGGGTGGTCGACATGCTCCAGCAGCGGCCGGTCGTTGATGGAATCGGAATAGAACCAGGCCTGCGCGATATCGCTCCACTGCAGCGCCTGCTGCTCGAGCCACTGCGTGGTGCGGGTGATCTTGCCTTCGCGGAATGACGGCACGCCGACCCAGGCGCCGGTGTAGCGCCCCTGGGAATCGCGCTCGGCCTGCACCGCGATCAGGTCGGCCACGCCGAACGCGCTGGCGATCGGCCCGGTGACGAAGTCGTTGGTGGCCGTGACGATGGCGCACAGGTCGCCGCGCGCCTGGTGCCTGCGCACCAGTTCGATGGCCTGGGGGCGCAGCTGCGGCAGCACCACCTCGCGCATGAACGCTGCGTGCGCGTCGCTGAGTTCCAGCGGCGAGCGTCCGACCAGCGGGGCCAGCGAGAAGCGCAGGTAGGCCGGCAGGTCCAGCGTGCCGGCGCGGTAGTCGGCGTAGAAACGGTCGTTGGCCTGCCGGTGCTGTTCGCCGTCGACCCAGCCCAGGCGCACGCAGAACTCACCCCAGGCATGGTCGGAATCGAAGGGCAGCAGGGTGTTGTCGAGATCGAACAGGGCCAGGTTGCGGTGCGGCATGCGCTCTTGCGTCAGGGTTGAGCAGCCGGCTCGGTGGGCGATTCGGCTGCCGATTCGCTCAGCATGGTCCTGAGCAGGGGAATGCTGGCGCCGCGTCCGTGGCGCAGCGCGTAGGCGTCGAGCCTGCGCAGCAGGTCCACCAGCGAAGCCATGTCCCGGGCGTGGTGATCAAGAATATAGCGGCTCAGGTCGTCGCGCAGTTGCAGGCCGTGGGTGGCGGCGATGCGCGCGAGCACGCGCTGCTTGGCGGCATCGTCGAGGGGTTGCAGCGCCAGCCCGAGTCCCCACGCCATGCGCGTGCGCAGGTCGTCGCGCAGCGGCAGCGCCGCGGGCGCGCGGTCGGCGGCGGCCAGGAAGCCGCAGCCGCTCTGGCGCGCCGCGTTGTACAGCCCGAACAGGACCTGTTGCTGCCATGCGCTGCAGCGCTGCACGTCGTCGACCGCGAGCAGGCCGGCGCGGCCCGCCTGCGCCACGTCTTCCAGCGACGGCCAGTGCGACGGCGGGCTTTGCGGGCCGAGCAGCCACGCTGCGTGTCCGGCTGCCTGCGCCGCCGCACAGGCGGCGCGCAGCAGATGGGTCTTGCCGCTGGCCTGCGCGCCCCACAGGTACAACGCGCGCTCGGCTCCGTCGGCGCCGGACAGCAGCTCGCGCAGCGCGCGCAGCACCATGCCGTTGGCGCCGGGCTCGAAATTGTCCAGGCTGGGCTGGTCGCTCCATTGCAGGTCGAGCAGCAGTTGCAGCTTCGGCGTGGCTTCGCCGGCTGCGCAGCGGGGAGCGGCGGCGCGGCTCACTGCAGGAACAGCGGGCTGTTGCGGTACCAAAGCACCAGATGCCGCGCCACCACCAGCAGCAGCGCGCCGGCGGGCAAGGCCAGCAGCACGCCGACGAAGCCGAACAGGTCTCCGAATGCCAGCAGCAGGAAGATGACGAACAGCGGGTGCAGGCCGATGCTGCGTCCGAGCAGCTTCGGGGTCAGGTACGAGCTTTCCAGCACCTGCCCGATGCCGTACACCACGGCCACGGCCCCCAGCGCGTACAGGCTCTGGAACTGCAGCGCGCCGGCCAGCAGCGCGAGCAGCAGGCCGATGCCGAAACCGATGAAGGGAACGGCCACCGCCAGTCCCGTGAACACGCCGATGGGCAGCGCGAGCTGGAAGCCGGCCAGGCTCAGCCCGACGGCGTAGAACGCCGCCAGCAGCAGCATGACCGTGAGCTGGCCGCGCAGGTAGCGCCCGAGCACGCCGTCGCATTCGTCGAGCAGCGCGCGCAGGCGCTCGCGCTGGCTCAGCGGCACCAGCGCGAAGGCGCGCTGCATGAGCTCGCGCCAGTCCAGCAGCAGGTACAGCGTGAGCACCGGGATCAGGATCGCGTTGCCCAGCACCGTCAACAGCGTGCTGCCGCCGCTGCGCGCCGAGCTCAGAAGTTGCATGACCCAGCGCTGCGGGTCCCCGGACACGCTGCGCGTGAGCAGCTGGCCGATGGTGTTGAGGTCCACGTGCACCCGCAGGCCCAGGCGGGCCCCGGTGGCCTCCAGCCAGTGGGTCAGGTTGCCCAGCAGCACCGGGACCTGTTGCTGCAGTTGCGGCAGCGTGCTGCCGAGTACCGAAACGATCAGGCTGCCCAGCGCGATCAGCGCCACGGCCAGCAGCACCAGCGCGACGGTGGCGCCGAGCAGGCGCGGAATATGCCAGCGCGCCATGCGCTCGACCGCGGGGTGCAGCGCGTAGGCCACGGTCAGCGCGAGCAGGAAGGGCATCAGCACCGAGCCGAGCAGCCAGCCGAGGCCGGCCGCCACGGCAAGCAGGCCGAGCCAGGTCAGGCGGGTTTGAGCACGTTGCGAAATCGGCACGGGGCAGGGGGCAGGGGATGGGGCTTGGGGCCAGGCAGGTCTTGGACGGCAAGCCGTCGCGGGCGCCGCCCGCGCGCGCCCTACAATCCGCCCATATTTTAGGCGCCGCCGCCCGCGCGATCGGCGCGCGCCGCCAAGCCCACTTCATCATGCCCTCCCAACACGATTCCTCCCGAGCCGGCCTGAGCTACCGCGATGCCGGGGTCGACATCGACGCCGGCGACGCGCTGGTCGACGCCATCAAGCCCCTGGCCGCGCGCACCATGCGCGACGGCGTACTCGCCGGCATCGGCGGCTTCGGCGCGCTGTTCGAGGTGCCCAAGCGCTACCGCGAACCGGTGCTCGTGTCCGGCACCGACGGCGTGGGCACCAAGCTGCGCCTGGCCTTTTCCTGGCAGCGCCACGACACCGTCGGCATCGACCTCGTCGCGATGAGCGTCAACGACGTGCTGGTGCAGGGCGCCGAGCCGCTGTTCTTCCTCGACTACTTCGCCTGCGGCAAGCTCGAGGTGGGGGTCGCGGCCAGCGTGGTCGGCGGTATCGCCAAGGGCTGCGAACTCGCCGGTTGCGCGCTGATCGGCGGAGAAACCGCCGAAATGCCCGGCATGTACCCCGATGGCGAGTACGACCTCGCGGGGTTCTGCGTGGGCGCGGCCGAGAAGTCGCGCCTGGTGTCCGGCGCGTCGACTCGCGCCGGCGACGTGGTGCTCGGGCTGGCTTCCAGCGGCGTGCATTCGAACGGCTATTCGCTGGTGCGCAAGATCATCGAGCGCGCGCAGGACCGTCTGCCCGCGCAGCTCGACGGCATGCCGTTTCGCGACGCGGTGATGATGCCCACTCGCATCTACTGCCGACCCGTGCTCGAGCTGCTGCGCTCGACGGAAGTGCGTGCGATGGCGCACATCACCGGCGGCGGGCTGCTGGAGAACATCCCGCGGGTGCTTCCCGAGGGCCTGCAATGCGTGCTGCGGCGCGGCTCGTGGCGGCGTCCCGAGGTGTTCGACTGGCTGCAGCGCGAAGGCGCCATCGACGAGCACGAGATGCTGCGCACCTTCAATTGCGGCATCGGCTACGTGCTGGTGCTGGCGCCCGAGCTG
>JAKCDM010000189.1 GCA_021841865.1 Pseudomonadota bacterium
CGGCCGAGGAAGCCGGCGTTCCGCTGTACCAGTACCTGGGCGGCTTCGCCGCCTGCGAGCTGCCGGTGCCGATGATGAACGTGATCAACGGCGGCGCGCACGCGAACAACAGCCTGGACATGCAGGAGTTCATGATCATGCCGGTGGGCGCGCCCAGCTTCCGCGAGGCGCTGCGCTACGGCACCGAGGTGTTCCATGCGCTCAAAGGCATCCTGCACGACCGCGGCATGCCCACCACGGTGGGCGACGAAGGCGGCTTCGCGCCCAACGTGCCCAGCCACGAAGCGGCGCTGCAACTGGTGGTCGAGGCCATCGAGAAGGCCGGCTACAAGCCGGGCGAGCAGATCGCCATCGCGCTCGACCCGGCGTCCAGCGAGTTCTACCGCGACGGCAAGTACCACCTCGACGGCGAGGGCCAGGTGCTGAGCTCCGACGAGATGATCGCCATGTACGAGTCCTGGCTGGGCAAGTACCCGATCGTGTCCATCGAGGACGGCCTGGCCGAGCAGGACTGGGACGGCTGGAGGAATCTCACCGAGCGCCTCGGGCGCAAGGTGCAGCTGGTGGGCGACGACATCTTCGTCACCAACACCGAGATCCTGCGCCGCGGCATCGAGCAGCGCGTGGGCAACTCGATCCTGATCAAGGTCAACCAGATCGGCACGCTGACCGAGACCTTCGCCGCCATCGAGATGGCCAAGCGCGCCGGCTACACCGCGGTGGTGTCGCACCGCTCGGGCGAGACCGAGGACACGACCATCGCCGACATCGCGGTGGCCACCAACGCCGGCCAGATCAAGACCGGCTCGCTGTCGCGCTCGGACCGCATCGCCAAGTACAACCAGCTGCTGCGCATCGAGGAAAACCTCGGCGACGTGGCCCGGTTCAGCGGCCGCGGCACCTTCTACAACCTGCGCTGAAGCGCAGCCGCGCCTGACGCCGCCGCGCGCCGCCCCGCCATCCGCCGATGCGATCTCTACGCTGGGTCACGGTCGTGCTGCTGGCGGCGCTGGCGCTGCTGCAGTGGCCGCTGTGGCTGGGCGAGCGCGGCTGGCCGGCGGTGCACCGGCTGCGCCAGCAGCTGCACGCGCAATTGCTGGCCAACGAGCAGGCGAGCCAGCAAAACGCCGCGCTGTCGGCGCAGGCCCGCGACCTGCGCAACGGCACGCAGGCGGTGCAGGACCGCGCGCGCAGCGAAATGGGCATGATCGCGCCCGACGAGATCTTCGTGCAGGTGCTGCCTGCGACGAGCCCGCTGCCGCCGGTGGCGCCCGCCTCCGCGCCGCCGGCGCGCTGACGCGCCCGCCGGGCCGGGCGCGCGTCGAGACGAGCTACTGGGTTCGCGTGGAACCCGGCGGCTGGTCGATGTCGTCGCGGAACAGGCGGGCCGCGTCGACCAGGTCGAAGGCGTAGCCGGCACCGCAGAACTCGCAGGTCACGTCGACCTGCCCTCGCTCGGCCAGCACCGACTCCACCTCGTCGCGCCCGAGCATGCGCAGCATCTGCGACACGCGCTGCTTGGAGCAGGTGCAGTGGAAGCGCGGCTGGGCCGGCGTGAACACGCGCGCCTGTTCCTCCCAGAACAGGCGCCGCAGCAGCTCCTCGGGCTCCAGGCTGAGCAGTTCGTCGCGCTGCAGCGTGGAGGCCAGGTGCACGGCGCGCGAGAAATCCTCGTCGGCGCGCTCCGGGCCGCCGGCGGCGGCGCCGCCGGCGTCGGGCATGCGTTGCACCAGCAGGCCGCAGGCGCTGTCGCCATCGGCCGCCAGCATCAGCCACGACGGAATCTGCTCGGACTGGTCCAGGTACTGGCGCAGCACGGCGGACAGGTCGCGCAGCGCGTGCCCTTCGGCGTCGTTGAGCGCGACGATGCCCTGGTAAGGCTGCTGCCCTGGCTGGCGCGGATCGAGTGTGATGACGCAGCGCCCGGCGCCGCGGGAATTGGTCAGCTGCGCGAAATCCGCCGGCTGGCTCGGCGCGTCGGCGTCGTCGTCGACCCGCGCGGTGGCCGTTGCGCGCAGCCCGAAGTCGGGCTGGCATTCGGCCACCGCCAGGCGCAGCGGGCCGTCGCCCTGGATCTGCAGCACCAGCGTGCCGTCGAACTTGAGGCTGCCGGCCAGCAGCACCGAAGCGGCGCTCATCTCGCCGAGCAGTTCCTGCACGCCGGCTTCGTGCCGGCGCCGGCGCAGCATTTCCTGCCAGCTTTCGCGCAGGCGCACGGCGACACCGCGCACATGCCCGTCGCCCAGCATGAACTTGAGCAGGCTGTCAGCCATGCGAAGCGACCTCGTGCAACCCGCTGCGGTACTCGGCGCCCTTGGCCACGTAGACCGCGGCGTTGCGCTGCATGCCGGCGATCTCCTCCGGGCGCAGCTCGCGCACCACGCGCGCCGGGCTGCCCAGGATCAGGCTGCCGTCGGGGAATTCCTTGCCTTCGGTGACCAGCGCGCCAGCGCCCACCAGGCAGTTGCGCCCGATGCGCGCGCCGTTGAGCACCACGGCCTGGATGCCGATCAGGCTGCCGTCGCCCACCGTGCAGCCATGCAGCATGGCCTGGTGGCCGATGGTCACGCCGGCGCCGATGCGCAGCGGGTAGCCGGGGTCGGTATGCAGCACCGCGCACTCCTGCACGTTGCTGCGCTCGCCGAGCACCACCGGCTCGTTGTCCCCGCGCAGCACCGCGCCGAACCACACGCTGGCCTGCGCGCCCAGCTCGACGCGGCCGATCACGCGTGCGGTGTCGGCCACGAAGGCGTCGGGGGCGATCTGCGGGCGTACTTCGCCCAGTCGAAAAATACTCATGGAAAATGCCTGCCGTGGAAGGATCCGCCAAAACGGGAACTGAGAAGGTGTGAACGAATCCGCCATGCCCGCTGGACCGCCCCTGGACGCCGCCCTGTGCGTTGCAAATCCTCGCCGTAGCAGGTGCTACGACTGCGGTTTGCGCCTTCATGGCAGCGCCCCTGGTCGGCCCCTCGGCCACGGCCGATTCATTCACACCTTCTCAGACGAGAATAACCCATGCGCCGACATTTCGCCCCCCGATCATGAGCTGGACCCTCGCCCGCCTGCGACCCGGCGACCCCTTCCCCGCGCCCGAGCAGGCGCTGCCCGCCGACGCCCCCTACCCCGGGCTGCTGGCGGTCGGCGGCAGGCTCGACGCGGCCGCGCTGCGCGAGGCCTATGCCCACGGAATCTTCCCGTGGTTCGGGGAGGACGAGCCTCCGCTGTGGTGGAGCCCCGATCCGCGCATGGTGCTGGTGCCCGCCGAACTGCGCGTGAGCCGTTCGCTGCGCCGCGCGGCGCGACGCTTCGCCGACGACCCGAGCTGCAGCCTGTGCATCGACGGCGACTTCGAACGGGTCATGCGGGCCTGCGCCGCGCCGCGCGCCGGCGCGCCGGGAACCTGGATCGGCGCCGACATCGTGGCTGCCTACGTCGGCTTGCATCGCGAAGGCCTGGCGCACAGCTTCGAGCTGCGGCGAGATGGCGAGCTGGTGGCCGGGCTGTACGTGGTGGCGCTGGGCGCCGCGTTGTTCGGCGAATCGATGTTCACGCGGGTGAACGACGGATCCAAGGTCGCGCTGATGGCGCTTTGCGGCTTCGCGCTGGCCCACGGCCTGCGCTTCGTCGACTGCCAGCAGCAGACCGCGCACCTGTCCAGCCTGGGCGCGCGGCCCTGGCCGCGCGACGCGTTCCTGCGCGCGCTGGAGCAAACCCGCACGCTGCCCGGGCCGCCTTGCTGGCAGTATGATTGGACGCAGTTTCGTCAGCACTGCGCAGCCTGGCTGTGACCCACCCGAACGAATTGCCGTTCAATCCGCTGCAGTTCTATTCGACCGCGGCGTACCCCTGCAGCTACCTTCCCGGGCGGCTGGCGCGCTCGCAGGTGGTGACACCGGCGCACCG
>JAKCDM010000190.1 GCA_021841865.1 Pseudomonadota bacterium
GCGATCAGCAGGTACGCGGTGATCAGCCAGGTCCACGTGAACATCGGCATCTTCATCAGGGTCATGCCCGGAGCGCGCATGTTCAGGATGGTGACGATGATGTTGATCGAACCCATGATCGACGACGCGCCCAGGATGTGCACGGCGAAGATGGTCAGGTCCATGCTCATGCCCTGCTGGATGCTCAGCGGCGCGTACAGGGTCCAGCCCACGTCGGGGGCACCACCCGGCACGAGGAACGCCGACACCCCCAGGATGGCCGCCGGGATCAGCAGCCAGAAGCTGAGGTTGTTCATGCGCGGGAAGGCCATGTCGGGCGCCCCGATCTGCAGCGGGATCATCCAGTTGGCCAGCCCGGTCAGCGCGGGCATCACGGCCATGAAGATCATGATCAGGCCGTGCATGGTCGAGAACGACAGGAACATCTGGGGATTCAGGAACTGGATCCCCGGCTCGTACAGCTCGGCACGGATTCCCATCGCCAGCAGGCCGCCGACGAACAGCATGGCCAGTGCGAACACCAGGTACATCGTGCCGATGTCCTTGTGGTTGGTCGAGAACAACCAGCGCCGCCAGCCATGCGGATGGTCGTGGGCATGATCGGCATCGTGTGCCGGTGCATGGACTGGATCGAGCACGACGCTCATCAGTTGCTCCTTTCGAGATTGAACCGTTGTCTGAGAAATCTTTTGAATGTTTTCGCGCAATCACGCACCCTGGCGCGGCCGCTGCATCGGCCGCAGCATACACCTGCCGGCAAGGCCCCGGGTGGGTTTTCGCGGATTTTCGACCCTGCAACTTTGTAGCTGCGAACTCCAGGCGGCCATTCAGGGTAAGTACCGAGTGCGCGTGACGGTGGTCAAGCCGCGTGACGATGCCCTGCGGGCCCTCGCGGCGCGGCTCGCCGCCTGCTCAATTCCAGGTGTCGGAGCCGGAGCCATCGTCGGTCCACGAACCGGGGTCGCTGATGCCGAAGTCCTGGTCGTCCGGCAGCGGGCCGGCGTCGTCGATCGGCGGCATCGGCGCGGCGTTGGCGTCCAGGCCGGGGCCGCGCACGGCGCCGCCGCGGTCGAACAGCTTGTCCACCAGCATCTCCCCGGCGGCCACGCCGGCGCCCATGGCCAGCCCGGTACCCACCGCGCCCATGAGGCCGCTGCCCGGTTGCGCGCCGGGGGCCGCTGGCGGGTACGCGCCGTACGGCGTCGGGGCGGCGGGCTGCTGCGGGTAGCCGGGATAGCCGGCCTGCCCGGGCCCGGCGGGCCAGGCCTGCGGCATGACCTGCACCGCGGGGCGCCGCGACGCGCGGTACACGGCCCACAGGATCAGCAGCGCCAGCACCGCAAGCCCGATCCCGATGCCGCCCAGCGGCAAGCCGTGGCGCGGCGCGGGCGCCGGCGCGGCGCCTCCGGTGTGGGCGGCGACCTGCCGCGTGAAGGCCTGCAGCGTGTTGCGATGCTCGAAGCTCAGGCCGGGGTCCAGGCTCTGCGCCCTGGACAGCTCGGCGGCAGCCATCGACCAGTTGCCCTGCATCGCCGCCACGCGCGCCGAAACGTAGTGCGCCTTGGCCGAATTCGGATACGCGGCCAGAACCTGATCGAGCTCGGCGCGCGCCTGCGCCAGATGCCCGGTGGTGGCAGCGGTGTAGACATCGTGGATGCTCGGCACCGCGGCCCACGCGGCGGGCGCGGCGACCGCCGCGCTCACCAGGGCGAGCGCGCACAGCAGGGAACGCAGGAGTTTCATGGCGATTCGAAAGGGATGCCGGGGCCGCGCCGTCAGACGCTGCCAGTATTTTAGACCGCCGCGCCGGCAGGCCCCTGGCGCATGCCTGCACGAGCGCTGGTGCTCAGCGCTCGCGCCCCGCGCGCGGCCGGGCTCCGACGTAGCGCTTGTACGCGACGATCCAGTCGCCGGCGATCTCGCGCTGGGCCTGCGCCAGCGGCAGGCGCCCACGACACACCAGGGTGTGCAGGCGGTTCTCCAGGCGGTCCTTGGCGTAGCTGCCCCAGCCGCCGATCACATGGTGCGGCTGCGGCCACAGGTTGCGGGGATTGTCGGGCGAGCCGCCGAGTTCGAGCGAGATCAGGTGATCCTCCTCGTAGTCGCGCAGGCGACGGTCGGTGTAGGCGTACTCGGCGATCTGGCGCCGCTTGAGTCGCTCGGTGTAGTCCTCCGGCGGCCGGATCGAGCGCGTGTAGCCGCCGCGCCGGCAGATGGTCTGCCGCAGGTTGTGCTGGTCGACCCGCGGGTTCAGCGCCCCGGGAGTCAGTCGCGGATCGGGCAGCGCCGCCGACAGCGGGAACACCACCGCGTAGCGCCCGTCGGCCTGCACACCGCCGGAGTTCGTTGCCCGATGCGCCTGCGCCGGCAGCGCGCCGCCGAGCAGAGCGATGGCGCCGATCGACGCGAGCGCCGCGGAGCGGGCGCGCAGGCAGGCACGCAGGCGGGCGCGGAATGACGCGAGCGACAGTTGTCGACGCAGCTCGGACAGGGACAAGGCAGCAGCTCCAGGCAGGCAAAGGCGGCATTGTGCCTGCGCGCGCTGCCTGCGCGCGAACCCCGGGAGCCGTCGACGGTTCAGCAGCCCGACGCCGCCGGGTCGCGCGGCGCGAGATGGATGTCGGCCAGCATGCAGCGCACGGATCCGCCCGCCAGCTCGATGGTCGGCACGTCCAGCGGCAGCAGCCTGGCCGAGCGCTCGATGGCTTGCCGCTGCTCGCGCTGCAGGCTGGCGAAGGCCCGTCGCGACAGCGCCAGCAGGCGCCCTTCGCGGCCCGACAACTCGAGGGCGTTGCCGGCGAACGCGTCGATCTGGCTCGCCGCCAGCGCGATGACCTCGCGGCCGCAGTCGCGCAGGCGCGCGCGCACCTCTGCGGCGCGCCGCCGATCGACGAAGGCGCCGAAGCCGACCAGCGCGAACCCGGTGGCGACGCACATCAGCACATTGGTGTGATAGATCGGGCGGCCGCCGGAGTCGACGGCATCGAACAGCACCGGCTCGTACTGGAAGTGGGTGCAGAAGCGCTCCAGCGCGGCCGGGTCGGCGCGGCGCGAGCGCGCCACGTAGGCGACGCGCGCGACATGGTCGAACACCATCGCCCCCGTGCCCTCCAGGACCAGCCCGTCCGGCTCGAGCCCGGAGTAGTCGATTACCGCCTGCACGCGGTAGCTCGACTTGAGCATGTCGATCACGTCGCAGCGTCGCTCGCGCCTGCGGCTGGGCGCGTACATCGGATACAGCGCCACATGCCCGCCGGCATGCGTGGAGAACCAGTTGTTGGGAAATACCGAGTCGGGCGTGCGGCGATCGCCGGGGTCCTCGAACAGGTGTACCCGCACCCCCTCGGCCCGCAGAAGCTCGGCCACCGTCGACACTTCCCGGTACGCCGCCGCCGCGATGTCCGCGGCGCGACCGCGCGCCGGGCGCTGGAAGTTGTTGTCGGCGGCGGTTTCCGGGTTCGGGTGGAAGCGGTGCGGGCGCACCATCACCACCGAGGAAGCGGCCTGGACGGCCAGCGCAGGTGCGGGCAGGCGCCTCATGACGGCGTCGCCGGATCAGGCGACACGGCGCGCCGAGGCCGCGGCCTGCCCGTCGCGCACGTGGCGGAACAGGTCCTTCGGATGCTCGCCGGCAGGCACCAGTTCGATGCTGTCGCCCACACCGCGCGCCACGGCCTGTTCGAGCAGGTAGCGCAGCGTGGAATAGTCCTCGAGCGCGAAGCCGACGGAGTCGAACACCGTGACTTGTGCGGGGCCCTCGCGGCCGCGCTCGGCGCCGGCGAGCACCTTCCACAGCGGCACCACCGGGAAGTCGGATGGCAACTGCTGGATGTCGCCCTCGACCCGGGTCTGCGGCTCGTACTCGACGAACACGCGCGATGCGCGCAGCACGTCGGGGTGCAG
>JAKCDM010000062.1 GCA_021841865.1 Pseudomonadota bacterium
CGCGGAGCCGCCAGTCCCAGGTGGGCATAGGTGGCGGCGCTGGCGATGCGCCCGCGAGGCGTACGCTGGATGTAGCCGTGCTGGATCAGGAAGGGCTCGATCACGTCCTCGATGGTGTCGCGCTCCTCGCCGATCGCCGCGGCCAGGTTGTCGAGTCCCACCGGGCCGCCTCCGAAGCGGTGCACGATGGCTTCGAGCAGCTTGCGGTCCATGAGGTCGAAGCCGAGCGGGTCGACGTCGAGCATGCGCAGCGCGCTGTCGGCGACCTCGCGGCTGATGCGCCCGTCGGCGCGCACCTGCGCGTAGTCGCGCACCCGGCGCAGCAGGCGGTTGGCGATACGCGGCGTGCCGCGCGAGCGGCGCGCGATCTCGCTGGCGCCTTCGGGCTCGATCTCGGCGCGCAGCAACTGGGCCGAGCGCTCGACGATGGTCGACAGCTCGGCGTGGGTGTAGAACTCCAGGCGCGACACGATGCCGAAGCGGTCGCGCAGCGGGTTGGTCAGCATGCCTGCGCGGGTCGTGGCGCCCACCAGCGTGAAGGGCTGCAGGTCGATTTTCACGCTGCGCGCGCCGGGGCCCTCGCCGATCATGATGTCGATCTGGTAGTCCTCGAGAGCGGGGTACAGGATTTCCTCCACCACCGGCGACAGGCGGTGGATCTCGTCGATGAACAGGACGTCGTTGCGCTCCAGATTGGTCAGCAGCGCGGCCAGGTCCCCCGCGCGCTCGAGCACCGGCCCCGAGGTCGAGCGCAGGTTCACCCCCATCTCGCGGGCGATGATGTGCGCCAGCGTGGTCTTGCCCAGGCCCGGCGGCCCGAACAGCAGCACGTGGTCGAGCGCCTCGCCTCGACGCTTGGCCGCGCCCATGAAGATGTCGAGCTGCTCGCGCACCTTGGTCTGGCCGATGTAGTCGGACAGCACCTGCGGGCGCAGCGCGCGCTCGGCGGCCTCCTCCTGCGGCGATGCCGGCGACGGCGCCACCACGCGTGCCGCCTGCAGCTTGTCGGGTTGGATGCTCATGGTTCGGGCAAGGGCTCGCTCAGGCCTTCGCCAGCAGCTTCAACGCCTGGCGGATGCCCTCGTCCACGCCGGCGTCGCCCGGCAGCTTGGAGACCACGCCCGAGGCCTCGCGCTCGGAATAGCCCAGCGCCAGAAGCGCCTGCAGCACGTCGGCGTGTCCTGCCGCGACACCCGCCGGGCGGCCGAGGTCGGCGCCGAGCTTGCCGCGCATTTCCAGCAGCACGCGCTCGGCGGTCTTCTTGCCGATGCCGGGCACGCGGGTCAGGCGGGCGGCGTCCTGCGCGGTGATGGCCTGCGCGAGTTCATGCACGCTCAGGCCCGACAGCACCGCCAGCGCGATGCGCGCGCCCACGCCGGAAATTCGGATCAGCGCACGAAAGGCCTCGCGCTCGGCGGCGCTGGCGAAACCGAACAACTGGTGCGCGTCCTCGCGCACGATCAGGTGGGTCAGCAACGCCACCTTGTCGCCCACCGAGGGCAGCCCGTACAGGGTGCTCATCGGCACGTCGATCTCGTAGCCGACGCCGGCGCAGTCGACCAGGATCTGCGGTGGCGACTTGTCGAGCAGGGTACCGTGGATGCGTCCGATCATGCCGGCACTGTAGCAGGCTGTAAGGGGCGGGCAGCCGAGCCGGCTAAACTGTGGGGCGTACTGCGCACACCCGCTCATGAAACCGCAATCCTCCTACACGCACGAAGAACTCGTGGCCTGCGGCCACGGGCAATTGTTCGGCCCCGGCAACGCCCAGCTCCCGCTGGGGCAGATGCTGATGATGGACCGCATCACCCACGTCGCCGACCACGGCGGCGCGTACAACAAGGGTGAGTTGCGCGCGGAACTCGACATTCGCGCGGACTTGTGGTTTTTTGGCTGCCATTTCGAGAACGACCCCGTCATGCCGGGTTGCCTGGGGCTGGATGCCATGTGGCAGCTGGTGGGCTTCTACCTGGGCTGGATGGGCGCGCCGGGGCGTGGCCGCGCGCTCGGCGTGGGCGAGGTCAAGTTCACCGGCCAGGTACTGCCGACGGCGCGCCTGGTGAGCTACCAGATCGACCTCAAGCGTGTGATCAACCACCGCCTGGTCATGGGTATTGCCGACGGCGTGATGCGGGTCGACGGCCGCGAGATCTACGCCGCCAAGGACCTGCGCGTGGGCCTGTTCACGTCGACCGAAGGCTTCTGAGCGCCGCCGGGGCGGGGCGTCGCAAACCTACATTTCCCTTAAAGGAAATGTAGGTTTGCATAAGGAACTTGAGTTCCTTTCAAAGGCGCCCTATCCTGTGCGCCATGCAGCCTTCGTCGGTTCAAAGCTTCCTGCGTTTTCCGCTGACCCGGTTGCTGGCCAGTGCCGGGCACGTTCGTGTGCTCCGCGCGCTGCTCAGCCATGGCGGCGCCCAGAGTGCAGCGCAGTTGGCTTCGGACTGCGCCATGACGCCGCGGGGCGTGCGCAACACGCTCGATGCGTTGGTTGCGCAGGGCGCCGTCACGGTGCTGGGCCCAGCCAGCGGCAGGCTCTTCGCGCCGGCGCTGAACCAGCCGCTGGTATCGGCGCTGGCGCAGCTTTTCGAAGTGGAGCGTCAGCATTGGCGGCGCTTGCAGGACCATTTGCGCGACGGACTGGCTGCGGAATGGCACGTCCGCTCGGCATGGCTGTATGGCAGCGTCGCGCGTGCCACGGATGAGCCTCGCAGCGATATGGACATCGCGCTCGTGCTTGACGAGGACAGTCTGGACGCAAGTCGCCAGGTGCGTGACGCCTTGCAGGAACTGGGCGACCGCCTGGGTGTGCACATCTCCCCGGTGGTTCTCATGCCCTCGGAACTGGCCAGGCTGTCACCCGTTGACCCCTGGTGGTCGGAGCTGAGCCGGGACGCGAAAGTGCTCAAGGGAGTCTCACCCGCCCAGGAAGCCGCTCGGTGCGCCAAGGCGGCTCCGCCAGCATGACAGGCAGGAGCCCGCGCAAGAAGGTCGATGCGCTGTACTGGCGGGGCCGTCTGCGCGTGGCGCACGCCTACCTCGAAGCCGCCCGCCAGGCTCATGTGCTTGCGGAGGTAGGCCAGGACTGCAACCCCGTCATCAGCCAGATCGTGATGTCTGCCATCGCGTTTGGCGACAGTCTCACCGCCAGGCGAGCGCAGGTCGTCAACCAGCAGGACCATGCCCAGGCGCCCCGCCTGCTGCGGGACGTGCTGGGCAATCTGCTGCCCGATGGCCACGAGCGTCGCTACCGTCGCATCCTGAGTTTCAAGGATGAGGTGCAGTACGGCACCCGCCAGGCCACGCGCGATGAAGCCAGCCGCTTGCTCGCGGACCTCGAAGAATGGGCCCGCCGGGCGCAGGAACTGCTTGAGCGTTGAGCGGGACGGAGGCGACGCGGCCTGGCGCCGCCCCGACTCCGGGCTGCCCTGCCGGCCGATGGACATTCCAGACGCGGCCCTCGTCGCGCCTGCTGCCGTGCTCAGGCCACGGCCTTGAGCTTGGCCTGGATGGCCTTGAGCAGCTGCTCGCGCTCGGCGTCGCCCAGGCGCGTCAGCAGCCGGTTGGCGGCCGACACGATGGCGCGGATCGACGCGGTCACGATGTTCGGGTCGATGCCCACGCCGAAGGTGGTGGACGCCGTGTCCTCCAGCGCCGCCTCCACCATGGCCACCGCGCGCGCGTTGGCGCCCAGGCCTAGCGCGCGTTCCTCGTAGCTGTGCACCACCAGCGGCAGATGCAGCGCGCGCACCGCGGCGTCGATCGGGCCGTTGCCCTCGCCGCGCAGGCTGACCGCGCGTCCGTCGATTTCCAGCTCCAGGCGGATGCCCTGCTCGTGGCCGTGCTCGTTGAGGTGATGCGACCGGTAGCGCAGCGGCTCGTCGGCCTCGGTGTACTCGGCGTTGAACATGCTCCACAGCTGCTGTGCCGTGACCTCGCTGCCCGAGCTGTCGGTGAAGCGCTGCACGACGCCGCTGAACTCGACCTGCATGCGACGCGGCATGACCAGGCCGTAGCTCGACTCGAGCAGGTAGGCGATGCCGCCCTTGCCCGACTGGCTGTTGACCCGGATCACCGAGTCGTAGGTGCGACCGAGGTCGGCGGGGTCCACCGGCAGGTAGGGCACTTCCCAGACAGCCGTGGGCTTCTGCGCCGCCAGGCCCTTCTTGATCGCGTCCTGGTGCGAGCCGGAGAACGCGGTGAACACCAGGTCGCCGACGTAGGGGTGGCGCGGGTGGATCGGAAGCTGGTTGCAGTCCTCGACGGTGCGCGCGATGGCGTTGATGTTGGAGAAGTCCAGCCCCGGGTCGACGCCCTGCGAGTACAGGTTCAGCGCCAGGGTCACCAGGTCGACGTTGCCGGTGCGCTCGCCGTTGCCGAACAGGCAGCCCTCGACGCGGTCGGCGCCGGCCATCACCGCCAGCTCGGCGGCGGCCACCGCGCAGCCGCGGTCGTTGTGCGGGTGCACCGACAGCACGATGCAATCGCGCCGATCCAGGTGGCGGTGCATCCACTCGATCTGGTCGGCGTAAATGTTCGGCGTGCTCATCTCCACCGTGGCCGGCAGGTTGAAGATGATCTTGTCGTCGGGAGTCGGCTGCCAGACTTCGGTCACCGCGTTGCACACTTCCACGGCCACGGGCAGTTCGGTTCCGCTGAACACCTCGGGGCTGTACTGGAAGGTCCAGCGGGTTTCCGGGCGCTCGGCGGCGAGCTGGCGGATCAGCGTCGCGGCCTCGACGGCGATGCGCTTGCAGCCGGCGACGTCGACGTTGAACACGATTTTGCGGAAATTCGGCGCCGTCGCGTTGTACACGTGCACGATGGCGCGCTTCGCTCCGCGCAGCGATTCGAAGGTGCGGCGGATCAGGTCCTCGCGCGCCTGGGTCAGCACCTCGATGGTCACGTCGTCGGGGATGTGCCCGCCTTCGATGAGCTCGCGCACGAAGTCGAAATCGGTCTGCGAAGCCGACGGGAACGCGACCTCGATCTGCTTGATGCCGATGGCGCACACGGTCTTGAACATGCGCATCTTGCGCGCCGCGTCCATCGGCTCGAACAGCGCCTGGTTGCCGTCGCGCAGGTCGGTGCTCATCCAGATCGGCGCGCGCGTGATGACCTGGTCGGGCCAGGTGCGGTCCTTCAGTCCCACCGGCGGCATCGGGCGGTATTTGGTCTGGGGGTTTTTCAACATGGCGAAAATCTCCGGCGATTCGGGTTGGAACGTGCCCTGCTACGCGGTGGTGGGCCTCGGGGCCTCGATCCGCCAGCTCATGACTGGCGATTGCGCGCGGCAGGGAAATCGGTACGGTCGGTGGCGCTGGGAAAGCGCGGGCTGCCCGGCGTGGGCAGCAGGGGAGCGGGAGTCAGTTGCGCGCGGGGCGCAGTCGCCGCTCGACGTCGACGCGTAGCAGGCGCAGCATCAGCCCGCGCTGCCAGGCCGCAAGCGCTCCCGCCGAAGTGAGCCGGCAGTCGCTGCGCGCGGGAGTCGAGTTCGAAACCATGGTCTTCGCACGTTAGCAAAAACCCGCAAAAACGTCAAATGGGGTAATTGGCCGCCCCGGCGCCGGGATGGCCAACTACCCGACGAATCGGCCGCCTCGGATGCGCATTCCGCGCAAGGCCTCGGCGCCCACGCGGCCTTCGTCGCCCGGCTGGGTCCTGGTCCCCGGGGCAAGCGCGCCGCTGCGTTGCAGCGCGCCCAGGGCGCCGCGGTTCTGCGCGTGGCAGATGGCCAGGCCGAGCGCGTCGGCGGCGTCGGGGCCGGGCTGGCCGGGCAGCGACAGCAGGCGCGTGACCATCTGCTGCATCTGCTGCTTGCTGGCGCGGCCGTGGCCGACCACCGCCTTCTTGAGTTGCAGCGCGGTGTACTCGACCACCGGCAGCCCGGCGGCGACCAGCGCGGCGATGGCCGCGCCGCGTGCCTGGCCGAGCAGCAGCGTGGACTGGGGGTTGACGTTGACGAACACGATTTCCACCACCGCGACGTCGGCGCCCGACTCGCGCGCCACCGTGCTGACCCCGTCGAACAGCACCTTCAGGCGCTCGGGCAGCGGCCCTCGCGCGATGCGTATGGCGCCGCTCGCCTGGTAGTGCAGGCGCTGGCCCTGCGCCTGCAGCAGCCCGTAGCCGGTCGTGTTCAGGCCGGGGTCGATGCCGAGGATGCGCATGGGCTGGCGCCGCGCCGGCGTGCGGGCGGCTTCAGTGGCGGAAGTGGCGCATGCCGGTGAGCACCATCGCCAGTCCGTGCTCGTCGGCGGCCGCGATGACCTCCTGGTCGCGCATCGACCCGCCCGGGTGGATGACCGCGCGCGCGCCGGCCTGCGCCAGCACGTCGATGCCGTCGCGGAAGGGGAAGAAGGCATCCGACGCGACCACGCTGCCGGCCACCTGCAGGCCGGCGTTGGCGGCCTTGATGGTGGCGATCCGCGTGGAGTCGACGCGGCTCATCTGCCCGGCGCCGACGCCGATGGTGCGTCCGCCGGAAGCGAACACGATGGCGTTGGACTTGGTGAACTTGGCCACCTTCCACGCGAAATGCAGGTCGGCCATCTCGGCGTCGGTGGGCGCGCGCCGGGTCACCACCTTCAGCGCGGTCTCGTCGAGCAGTTCGTCGTCGGCGGTCTGCAGCAGCAGCCCGGAGTTCACGCGCTTGGCGTCCAGGCGACGCGGCACCGGCGCGCCTGCGGGTGGCAGCTCGATGGCCAGCACGCGCACGTTGACCTTGGCGGCCAGCAGCTGCAGCGCCTGCGCGGTGTAGGACGGCGCGATCAGCACCTCGACGAACTGCCCTGTCACGGCGCGCGCGGCGGCCTCGTCGACCTCGCGGTTGAAGGCGATGATTCCGCCGAAGGCCGAGGTCGGGTCGGTGGAGAAGGCCGCGCGATAGGCGGCCTCGGGGTCGGCGCCGAGCGCCGCGCCGCAGGGGTTGGCGTGCTTGACGATGACGCAGGCGCAGGTGTCGAAGGCGCGCACGCATTCCCACGCAGCGTCGGCATCGGCGATGTTGTTGTAGGACAGCTCCTTGCCCTGCAGCTGGCGCGCCAGCGGCAGCGAACCGGGCAGGGGTTGCAGGTCGCGATAGAAGGCCGCGCTCTGGTGCGGGTTCTCGCCGTAGCGCAGGTCCTGCAGCTTGACCAGGCTGAGGTTGAACTGCCCGGGCCACTCCTGCGCGGCGGGCTGGGCCTGCGGCGAGCCGGCGTCCAGGCTCAGCGCCGACAGGTGGTTGGAGATCGCGGCGTCGTATTGCGCCACGCGGTTGAACGCTGCCACCGACAGCGCGAAGCGCGTGGCCTGCGAAACCTGGCCGGTGGTCTCGAACTCGGCCAGCACCGCCTCGTACTGCGACGCGTCGGTGAGCACGCTCACGCCCTGCCAGTTCTTGGCCGCAGAGCGCACCATCGCCGGCCCGCCGATGTCGATGTTCTCGATGGCCTCCTCCAGCGTGCAGCCCGGCCGTGCCACGGTGGCCTCGAAGGGGTAGAGGTTGACCACCAGCCAGTCGATCGGCGGGATGCCGTGCCGTTCGATGGCGGCCATGTGCTCGGGCAGGTCGCGGCGCGCCAGCAGTCCGCCGTGGACCTTCGGGTGCAGGGTCTTGACCCGGCCGTCGAGCATCTCCGGGAAACCGGTGTGGGTTGCGACCTCGGTCACCGGCAGGCCGGAGTCGGCCAGCAGGCGCGCGGTGCCACCGGTGGACAGCAGCTTGACGCCGCGCTGGTGCAGGCGGCGGGCGAGTTCGAGCACGCCGGTCTTGTCGGAAACGGAAAGCAGTGCGTACATGGTCGGGGTCGGCTTGGCGGGGTGCCTGGTGGGTTGCCTGGGGGCTTACTTGATCAGCTTGTGGTCCTTGAGCTTCTTGCGCAAGGTGTTGCGATTGATTCCCAGCCATTGCGCGGCCACCGACTGGTTGTCGCCGGCGCGGCGCATCACGGTCTGCAGCAGGGGCTTTTCCACGGTCTGCATCACCATGCCGTGAATGCCGTGCGGCTCGGTTCCGTTGAGGTCGCGGAAATAGGCTTCCAGGCTGTCGATCACGCACTGCTCGAGCGGCACGCGACTAGTCATTTCGTGCTTCCCGCGGCGTCGAGCTGGGGTGTGCGCCGCATCGATGCGGCGGGGTCAGGCTGCGTGTGCCCATGGCGTCGGGGCCGGATCGTCGGCCGGCAAGGTGTCGAAGAAGCCGGCCACGGCGTCGAGTTGCGCCTGTGGCTCGGCAAGGGTGTTGAAGTGTGCGCGAAACGTCGTGCCGCCCGGCAGCCGGGCGACCGCCCAGCCGACGTGCTTGCGCGCGCTGCCGATGCCGGCGGCGCCGTAGTGGGCGTGGTGCGCCCGCAGGTGTTCGAGCAGCCAGCGCCCCTGCTCGGCGACGCCGGGCAGCGGCGGCTCGACACCGTCGCTGAGCGCGCGCGCGATGTGTCCCGGCAGCCACGGACGCCCGAGCGCGGCGCGCCCGATCATCACCGCGTCGGCGCCGGTGGCTCGCAGCACCTCGCGCGCCTTGGCCGCGCTGTCGATGTCGCCGTTGGCCACCACCGGGATGCGCAGGCGGCGCTTGATCTCGGCGATGGTGTCGTATTCGGCCTGCCCGCCGTAGCCCTGCTCGCGGCTGCGACCGTGCACGACGACCAGCGCCACGCCGGCTTCCTGCGCGGCGTGCGCCAGGCTCGGCGCGTTGCGCTGCTCGCTGCACCAGCCGGTGCGCATCTTCAGGGTCACCGGCACGCCGCGCGGCTGCATCGCGCGCACCACGGCGTCGACGATTCGCACGGCCAGCGCCTCGTCCTGCATGAGGGCCGAGCCGGCCCAGCGGTTGCAGACCTTCTTGGCCGGGCAGCCCATGTTGATGTCGATGATCTGCGCCCCGGCGTCGACGTTGGCGTGCGCGGCGGCCGCCATCTCGTCGGGGTCGACACCCACCAGTTGCGCTGCGATCGGGCCCGGTTCGCCGTCATGGCTCATGCGCAGCGAGGTCTTGCGCGAAGCGCGCAACTCGGCGCGCGACGCGACCATCTCGCTGACACAGTGCCCGGCGCCCAGGCGCCGCGCCAGGCGCCGCCACGGCAGGTCGGTGACCCCCGCCATCGGCGCCGAGAACACGCGGTTGGGCAGCCGGTACGGCCCGATGCTGAGCGGGTGGTCCGGCGGCGTGTCGGCGGGGCGAAAAGCGGCGGCAGGGTTCGGCATGATGGCGGCGGGGCCCTCCCGGCCGGTGGCGAAGGCCGCGCGGCGGCCCCGGAAGCGGGGCCGCGGGCACGGTCGCGCCGAGCGGGGGGAAGGGGCGAATTCTAGCCGGGCTGCGGCGCGGCGCCGCGCGCGGCCAGCAGCGCGCGCGCCGCGCGGCTGGTGCCGGGGCGCCCGATGGCGCGGCCGATGAACTCGCCGCAGTCGACCACCGCCTGCAGGTCGACGCCGGTGGCGATGCCCATGCCGTGCAGCATGTACAGCAGGTCCTCGGTGGCCAGGTTGCCGGTTGCGCCGCGCGCGAAGGGGCAGCCTCCGAGGCCCGCCACCGACGCGTGGAAGCTGCGCACACCCAGCTCCAGCGCCGCCAGCACGTTGGCCAGCGCCTGGCCGTAGGTGTCGTGGAAATGCCCCGCCAGGCGATGCAGCGGCAGCACGCCGGCCGCGGCCTCGAACACCGCCTGGACCGCGCGCGGCGTTCCCACGCCGATGGTGTCGGCGATGTCGACGCTGTCGCAGCCGAGGTCGGCCATGCGGCGCACCACGTCGACCACCGCGTCCGGCGCGATCGCGCCCTCGTAGGGGCAGCCCAGCGCGCAGGAGATGCTGCCGCGCAGGCGCACCCCGGCATCGCGCGCCATCGCCGCCACCGGGCGGAAGCGCTCGATCGACTCGGCGATCGAGCAGTTGATGTTGCGCCGCGCGAAGGACTCGCTGGCGGCTGAGAACACCACCACCTCCTGCACCCCCGCCTCCAGCGCGCCTTCCATGCCACGGGCGTTGGGCACCAGCGCCGAATAGACCACGCCGGGCAGGCGCCGGATGCCGGCCAGCACCTGGGCGCCGTCGGCCATCTGCGGCACCCAGCGCGGCGACACGAAGGCGGCGGCCTCGATGAAGCGCAGTCCGGCGGCGCCGAGACGGTCGACGAGCTCGATCTTGGTGGCCGCGTCGAGCGGCGTGGATTCGTTCTGCAGACCGTCGCGGGGGCCGACCTCGACCACCTCGACGCTGGAGGGCAGCTGGGACCAGGCCATCGCGTCGTGTCTCCTGTTCAGTATCCGAGGCGCGGGTCGACCACGCCGCCGGGAGTCTCGCCGCGCTCGATGGCGGCGATCTTGTGCATGACCTGTGCCGCCGACGGGCCGACCAGGGTCTGCGCCGCCACGTGCGGCGTGATGCGCACCCGCGGCATGCGCCACAGCCGGTGCCCCTCGGGCAGGGGTTCGGGGTCGAACACGTCGAGCGTGGCGCCCGACAGGTGGCCTTCGTCGATCAGGTCGGCGAGGTCGTCCTGGTCGAGCACCGAGCCGCGCCCGGCGTTGACCAGGTAGGCGCCGCGCGGCAGCTGGCGCAGCGTGGCGTAGTCGAGCAGGCGCCGCGTGTCGTCGGTCAGCGGCAGCAGCACCACCAGCACGCGGCAGCGGGCGAGGAACTCGGGCAGGCACTGGATGTCGTACAGCGGCGCGTCGAACTCGCCCGGCGCGCGCGGCGCACCGCTGCGCGTGCATGCCAGCAGCGGGAATTCCAGGTCGCGCAGGCGTCGCGCAGCCGCCATTCCCATGTGCCCCAGCCCGAGCAGCCCGATGTGGAACCCGGTGCGCGCCGGCAGCACCAGCGGCTCCCAGGTGGCGCGCGACTGCAGTGCCGCGTAGTCGTCCATGCGCCGCCATGCGTGCAGCACGGCCTCGCACACGTAGTCGGCCATCTGGCGCCCCATGCCGGCGTCCTCGAGACGGATCAGCGGAACGCCCGGCGCATGACTGCGCATCAGCGGCAGCACGGCGTCGACCCCGGCGCCGAGGTTGAACACCGCGCGCAACTGCTGCTGGCCGGCCAGCCAGGCCTGCGGCGGCTTCCACACCAGCGCGAAATCAGCCTGCTCGTCGGGCTCTGCTGCGGCGTCGATCACGTCGACCGACAGACGCAGCTCCCCGGCATGCTGCACCAGCGCGTCGCGCCAGCGGCGAAACGGTTCGTCCGGATCCCAGACCGCGAGTCTCATGCCTCGGGCTCCGCCTGCGCGCCGCGCATGCGCAGCAGCAGCGCGCCGTCGTCGACCTGCGCGCCCTGGGTCACCAGCACGGCGTCGACCACGCCGTCGTCCCCGGCCTGCAGCGTGTGTTCCATTTTCATCGCCTCCAGCACCACCAGGGTCTGCCCGGCGCGAACCGCCTGGCCGGCCGCCACCGGCAGCGCGACGATGCGCCCGGGCATCGGAGCGCGCACGCTGTCCTGCGTGCCGGCCGCTCCCGCGGCGCGCGCGGCCTGGCGCTGCCAGACCCACGGCGCGTGCTCGCCGTCGATGAACACGTGCAGGCGCGCGTCGTCGTCGGCGCCGGGATGCAGCGCCGCCGCCGCTCCGACCACGTGGGCGTGCAGCGTCAGCTCGCCGCATTGCACGCGCAGTTCCCATTCGTCGGCTCCGCTGCGCGAAGCCTGCCAGCGCAGGGCCCGCGCGGGCTGTTCGTCGCAGGCGAAGTTCCAGCCGGCGGCATCGCGTCCGACGCGCGCGCGCACCTGCTGCGCGCCGCGCGCCAGGCGCAGTGTGCGCGGCGGCAGCACGCCGTTGCTCCAGGCGTCGCGCCGCGCCCATGGATCGGGGTCGTCGGCGGCCTGCGCGAGCTGCTGCTGCAGCAGCGCGCAGCTCACCGCCAGCGCCGCGTGCGTGGGGTCGATGTCGCTCGCCAGCAGCCGTTCGAGCTCGCGCCCGATCAGCCCGGTGTCCATGATCCCGGCGACGAAATCGTGGCAGCCCAGCAGGCGGCGCAGGAACGCGGTGTTGGCGTCCGGTCCCGCCAGGCGCGTGCCGCGAAGCGCCTCGGCCAGGCGTCCGATGGCCTGGCCGCGGGTCTCGCCCCAGGCGATGAGCTTGGCCACCATCGGGTCGTAGAAGGTGCTGACGCTGTCGCCTTCGCGCACCCCGCTGTCCACGCGCAGCGCCGCCGGCAGTCCGGCCGGATCGGGCGCCACCTGGAAGCGCGCCGCGCCTGCCGGAAGTTGCAGGCGCTGCACGCGCCCGCTGGACGGCAGGAAGCCGTTGCGCGGGCTTTCCGCGTACAGGCGGACCTCGACTGCGTGCCCGTGGGGCCGCTGCGGCGCCGCCGGCAGGGGCTCGCCGGCTGCCACGCGCAATTGCCACTCGACCAGGTCGAGCCCGGTGATCATCTCGGTCACCGGGTGCTCGACCTGCAGCCGGGTGTTCATCTCCATGAAATAGAAGTCGCGAATGCCGCCGGCGCCGTCGCCCTCGGCGATGAACTCGACGGTTCCGGCGCCCTGGTAGCCCACGGCGCGCGCGGCAGCCACCGCGGCGTCGGCGAGAAGCCTGCGCTGCTCGGGCGTGAGCCCCGGCGCGGGCGCTTCCTCGACCACCTTCTGGTGCCTGCGCTGCAGCGAGCAGTCGCGCTCGAACAGCGCCACCGCCTGGCCGTGGCGATCGGCGAACACCTGGATCTCGATATGCCGGGGGCGCGCGACGAGCTTCTCGATCAGCACGGCGTCGTCTCCGAAGGCCGCGCGCGCCTCGCGCCGGCAGCCGGCCAGCGCCTGCGCGAAATCGGCTTGCGCGTGCACCTCGCGCATGCCCTTGCCGCCGCCGCCCGCGCTGGCCTTGATCAGCACCGGCCAGCCGATCCGCGCGGCCTGCTCGGCCAGCAGTTCGTCCTCCTGCTGCGCGCCGTGGTAGCCCGGAACCACCGGCACGCCGGCGGCCTGCATCAGGCGCTTGGACTCGGCCTTCAGGCCCATCGACTCGATGGCCTCGGGCGGCGGTCCGATGAACACCAGCCCGGCTGCGGCGCAGGCGCGCGCGAAGTCCGGGTTCTCGCTGAGAAAGCCGTAGCCCGGGTGCACCGCCTGCGCGCCGCTGTCCAGCGCTGCCTGCACGATGCGCCGGGCATCGAGATAGCTGTGCGCGGCCGCCGCCGGTCCGATGGGCACCGCGTCATCGCACGCGGCGACATGCGCGGCTCCGGCGTCGGCCTCGGAGTACACGGCGATGCTGCGAATTCCCAGCCGGGCGCAGGTGGCCGCGATGCGACAGGCGATTTCGCCGCGATTGGCGATCAGGACGCTGGTGAACATGGGCTTGGCGGCTGTGGTGGGCGGGTTCAGGCGTGCGGGTCGCCTGCGCTTGCGCGCAGGCCCAGGCGCTCGAACAACTGGCGGTCGGCGTCGACGTCGGCGTTGCCGGTGACCAGCAGCGTGTCGCCGTAGAAGATCGAGTTGGCCCCGGCCAGGAAGCAAAGCGCCTGGATTCCGTCGCCCAGTTCCTTGCGTCCGGCCGACAGGCGCACCCACGCACGCGGCATGCAGATGCGCGCCGCGGCCACGCTGCGCACGAACTCGAAGGGGTCGAGATCGGGCGCATGCTCCAGCGGCGTGCCGGCCACTCGCACCAGCGAGTTGATCGGCACCGACTCCGGGTACGGCTCGAGCGCGGCCAGCTGCGCGAGCAGCGCGGCGCGGTCGCGGCGGCTCTCGCCCATGCCGACGATGCCGCCGCAGCACACGCGCATGCCGGCGTCGCGCACCGCCTGCAGCGTGTCCAGGCGGTCCTGGTAGGTGCGGGTGCTGATGATGCTGCCGTAGAACTGCGGCGAGGTGTCGAGGTTGTGGTTGTAGTAGTCGAGTCCGGCGTCGGCCAGGCGCCGCGCCTGCGCCGGCTGCAGCATGCCCAGGGTCATGCAGGTCTGCAGGCCCAGCTGCTTGACGCCCTCGATGATGCCGCCGAGCTTGTCGAGGTCGCGCTCCTTGGGCTCTCGCCACGCGGCGCCCATGCAGAAGCGGCTCGCGCCGGCGTCGCGCGCCGCGCGCGCATGCGCCAGCACCTGCTCGGTGTCCATCAGCTTGTCGGCCTCGACGCCGACCTGGTAGTGCGCCGACTGCGGACAGTAGCCGCAGTCCTCGGGGCAGCCGCCGGTCTTGATCGACAGCAGCGACGACAACTGCAGCTCGGTCGGGTCGAAGTGCTCGCGGTGCACCTGCTGCGCCCGCCACAGCAGCTCGGGCAGCGGCAAGGCCAGCAGCTGCTCGATGCGCTCGGTGTCCCATGGCGAAGAGCCGGTTGGCGTGGCGCCATGCGCTTCGTCGCGGCGCGAGCGCGGGGGCTGGATGGTGGTGACTTGCATCGATGATTCCTGGCGAGTGTGCGGCACGCGTGGCGGCGCGTGCACGCGGTTGGACATTACATGCGGAAGATCCCGTAGCGGGTCTCGGCGGGTGGCGCGTTGCGGGCGGCGGCCAGTCCCAGCGCCAGCACCCGCCGCGTGTCGGCGGGGTCGATGACCCCGTCGTCCCACAGGCGCGCGGTGGAATAGTAGGGGTGGCCCTGGGTTTCGTACTGTTCGCGGATCGGTGCCATGAACGCCTGCTCCTCGTCGACGCTCCAGGCCTTGCCGGCGGCCTCCATGGCGTCGCGGCGCACCGTGGCCAGCACGCTGGCGGCCTGCTCGCCGCCCATCACGCTGATGCGTGCGTTGGGCCACATCCACAGCTGGCGCGGGCCGTAGGCGCGCCCGCACATGCCGTAGTTGCCGGCGCCGAAACTGCCGCCCACGATCACCGTGAACTTGGGCACCGCGGCGCAGGCCACCGCCATCACCATCTTCGCGCCGTTGCGCGCGATTCCCTCGTTCTCCGCCTTGCGCCCGACCATGAAGCCGGTGATGTTCTGCAGGAACACCAGCGGGATGCCACGCTGGCTGCACAGTTCCACGAAGTGCGCCCCCTTGAGCGCCGATTCGGAGAACAGGATTCCGTTGTTGGCGACGATGCCCACCTGCATGCCCTCGATGGCGGCGAAGCCGCACACCAGGCTGGTGCCGTAGCGCGCCTTGAACTCGTCGAACTCGGAGCCGTCGACCAGGCGCGCGATCAGCTCGCGCGCGTCCAGCGGCTTGCGCAGGTCCAGCGGCGCCAGCGCGCGCAGTTCGGCGGGGTCGTACAGCGGCTCGCGGGGCTGCGCCGGCTCCGCGCCATGGTGCGTGGGCGCGCGCAGGTGGGAGACGATGCGCCGCGCCATCAGCAGCGCCTCGGCGTCGTCGTGCGCGAGGTGGTCGGCCACGCCGGACAGACGCGTGTGCACGTCGGCGCCTCCGAGGTCCTCGGCGCTGACCTGCTCGCCGATGGCCGCCTTGACCAGCGGCGGCCCGGCCAGGAAGATCGTGCCCTGGCCCTTGACGATGACCACCTCGTCGCTCATCGCCGGAACGTACGCGCCGCCGGCGGTGCACGAGCCCATGACCACCGCGATCTGCGCGATTCCCGCCGCGCTCATCTGCGCCTGGTTGTAGAAGATGCGCCCGAAGTGCTCCCGGTCGGGAAACACCTCGTCCTGGTTGGGCAGGTTGGCGCCGCCCGAGTCGACCAGGTAGATGCAGGGCAGGTGGTTCTCGCGCGCGATCTCCTGGGCTCGCAGGTGCTTCTTCACGGTCATCGGGAAATAGGTTCCCCCCTTGACCGTGGCGTCGTTGCACACGATCACGCATTCGCGCTCGGCAACCCGGCCGATGCCGGTGATCAGCCCGGCGCCTGGCGCGGCGTCGTCGTACATGCCCAGCGCGGCCAGCGGCGACAGTTCGAGAAACGGCGTGCCGGGGTCGAGCAGGCGCGCCACGCGCTCGCGCGGCAGCAGCTTGCCGCGCCCCTCGTGGCGCGCGCGCGAGGCCGCTCCGCCGCCTTGCGCGGCCCACTGCAGGCGCTTGCGCAGGTCGCCCAGCAGTTCGTGCATGTTCTGGTCGGCGGCCTGCAGTTCGGCGCTGCGCAGGTCGACGCGGGATTCGATACGGGGCATGGCGGATGGGTTCCTACCTGGTCAGGCCGACTTGGGCTCCTGCACACCGAGTTCGGCCTTCATGGTGTCGCGAATCTTGAATTTCTGCACCTTGCCGGTGATGGTCAGCGGGAAGCCCTGCACGAAACGGATGTAGCGGGGGATCTTGTAGTGCGCGATCTGCCCCTGGCAGAAGTCGCGGATGTCCTTCTCGGTGGGCTGCGTGCCCGGCCGCGGCACGATCCACGCGCACAGTTCCTCGCCGTACCTGGGGTCGGGAACCCCCACCACCTGCACGTCCTGCACCATCGGGTGGCGGTAGAGGAATTCCTCGATTTCCCGAGGATAGATGTTCTCGCCGCCGCGGATCACCATGTCCTTGATGCGTCCGACGATGTTCACGTAGCCCTCGGCGTCCATCGTCGCCAGGTCTCCGGTGTGCATCCAGCCGTCGGCGTCGACGGCCTCGCGGGTGCGCTGCTCGTCGCCCCAGTAGCCGTGCATCACCGAGTAGCCGCGCGTGCACAGCTCGCCGGGCTCGCCCGGCGCCACGGTGTCGCCGCTGGCCGGGTCGACGATCTTCACCTCCAGGTGCGGCTGCACGCGGCCCACGGTGCTGACCCGGCGCTCCAGCGGAGTGTCGGTGGAACTCTGGCAACTCACCGGGGAGGTTTCGGTCATGCCGTAGGCGATGGTGATCTGCTCCAGGTGCATGTCGCTGACCACTCGCTTCATCACCTCGACCGGGCAGGGGCTGCCGGCCATGATCCCGGTGCGCAGCGTGGACATGTCGAATTCCCGGAAGCGCGGGTGGTCGAGCATGGCGATGAACATGGTCGGCACGCCGTGCAGCCCGGTGCAGCGCTCGTCCTGCACCGCCTGCAGCGTGGCCAGCGGGTCGAACGCCGATTGGGGATAGACGATGGTCGAGCCGTGGGTGATGCAGGCCAGGTTGCCCAGCACCATGCCGAAGCAGTGGTAAAGCGGCACCGGAATGCACAGCCGGTCGTCGGAGCCGAGCTTCATCGCCTCGCCGATGAAATAGCCATTGTTCAGGATGTTGCTGTGCGTCAGCGTGGCACCTTTCGGAAACCCCGTGGTGCCGCTGGTGAACTGGATGTTGATCGGGTCGTGGCAATCCAGCGCGGCGGCCGCCCTTGCCACCTCGGGGTCCGCGGCCGCGCCGCGCGACATCCATTGCTGAAAGCGCAGCATGCCGGGCTCGTCGCTGTCGCCCAGCTGCACCAGCAGGCGCAGCTCGGGCAGGCGTGCCGCGTGCAGCGCCCCGGCCGCGCAATGCCCGAGCTCCGGTGCCAGCTCGCGCATCATCGCCAGGTAGTCGCTGGTGCGGAACTCGGGCATCAGCACCAGCGCCTTGCAGCCGACCTTGTTCAACGCGTACTCGACCTCGGCCACCCGGTAGGCCGGGTTGATGTTGACCAGGATCACGCCGACCTTGGCGGTGGCCAGCTGCATCAGCACCCACTCGACGCAGTTGTGGGCCCAGATGCCGACGCGGTCGCCGCGCGCCAGGCCGCTGCGCAGCATCGCGCTGGCCAGCACGTCGACCTCGCGTGCCAGCTCGGTCCAGCTCAGGCGCCGCCGCTGGTGACACGAGACCAGTGCCTCGCGCGCGCCCTGGCGCGTCGCCATCGCGTCGAAGAAGTCCCCCAGGGTCTGGGTGATCAGGGGCTGCTCGCTGCTGCCGCAGTCGTAGCTGGTGGTCAGGGCCATGCTTGTCTCCTGGAACGCGTGTCGTGGAATGGTTGTGGTCGCACGCGGGTGGTCGGGTGTTCCGGGGACTCAGAACCTGGCCTGCAGCCAGCGCTCGAGTTGCGGCAGGCGGTCGACTCCCCAGAACGGCTCGTCGTCGACCACGAAAAACGGAGCGCCGCACATGCCGGCGTGCAGCGCGCGCTCGACATTGGCACGCAGGCGGTCCTTGACCTGCGCATCTGCGCACCAGGCGTCGATCTGTTCCGGCGGCAGGTGCAGCCCGGCGCCGACCGCGTGCAGCGCGGGCATCGCCGAGATGTCGTGCCCATGCACGAAATACGCGTCGAACACGCTGTGGATCCAGTCGGTGGCCAGCGGCGAGCGCGCCTGCTGCAGCGCGATGGTCACGCGCGCCGCCTGCTGCGTGGCCACCGGAAAGGGTTGCGGGTGCTGGTAGGGCACGCCGAGGAAACGAGCCGTGCGGGCCAGGTCGAGCAGCGAGTACTCGGCCTTCAGCGGCTGCTGGGTCAGCGGACGCGAACCGGTGGCGGCGAACACCGGGCCGAGCAGCACCGGAACCCACTCGACGCCGCGATCGTGGCGCGCCGCCAGCGCCTCGATCTGGGTGCTGGCGAGGTACGAGTACGGCGACGAGAAATCGAAGAACAGCGTGATCGGCGATACGGGCATGATTCCTCTCCGGTTCCTGGGCTGCAGCGCGGGGCGCTGGCGGACCGGCGGGCCCGGAGCCCCGGGCCCGCCGGTGTCCCGCGTCGTTCAGGCCATTTCGACGGCCATCGCGGTAGCTTCGCCGCCGCCGATGCAAAGCGCCGCGACGCCGCGCGTAAGTCCGCGCTTGCGCATGGCCCCCAGCAGCGTGACCACGATGCGCGCGCCGCTGGCGCCGATGGGATGTCCCAGCGCCACCGCGCCGCCATGCACGTTCACCACGTCGTGCGACAGCCCGAACTCGTGCATCGCCGCCATGGTCACCGTGGCGAAGGCCTCGTTGACCTCCCACAGCTGCACCTGGTCGGCGCTCCAGCCGGCGCGCTTGAGCGCCTTGTCGATGGCCCCGGCCGGCGCCGTGGTGAACCACTCGGGCGCCTGCGCGTGCACGGCATGGGCGCGAATTCGCGCCAGCACCTTGCAGCCCAGGCGCCGCGCGGTGGATTCGCGCATCAGCACCAGCGCCGCGGCGCCATCGGAGATGCTCGACGAGGTCGCCGCGGTGATGGTGCCGTCCTTGCGGAAGGCCGGCTTGAGCGTGGGGACCTTGTCGGGGCGGGC
>JAKCDM010000063.1 GCA_021841865.1 Pseudomonadota bacterium
GATGAACCAGCCAGCTTTCGCGGCCGCCGGCGCCTGCCCGATGCATGCGCCGGGCGCCGCCTGCCCGGCGCATGGCGCCGAGCGCTTCGACCCCTTCGACAAGGCCTATCTGGACGACCCGGCCGAGTACCTGCGCTGGGCACGCGAACAGCAGCCGGTGTTCTACAGCGAGGTGCTCGGCTACTGGGTGGTCACGCGCTACGACGACGTCAAGGGCGTGCTTCGCGACCATCGAAACTTCAGCCCGGCCAACGCGCTGGAAAAACTCACCCCGCCCAGCGAGCAGGCGCAGCAGGTGCTGGCGTCGTACGGCTACGCGATGAACCGTACCCTGGTCAACGAGGACGAGCCGGCACACATGGCGCGTCGGCGCCTGCTGCTCGAGCCCTTCACCCCCGAAGCGGTTCGGCAGCACGAGCCGATGGTGCGCCGGCTGGCACGCGAGTACGTCGACCGCTTCATCGACGACGGCCGCGCCGACCTCGTGGACCGGATGCTGTGGGAGGTCCCGCTGACCATCGCGCTGCACTTCCTCGGGATCGACGAGGAGGACATGCCGCTGCTGCGGCGCTACTCCATCGCCCACACCGTCAACACCTGGGGCCGCCCCAGCGCCGGGCAGCAACTCGAGGTCGCCCACGCGGTGGGCAATTTCTGGGCGCTGGCCGGTCGCATCCTGGACAAGATGCGCGAGGACCCGTCGGGACCGGGCTGGATGAAATTCGGCATCCGCATGCAGGCCGAACATCCCGACGTGGTCACTGACTCGTACCTGCACTCGATGATGATGGCCGGAATCGTCGCCGCCCACGAGACCACCGCGAACGCCACGGCCAACGCGCTGCGCCTGCTGCTGCAGCACCCGACGGCGTGGTCCGAGATCTGTGCCGACCCCTCGCTGATTCCCAACGCGGTGGAGGAGTGCCTGCGCATGTCGGGCTCGATCATCGCTTGGCGCCGCGTGGCGCTGAACGACGTCTCGGTGGGCGGCGTGGAGCTTCCCGCGGGCGCGCGCCTGCTGATCGTGATGACCTCGGGCAACCACGACGAGGGCCGCTTCACCGACGCCGACCTGCTCGACATCCACCGGGACTGTGCAGGCGACCACCTGTCCTTCGGCTACGGCGCGCACCAGTGCATGGGCAAGAACCTGGCGCGACTCGAGCTGCAGATCTTCCTCGAGGAATTGTCGCGGCGCCTGCCCCACATGCGCCTGGCCGAGCAGAGCTTCAGCTACGTGCCCAACATCTCGTTCCGAGGTCCCGAGCACCTGTGGGTCGAATGGGACCCGCAGCGCAACCCCGAGCGTGCCGACCCCGGCCTGCTGGCGGCGCGCCAGCCGGTGCGCATCGGCGAATCCACGCGTGCCGCCGCCGGCCGCGCGCTGCGCCTGATGGCTCTGCGCCCGGTCGCCGAAGGCGTGCTGGAACTCGAACTGGCGGCCGACGACGCTCGCGCGCTTCCGCGCTGGAGCCCGGGCGCGCATATCGACCTGGAGTGCGGAGACACCGGGCTTTCCCGCCAGTACTCGCTGTGCGGCGACCCCGACGACCCCACGCGCCTGCGCGTGGCGGTGCTGCACGAAGCCCGGGGGCGCGGAGGCTCGCACTGGATCCACACCCGGCTGCAGCCCGGCGAGCGCCTGCGCATGCGCGGGCCGCGCAATCACTTCGCCTTCGATGAAACGGCGCGCAGCGTGGTGCTGATCGCCGGCGGCATCGGCATCACGCCGATCTCGGCCATGGCGCGGCGCGCCCGCGCGCTCGGCATCGACTACCTGCTGCATTACAGCGGGCACAGCCGCCGCACCATGGCCTACGTCGACGAGCTGCGCGCGCTGCACGGCGAGCGCCTGCGCCTGCACGTGGCCGACGAGGCCACGCGTGCCGACTATGCCGCCGAACTCGCCGACCTGGCACCCGACGCCACGGTGTACGCCTGCGGTCCGCAGCGACTGCTCGACGCGCTGCAGGAACTGGCCGCGGCCTGGCCGGCGCAGACCCTGCGCATCGAGCGCTTCCAGGCAAGCGGCGCGGCGGCGCTGGACCCGTCGCGCGAGCACGGCTTCGAAGTCGAATTGCGCGACTCCGGGCAACTGCTGCGGGTCGCTCCCGACCAGACCCTGCTGCAGGCGCTGCGCGCGGCCAACATCGACGTGCCCAGCGATTGCTGCGAGGGGCTGTGCGGCTCCTGCGAGGTCGCGGTGCTCGACGGCGAGGTCGACCATCGCGACGTCGTGCTCACCGCCGAGGAACGTGCTCGCCACCGCAAGATGATGAGCTGCTGTTCACGCGCCGCGGGCAAGCGTCTGGTGCTGGAGCTGTAGACGGCGACGATGCCGGCGCGCGCGCCGCACACGCGAGCCCTTGATCCGCATCAACCCGGGCACCCGCGGCGCGGCCTACGCTGCAGGTGCATCTCCTCACAATGGTGCTTGCCCGGCCCCCGTGCCGGGCTTTTGTCCTTCGGCGCGCTGCCGGGAGCCTTGCACCAGCGTGTGCACCAGCACCACCGCCCAAAGGCAGCCCACGCCGAGCGCCAGCGTGGCCAGCGCCCAGCCCCAGATCACGCGGTTGCCCTGCGACGAGCTCAGCGACGCCAGCGGCAGGCCGGACATCGGGATCAGCATCCACGCCGAGACGACGCTGGCGATCACCACGAAGGCCCCGAGGGCCGCGGAAAAGCTTCGGATTCGCATGCCCCCAATGCTACCTGCTGTCCGCCTGCGGCAGGCGCTCCGGCACGAGGGGCCGGGTCGCGGCGCTGGGCCTTGCCCCAGGACCCCAGGATTTGCTAGGGTTTGGTGCTTCGATGTGGCGCGGTACATGTGTCACGTGGTAACGAGGCAAGGGGCGCGGATTGGACAAGGCTCGGGGGGCTTGGCGTATCGTCTGGATCGGCTGGCTGTGGCTGCTGGCGGCGCTGCCCGTCGCGCATGCCACGCTGCAGGCGCGCCCGCCCGGCACGCCGCAGGACACGCAGGTGATCCGGCTGTGGCGGCGTGATCCGCTCGAGCTGCACGCGGCGTCGGCGCTGGTGATCGACGCGCGCAGCGATCGCGTGCTGCTGCGCAAGAACGCCTACGAGGTGCGGCCGATCGCGTCGCTGACCAAGCTGATGACCGCGGTGGTGGTGCTCGACGCGCACCAGCCGATGAACCAGCTCATCACCATCACGCGTGCCGACATCGACACCCTGAAGTGGAGCAGCTCGCGCCTGCTGCCGGGCATGCGCTTCACGCGGGCCAAGCTGCTGCAACTGGCGCTGATGTCATCGGAAAACCGCGCGGCGCATGCGCTGGCGCGCCACTACCCAGGCGGGCTGGGTGCCTGCATCCGCGCGATGAACCTCGAGGCGCGGCGCCTGGGCATGTCGCGCACGCATTATGTCGACCCCACCGGGCTGTCGCCCGCCAACCACTCCGACGCGCACGACCTGGCACTGCTCGTGGCCCACGCGTCGGAGTACGCGACCATTCGCCACGACACGACCCACCTGGGAACCGTGGTGCGCGCCGACGGGCGCACCCTTCCCTACCACAACAGCGACCACCTGCTGCTGGGCGGGGACTGGCACATGGTGGTGTCGAAGACCGGCTTCATCAACGAGGCCGGACATTGCCTGGCCTTCGACGCCGTGCTTCGCGGACGCCCGGTGATCGTCGTGCTGCTCGATGCCTGGGGGCGCTACGGCGACTTCGTCGACGCGCTGCAGATCCGCGCGTGGCTGCGATCGCAGGACCGCGAGCAATGGGCACGCCTCCCCGAGCAGGCACCGCTGCTGCACTGACGCACGCGGCGCCATAGGCCGCACTACGATGGGGCATCGCGACTGCCCTCAGCCCCTTCGATGTCCGCAACCCTCACGCACGACGACGCCGGCGTCGCGGCCCGGCGCAAGCTCGTGCTGCTGGCGGGCATCTGCTCGCTGATCCTCACCGTGGGCCTGGCGCGCTTCGCCTACACGCCGCTGCTGCCCATCATGCGACGCGAGGCGGGCCTGTCGTATCTCGCCGGAGGCTGGCTGGCGACCTTCAACTACATGGGCTACATGAGCGGCGCGCTGCTCGCGTCCTGGCTCGGCGAGCTGCGCCACAAGTTCTGGCTGTACCGCGTCGGGCTGGTGGTGGCGCTGCTGAGCACGGCGGCCATGGGCATGACCCACCAGCTGGTGCCGTGGCTTGCACTGCGCTTCGTCTCGGGGGTGTCCAGCACGGCCGGGCTGCTGCTTGGCTCCGGGCTGGTGCTGAACTGGTTGATGCGCCATGGCCAGCGCCCGGAGCTGGGGCTGCACTTCACGGGCATCGGACTGGGCATCGTGGTCTCCGGCGTGGCCGTGGCCACCATGGCGCCCCACCTGTCGTGGGCGCAGCAATGGCTGGCACTCGGAGTGCTCGGCGTGCTGTTCTTCGTGCCGGCCTGGCGCTGGCTGCCGGCGCCACCGGCGCTCGCGATGCCGGCCGGCCATGCCGCGCCGCCGCCGGCGGCGCGCAGCTGGCTGGTGCTGATCACCGGCGCGTATTTCTGCGCCGGCTTCGGCTACGTGATCAGCGCGACCTTCATCGTCGCGATCCTGGAAAAGCTTCCGCTGCTCGCCGGCGAAGGTGGCTGGGTGTGGGTCATCGTCGGCCTGGCTGCGACGCCGTCATGCTTCGTCTGGGACCGCGTCGCGCGCCGCCTGGGAGAGATGCCAGCGCTGCTGCTGGCCTTCGCGCTGCAGACCCTGTCCATCGCGCTGCCCGCGCTGACCGGGTCGCCGGGCTGGAACCTGCTGAGCGCGGTGCTGTACGGCGGCACCTTCGTCGGCATCGTCAGTCTCACGCTGACCCTGATCGGCAGGCGCTTTCCCGGCAACCCGGCCAAGGCCATGGCACGCCTGACCCTGAGCTACGGCGTGGCACAGATCGCCGCTCCGGCGATGGCCGGAAGCATCGCCGCGGCCACCGGCAGCTATCGCGGCGCGCTGGTCGTGGCCGCGCTGGTCATGCTGGTCGGCATGGGCCTGCTCGAGGCGCTGCGCCGGCGCCCCGCAGACGCGCCGGGCTGACAGCGCGCCAACGGCACTACCGGCACTACCGGCACTACCGGCACTAACGGCACCGCAGGCGCTACAGGCTCATCGACGGGCGCTGCGCCATGCGCTCGCGCCACGCCAGCAGGTGGGGGCGCTGTTCGTCGGCACGAAGCTTGACCACGCGCGCGAAGTCGAGCGCCACCACGGCGGTGATGTCGGCGATGCTGAAGACTTCGCCGCCCACGTAGGCGCTTTGCGCCAGGCGCTGTTCCAGCGTGTCGAGGAACTGCGCCGCGCGCTGCGCGCCACGCTGTGCCAGCTCGGGGATCTGCGGGTACGGCACCGGCCCCGGCAGTGCGCGCCCGGACATCGCCGGCGAACCGTTGCGCAACGCCTCGGCCACCGCCAGCAGGCCCTCGAATTCGGCGCGCCAGTTCCAGCTCGCGATCTCGGCCTTTTCGCGTGGCGTCGCGCCCAGCAGCGGCGGCTCGGGATGAGCTGCCTCCAGGTACGCGGCGATCGCAGCGTTGTCGGTCAGCACCAGGCCGTCGTCGGTACGCAGCGCGGGCACCGTGCACAGCGGGTTGATGGCGCGATAGGCCTCGCCGAACTGCTCGCCCGCGCGCAGGTCCACCGCCACCGTCTCGTGGGACAGGCCCTTCTCGGCCAGCAGGATGCGCGCGCGTCGAGGGCTGGGCGCGGTGGCGCAGTCGTACAGGGTGAGCATGTCGGGCTCCGCGAAAGGGGCGCTTGCTCAGGACTGCGCCGGGGCCGGCCTGTCGAAGTCCGACGCGTCGTGCCGCTCGGGCAGCTGCAGCGCCGGATCGCCGAAGGTGCGGTTGACGCGCCGCCCGCGCCGCACCGGCTCGCGCGCCTCGAGCTCGCGAGCCCAGCGCAGCACGTGGTGGTATTGCTGCACCTGCAGGAACTCGGCCGCGCCGTACAGGCTGCCCAGCACGAGCTGCCCGTACCAGGGCCAGATGGCCATGTCGGCGATGGTGTAGGTGTCGCCGGCGACGAAGACAGCTTCGGCAAGGCGGCGGTCGAGCACGTCGAGCTGGCGCTTGACCTCCATCGCATAGCGATCGATGGCGTATTCGATCTTCACCGGAGCGTAGGCGTAGAAATGCCCGAAGCCGCCACCGAGGAAAGGCGCGCTGCCCATCTGCCAGAACAGCCAGGACAGGCACTCGGCGCGCGCTGCGGGCTCGGTGGGCAGGAAGGCGCCGAACTTCTCCGCCAGGTGGACCAGGATGGCCCCCGACTCGAACACGCGGATCGGCTCCGCGCCGCTGCGGTCGACCAGCGCCGGAATCTTGGAATTCGGATTGACCTCGACGAAGCCGCTGCCGAACTGGTCGCCTTCGTCGATGCGGATCAGCCACGCGTCGTAGTCGGCGCCGGCATGTCCGGCGGCGAGCAGTTCCTCGAGCATCACCGTGACCTTCACGCCGTTGGGCGTGCCCAGCGAATACAGCTGGAAGGGATGGCGGCCGACGGGCAGGGTCTTGTCGTGCGTGGCTCCGGCCACCGGCCGGTTGATGCTGGCGAAGCGTCCGCCGTTGCCTTGCTTGAAGGTCCACACGCGCGGCGGGGTGTAAGTCGACGAATCACTCATGCTGCGGTTCTCCGGAACGGTTGCAGAGCAAACCATAGCGGCAGCAAGCCGATCCTGCACACGTCACGAGTTGTTACCGACCTCCCCGCTGGGCGCGTCAGGCCCCTGACTGCGGCAGCTGCGCCACGTCCACCCACTGCGCGCGCACCAGTCCGGCCAGGCGCTCGGGAGCGATGCGAACGGCCGAGCGCGTGGAGCCGGCCGCCGGAAGCACGGTGTCGAAACGCCGCAGCGAGACGTCGGCGTACACCGGCAGTTCGTGCGCCAGCCCGAACGGGCATACCCCGCCCACCGGATGTCCGGTCCAGTGCAGCACCTCGTCGGCGTCGAGCATCTTCGCCTTGGCTCCGAACTGCTGCTTGTACTTGCGGTTGTCGATGCGCGCGTCGCCGCCGAGCACCAGCAGCACGACCGCGTCGTCCAGCCACAGCGACAGCGTCTTGGCGATCTGCGCCGGCTCGACGCCATGCGCGGCGGCGGCCTCGGCCACCGTCGCTGTGCTGCCGGGCTTCTCCACGAGTTCGATCTCCGGCGCATGGCGGCGCAGGAACTCCCGCACGGATTCCAGGCTCATCGCCGCGCCCCGCTCATGCCGCCCGGCCCTCGCGCCGAAGCGCCCGCACGAAGCTGGCGAGGCGCCGCAGGCCTTCGTGCAGCTGCTCGCGCGACGCCGCGTAGGAAAGCCGCACATGGCGTGCCGCCCCGTGCAGGCCGAAATCGTTTCCCGGCGTCAGCGCCACATGGGCCTCGGCCAGCGCCCGCTCGCAAAAGCCCATCGCGTCGAGCCCGGTGGACGACACGTCGATGTACACGTAGAAGGCGCCGTCGGGCTCCACCGGAACGTCCAGCCCGGCCTCGCGCAGTCCGCGCAGCACCAGGCGTCGTCGCTCCGCGAATTCGGCGCGGCGCTGCTCGCACACCTCGATGGACTCGGGCGTGAAGCAGGCCAGAGCGGCGTGCTGGGCCAGGGTCGACGCGCAGATGAAATAGTTCTGCGCCAGGCGCTCGACCACCGGCACCATCTGCGGCGGGACCACGCACCAGCCCAGGCGCCAGCCGGTCATGCCGAAGTACTTCGAGAAACTGTTGACCACCACGGCCTCGTCGTCGAAGGCCAGCACGCTCCGCGCGGCGCGACCCTGGGCATCGGCGTCGGCCAGGTCGAGGTAGATCTCGTCGACCACGCGCCAGGCATCTCGAGCGCGCGCGAACGCGCACATCGCCTGCAGCTCGGCCGGCGGCGCCGACGTTCCGGTGGGGTTCGACGGGGTCGCGATCATCACTCCACGCGTGCGCTCGCTCCAGTGCTCGCGCAGCAGGCGCGAGTCCAGCTGGAAGCGGGTCGACGCATCAGTGGGCACCAGGCGCACGTCGGCACCGAAACCGGCGAGGAACTGTCGATTGCAGGGGTACGACGGGTCGCCCACGAGCACCTGGTCACCGGGGTCGACCAGCGCCGCGGTGACCAGCAGCAACGCGGCCGAGGCGCCGGCGGTGACGACCACGCGGGCGGGGTCGACATGAACGCCGTGCGCGCTCGCATAGAAACCGGCGATGGCCTCGCGCAGCGCCGGCAGGCCCAGCGCCGCCGTGTAGGTCAGGCGCGTGTCGCCGGCGACCTTCTGGGCGGCGCGCAGCACGGCAGGCGGTGCGCCGAAATCGGGCTCGCCGATGTTGAGCTGGATGACGCTGTGGCCCGCGGCCTCCAGCGCCGCGGCGCGCTTGCCGAACTCCATCGCCAGGAACGGCGCGATGGCCTGGGCTCGAGCGGAAAATTTCATGGCTTGCGGGAAAGGAAAGTGCGTCGCGACCCCTTGCGCGACGACCGGTGCCCGACAAGCGTAGCAGGGCGCGCGCGCCCGGGGTGGCTCGACGCGACGCCTCAATCCCGCGCCGCGCGCGCGTCGCTGCGGCGCTGCGCCGGGCGCGCCACGAGCGCGAACACGAGCAACGCCAGCGCCGCGCACGACGCCATCACCAGGCTCATCGACCACGCGCCGAGCCCGTCGTCGAGCCAGGCCACGAGCGCCGACGCCAACGCCCCGGTGGCCATTTGCGCGAATCCCAGCGAGGCCCCCGCGACGCCGGCGATATGCGGCATGGGATGCAGCGCGCCGTGCACCGCGTTGGGCGCTGCCAGCCCGTAGGAGAAGGTCACGAGCACCAGCAGCGGCAGGTACGCCGCCAACGTGGCATGGGAATCCCGGCCCAGCGCCAGCAGCGCGCACGCAGCCGCCAGCGCGCAAGCCAGGCCCCAGCCCAGCGGCACGTGGCCGGCCACGTGCCGCCGCCCCAGGCGCGCGCTGCACGTTGCGCCGGCGACGATTCCCAGCGCCGTGGTCGCGAACACCAGGCCGTATTGCACCGACGACAGTCCCAGCAGGCGGATCAGCAGCAACGGCGAGCCGGCGACGTACGAGAACAGGCAGCCGAAGCACAGCGCGTTGACCATCGCGTGCCCGAAGGCCTCGCGATGGCCCAGCACCTGTCGGTAATTGCCGGCCAGCCTGCGCCATCGCAGGGCCTGCGGGTCGGCCCGTCGCAGGCTTTCGCCCAGGCCGGCCCACGCCGCCAGCGTGACGAGGCCGCCGAACGCGGCGAGCAAGGCGTAGATACCGCGCCACGAGCCCATGCGCAGCACCCAGGCGCCGATCGACGGCGCGACGATCGGCGCGATGGCACGAATCAGGTTGAGCACCGACAGCCGGCTGCGCGCGCCCGCGCCCTCGAACAGGTCGCGCACGATGGCCAGCACGACGACCATGCCGGCGCCGGCGCCGCAGCCTGCGAGCAGGCGCGCCAGCAGCAGGCTGTCGATGCCCGGCGCCACGGCGCAACCGACGCTGGCGACGCAGAACAGCATGCAGCCCGCGAGCATCACCGGGCGTCGACCGACGCGGTCGGACAGCGGGCCGAACACCAGCTGGGCGAGTGCGAAGCCGGCCAGGAACACGCTCAGCGTGAGCGTGGCATCGCGCTGCGGCACGTGCAGCGCGCCTGCGATGTCGGGCAGCGCCGGCAGCGCCATGTCGATCGACAACGCGACCATCGCGCCCATCGCGCCCAGCAGCGCCACGAGAGCCGGGGATTCGGGTCGGAGACGGCGCATGGGCGGGAGATTCTAAGCTGCGTGCGGGACGGCTCGACGCCCGACCACTACACTTGCCGGCTGGCTCCGACCGCGTTGTCGGCGCCGATTTCCCGATGCTGCCCCGACCCGCATGACCCTTTCCCGGCACCTGATCGCACGCGGCCGCTTCGAGGCGGCCCGCCGCCTGCCCCACCTGCCGCCGCAGGCGCAGGAGCATGGCCTGCACGGCCACGGCTTCGACGTGCGCCTGCGCGCGCGCCAGCACGCGCTGCACGCGACGCCGGCGAACGAGGTGCAGGCGCTGCGCGAGCAGCTCGAACAGGCGCTGCGGCCGCTGCAGTACAGCGACCTGAACCAGCTGCTCGAGCAGCCGGACGACGCGCGCCTGGCGGCCTGGCTGCACCAGCGCCTGGGCACGGCGGCGACCGGCGCCACGCTGTACCTGCACAGCACGCCGACGCAGGGCGTGGCGGGCGATCCGCGCGACGGCTTCGCCAGCCTCAGGCGCTATCGCTTCCTGGCCGCGCATTTCCTGCCCAACGTGCCGCCGGGTCACAAGTGCGGCCGCATGCATGGTCACGGATTCGAAGTCGAGCTGCTTGCCGACGACGTCGCCCACGCCACGCTCGACGCGCGCTGGGAAGCCCTGGCCGGGCGCCTCGACCACACGCTGCTCAACGACATCGAAGGCCTGGCCAACCCGACCAGCGAGATGCTCGCGGCGTGGATCTGGAACGAATTGCATCCCGCGCTGCCGACGCTGCGGGAAGTCTCGGTGTTCGAGACCGGCTCTTCCGGGGCCCGCTTCGACGGCGACTCCTTCATGATCTGGAAGGAGTTCGGGCTCGACAGCGCGGTGCGCGTGCGCCGCGCCGGCCCCGGCAGTCCGCAGGCGCGGTTGCACGGCCAGACCTTCCGCCTGCGGCTGAGCCTGAGCGCGCCGCTCGACCGGGTGCTCGGCTGGGTCGTCGACTTCGGCGACGTAAAGACCCTGTTCCGCCCGTTGTTCGAGCGCATCGACCACCAGCCGCTGCACGAGATCGAGGACCTCGCCGACAGCGATACCTGCACTGTCGCCGCGTGGATCTTCGACGCCTGTCGCAGTCGACTGCCATCGCTTTGTTCGGTGCGCCTGCTCGAGGCCGACGGCTGTGGCGCCGAGGTCGGCATCTGAGATCGTTCCTGGAACCCCAAGCCCATGTCCGCCCCCGACCCCCGGCCGCTGCCGGCCGACCTGCCCCAGAGCCCCTGCGTGGGAATCTGTTCCGCCTGCTTCGACGACGTCTGCCGCGGCTGCGGGCGCACGCTGACGGAAATCTCCGAGTGGCTGTTCATGAGCGACTCGCAGCGCCAGGCGATCTGGCGCCGCGTGCTCGACCAGGGCTGGCAGCCGCGACGAGGCGCTCGCCGCGCCTGACGCGACGTTGGCCGATCCCGCCGGTCAACGCGCGACTGTGCAAGACTATCGTCGCAACGAAGTCGACCCGGACGCGCACGGAGACCCCTCCATGGACCAACCCACCCTCGATCTGCTGCGCAGGACACGCACCCGCGGACGCCAGCCGCTGTCCGGCCTGAGCGTGGAGCAGGCGCGCAGGTTCCCGAGCTGGTACGAGCTGCTGTTCGGCCCGGCGCCGAAACTGGCGGTGATGCGCGACGTGCGCATTCCCGCCTGCGACGGCACGCAGCTGCACGCCCGGCTGTATGTCGACCAGCCCGAAGCGGACAGCCTGGTGGTGTATTTCCACGGCGGCGGCTGGGTCCTCGGCTCGGTCGCGGCCTTCGAACCCTGCACCGCGCTGCTGGCGCGGCGCACCGGCGCGGCGGTGCTGTCGGTGGACTACCGGCTGGCGCCCGAGCACCCCTTCCCGACACCGGTGCTCGACGCCGACGCGGCGCTGCGTTTCGCCGCCGAATCGGCGACTTCGCTGCTGGGGCGTCCGTTGCGCCGGCTGGTGGCCATGGGAGACAGCGCCGGAGCCACGCTGGCCACGGTGGCCACGCGCCGGCTGGCACGCGATGCGTCGGCGCGTTCGCCGGACCTGCAGGTGCTGGTCTACCCGGTGACCGACGCCGGCTTCGACACCCCCAGCTACCGGCAATACGCCGAAGGCCACCTGCTCAGCGCGGACGACATGCATTGGTTCTGGGACCATTACTGCCCGGACCCCGCGCGGCGCGCCGACCCGGATGCTTCACCGCTACGCGCCCCCGACCTGTCGGGCCTGCCGGCGACCCTGCTGTACACCGCCGAGCTCGATCCGCTGCGCGACGAGGGCGAGCGCTACGGCATGCGCCTGCAGCAGGCCGGAGTGGACTGCCGGATGCTGCGCTGCCCCGGCGTGCTGCACAGCTTCCTGGCCATGGCCAACGTGCTGCCGCTGGCGGCCAGCGCGTTCGACACGCTGTGCCGCGACATGCGTGAACAGCTGGCCTGAGAAGGCGTGAGCGGGGGTCGCGACAGCGCGAACCCGGGCCTCGCGCAGGCAGCCCGCAAGCCGAAGTGTGAAATCGTTCACACCAATGCGGTTTTTGTGATGCCACCGGCCCTCGACCGGGGGGCGATGGGCAGCACAATGAAGCTGCCTGAATGGGCGTGCAGTCCGCGGGTCACAGGCGCCGCGAGAGACTGCCCGTCCCCCGGGAGCCGCCATGGAAACCCTGCTCGACTTTCTGCAGCTCAGCGACGAGGAAACCCAAGCCCTGCGCCAGCACGCACCGGCGTTGCTCGCGCGCGCCGGGCAGGCCCGGGCGAACTTCGCCGAGCAGGCGAACGCGCTGCGCGCCCGCGGCGAGTTGCTGGCCCCGCTGGGCGACGACGCAGCGCAGCAGCTGCTGGACCTGCACGACTCCCATTACCGCGAGCTGCTCGCGGACCACTACACGCCACAACTGCAGCAGCGCATGCTCGAGGTCGGGCAGATCTTCCACCGCTGGGGTCTCGCGCCGTTGTGGATCATGACCATGTCGTCGGGATTCGCGGCGCAGTTCGAGCTCTATGCCAGCGCGCTGTCGCTGCAGCAGCGGCGTCCGCTGATGGGCGCGCTGTACAAGCGCCTCCGGCGCGACGAAGCCTGGCAGCTCGAAGGCTATCGCGTGGCCGGCGAGCGCGTGCGCCGCACGCTGGAGCAAAGCCCGCTGCGCGACCCGCTGACCGAGTTGCTCAACGCCACGGCGCTGCGCGAGATGCTGCCGCAGGCGCTGGAGCGCGCGCGACGCAGCCAGCTCAAGCTGGCTGTCGCGGTGCTCGATTTCGACGGCTTTCGCGAAGTCGACGAGCAGCACGGCAGGGCCGCCGGCGATGCCGTGCTGCGCCAGTTCGCGCAGCGCCTGCTGCGCGCGCTGCGCAAGACCGACCTGGTCGTGCGAACCGAACAGGACGAATTCGTGCTCGTGCTCGAAGGGCTGCACGGAATGGACAACATCGCGCCGCTGCTCGAGCGCCTGCAACTCGACTTCGACGTGCCCTACGCGCTGTCGGATGCGCTGTTCTGGCAATGCCCGATCAGCATGGGAGTGACCCTGTTTCCCGACGATGAGACCGACGCCGACGGGCTGCTGCTGCACGCGCGCTATGCGATGAGGCAGGTCAAGTCCACGAAGTCGCAGCGGGAATTCTTCTGGGCTTTCTACCAGCCCTGACCGGCGCCGCTCGTATCGCCTCGATACACGCCGGGCCGGGCAGCGGTCCGCCCGGATGATTACACTGGCCCTCGCGGCGCATCCGGCGCCGCCCAAGACCAAAACAACGACCGTCCCCGATGCTGCGGTGCACGCGCCGCGCCCGGGGTGCGGGACGAACACGGAGCCAGCAGTCCCATGAACGCCATTCCCCAGGCCGCGGGGGCGGGTCAGGTGCCCGCCTACGTGCGCAATGCCAAACTGATCGACTGGGTCGCCCGCATCGCCCGCCTGACACAGGCAGCGAACGTGCATTGGTGCGACGGCAGCCAGGAGGAATACGACCGCCTGTGCCAGCAGCTGGTCGATGCCGGCACGTTCCGGCGCCTGAACCCCGAGCTGCGCCCGAACAGCTACCTGGCGTGCTCGGACCCGTCGGACGTGGCGCGGGTCGAGGATCGCACCTTCATCTGCAGCGTGCGGCGCGAGGACGCAGGTCCGACCAACAACTGGGTCGACCCGCGCGAAATGCGCGAGCTGCTGCAGACCGGGGACAAGGCGCTGTTCCGCGGCGCGATGCGCGGACGCACGCTGTACGTGGTCCCGTTCAGCATGGGCCCGCTGGGCTCGCCGATCTCGCACATCGGCGTGGAACTTTCGGATTCGCCTTATGTGGCGGTGAACATGCGCCTGATGACCCGCATGGGTCGTGCGGTGCTCGAGCTGCTCGGCGCCGACGGCGATTTCGTGCCCTGCGTGCACAGCGTGGGCGCGCCGCTGGAGCCGGGCCAGGCCGACGTACGCTGGCCCTGCAACGCCGAGCACAAGTACATCGTGCACTACCCGGAGACCTCCGAGATCTGGTCCTACGGCTCGGGATACGGCGGCAATGCCCTGCTGGGCAAGAAGTGCTTCGCGCTGCGCATCGCGTCGCGCATGGGACGCGACCAGGGCTGGCTCGCCGAGCACATGCTGATCCTCGGCGTGACCACGCCCGCGGGGCGCAAGTACCACGTCGCGGCGGCCTTCCCGAGCGCCTGCGGCAAGACCAACTTCGCGATGCTGATCCCGCCGGCGTCGATGCCCGGCTGGAAGGTCAGCACGATCGGCGACGACATCGCGTGGATCAAGCCGGGGGCCGACGGACGCATGTACGCGATCAATCCCGAGGCGGGGTATTTCGGCGTCGCGCCGGGAACGAATTTCGAGACCAACCCGAACTGCATGCACAGCCTGGCGCGCGACGTGATCTTCACCAACGTCGCGCTCACCGACGACGGCGACGTGTGGTGGGAGGGAATGGGTCCGGCGCCGGCGCATGCCATCGACTGGAAGGGCCAGGACTGGACTCCGGCGATCGCAGCGGCCAGCGGCGCCAAGGCGGCGCATCCGAATGCGCGCTTCACGGTCGCGGCGACCAACAACCCGGCGCTCGACCCGGCTTGGGACGACCCGGCGGGCGTGCCCATCGACGCCTTCGTGTTCGGCGGACGCCGTTCGACCACGGTGCCGCTGGTGACCGAGGCGCGCAACTGGCTCGAGGGCGTTTACATGGCCGCCACGATGGGCTCGGAAACCACCGCGGCGGCGGTCGGCCAGCAGGGCGTGGTGCGCCGCGACCCCTTCGCCATGCTGCCCTTCTGCGGCTACAACATGGGCGACTATTTCCGCCACTGGGTGGAGATGGAACGCAAGCTGCGCGCGGCAGGCTCGCGGCTTCCACACATCTTCTGCGTCAACTGGTTCCGCAAGGGCCCCGACGGACGCTTCGTGTGGCCGGGCTACGGCGAGAACGCCCGCGTGCTCAAGTGGATGATCGAGCGCGTGGAGGGATCTGCCCAGGGCGAGGGGCACTTCTTCGGCATCAGCCCGCGCTTCCAGGATCTCGACTGGACGGGGCTGCAGTTCGGCGAGGACAGCTTCGCCTCGGTGATCGACGCCAGCCCCGCCGACTGGCAGGCCGAGCTGGCGCTGCACGACGAGCTCTTCGCCCGCCTCGACCCTCGCGTGCCCGACGAACTCAAGGCCACGCGCCAGGCGCTGCAGGCCGCGTTGAGCGACTGAGGCCCTTCCCCCGGGGCCTGGGTCAGACCTCGGGGATGCGCCCGACCACCGCGAAGTACAAGCGGTAGGGCAGAACGCGCAGCAGGCGCAGCCACAGCGTGAAGCGCCGCGGGAAGTGGATGTCGAAGTCCCGCCTGCGAAGTCCGCGCAGGATGCATTGCGCGGCCTGCGCGGGCTGCATCAACGCCGGCATGCGAAAGCGGTTCTGCGCCGTCAGCGGCGTCTGCACGAAACCCGGATTGACCACGCTGACGCCGATGCCCTGCGGTCGCAGGTCGACGTACAGGGTCTCGGCCAGGCTGATCAGCGCCGCCTTGGTCGGCCCGTAGGCCAGGGCCTGCGGCAGTCCGCGCCAGCCGGCCACGCTCGATACCAGCACCAGGTGCCCGCTGCGCTGTCGCAGCAGCAGCGGCAGCACGGCGTCGAGCGTGCGCAGCGCGCCACGGTAGTTGATCTCGTCGTGGTTCAGCGCCTGTTCGAGGTCGAAGGCCGTCGCTCGCTGCGGCCGGTAGGTTCCGGCGCAGTAGACCAGCAGGTCGAGCCCGCCGAAAGCGGCCGCCACCTGTTGCGCGGCGTGCTTCAGCGCAGCGCCGTCGCGAACGTCCAACGGCAGCACGAGGTCGCCGCGCAGCGTATCGGCGCCGCGCGCCGATACCGCCACCAGCGCCCCTTGCTCACGCAGCGCATCGGCGAGCGCCGAGCCGATTCCGCTGGAGGCGCCGACGATCCAGACCCGCATGCCGCGCCAGGCCTTCAGCGGAGGGTTTCGAGTTGGGATCACGATCGTCTCACGCCTTGCCGAAGGTGATGAACAGGCTGCCCACGCGCAGACCGAACTTGCGCATCTCGGTGCGATTGATCAGCAGCTTCTCGCCCAGCAGGTACATGCGGTCGTCCATGCGCACATGCACCACGCGCCGGCCGAGCGGGATCGCCAGCACGTAGTTCCAGCGCAGTTCGTGGCCGCTGGCGCGCCCGCGCGCGGTGCCCACGACGTCGCCGGCGCTCGCCTCGTAGCGCCGCACCCCATCCTGCTCAGGCAGGCGGAGCAGGTTCCACGTGCGCTGCTGGCGCTCGCCATCGTCGAACAGGAAGGATTCGTGCAGCAGCCCGTGGTCGCCCGTCCACTGGCCGCGCATGTCGACGTGGAAGCGCCGGCGCACGCGCCCGCGCCGGTCGAACAGCACGCCGTCGGCCCAGAGCCGGCCGTTGAAATAGTCCTCCACCCGCAGCACGCATTGGGCGAGCTCGCGCGTGGCGTGCGCGGTCGCGAACCCCGGCGCGGCGCCTGCGGCGTGGAACTGCGGCGCGGGGTCGAACTCCGAGTCGGGGCCCAGGGTATCGAACTCGGTGTCGGGAAGCAGCTCGTAGGCTTGGGACTTGCTGGACGTCATGGTGTGGGGGCGTCGGAGGGAACGGGGACGCGGGCTCGCGTGACGGGCTGCGCCGGCGGATTCGGCTTGGCGACCCAGGGCACGCGCTTGCGCCACAGGCGCAGCGCCTGCCAGTGGATGCGCCACATGACCCCGAGGGTCAGCAGGGGCTGCGCCAGCAAGGCCCGCCGTGAGCTCGCCGCGGTGAGCTCGTCCAGCTCGGCGCTGACGCTGGTCAGCAGCAGCGGGCCCTCGTCGTCGTGATGCTCGACGCGGGCGACCATGCGCTGCGTGCGCTCGCCGCGCGGGCCGCCCTGCCCGTCTCCCGCGTCGCGCTCGACGCGCGCGAAGCGAAACCGGTAGCTGCCGCGCACCTGGCAGAACGGCGAGACGTGGAACACCTTGGAGGCCGCGAGGGCCTCGCCCCAGCGCAGCTCGCGGGCACCCTTGGCCGGCTCGAGCAGGTAGACATGGCGCTCGCCGAAGGTGTTGTTGACCTCGGCGAGAACCACGCGCAGCGACCCGTCGCTGCGGTGTCCGAACCAGAAGCTCACCGGCTTGAACACGTAGCCCAGCACGCGCGGGAAGGTCTGCAGCCAGATCTCGCCATCGACATCGTCGATGCCATGGGCGGAGAGCAGCTGCTCGACCCAGGCCAGAGCGTCGCCGCCGCCCGCGCCGTGGTCGCGGTCGTGGAAACTCAGCAGGCCGCGGCGATTGCGAGCCAGGCACAGCAGTCCGGGACGGCTGCGCAGCGCGCGCATCGGCAACAGCACGAAGAACACCGGGTAGGCGAAGGCGTTGAGCGCCGGACGCAGGCGCTGGTGCCGCACCTGGCCGCGGCCGAGCAGCGCCCGCGCGCTGGCGCTGTCGCCGAAGCCGACTGCGCCATGCGCAGCGGCCGCCGGCTTGTCGAGGGCTTGCATGCCGACCCCGCTCAGGCCGCCCTCGGCCACGGCTGCCGCTGCGCCAGGCGCTGCAGCAGCGCGTCGGCGGCGGCGTAGCCGGCGCGCAGGCCGTCCTCGTGGAAGCCATAGCCGCACCAGGCGCCGCAGTACCAGGTGTTGCCATGTCCCTGCAGTTGCGGAACGCGCGCCTGAGCCGCGATCGCCGCCGCGTCGAACACCGGGTGCGCATAGTCGATTTCGCGCAGCACGGAATGCGCCGCCGGCTCGCGCAGCGGGTTGAGGGAGACAATCACCGAACCTCGCAGCGGCAGCGGCTGCAGGCGGTTGATCAGGTAATGCACGCAGACTTCGCGATCACCCTGCGCGCCGGGCGCGCTTTCGTAGTTCCACGCCGCCCAGGCGCGCCGCGCGCGAGGCAGCATGGCCTCGTCCACATGCAGCACGGCGCGGTTGCGCTGGTAGCCGATCGCCGACAGCACGTCGCGCTCGATGCGCGAGGGCTGCTCGAGCAGGGCCAGCGCCTGGTCGCTGTGGCAGGCCAGCACGGCGTGGTCGAAGCGCTCGGTGGAGCCGTCGAGCACCAGCTCGACCCCGTCCGCCCCCCGCCGCACGCTGCGCACCGGGGTGCGCAGTCGCTTGTCGGCGACGCCGTCGAGCACGCGCCGCACGTAGCGCCGCGAGCCACCGCGCACCGTCAGCCACTGCGGCCGCGAGCTCCATTGCAGCAGCGCGTGGTTGTGGCAAAAGCGCGCCATGCTGCGCATCGGGAACTCGAGCATCAGTGCGGTCGGGCAGGACCAGATGCAGGCGGCCATCGGCAGGAAATAGCCTTCGCGGAATTCCTCGCTGTAGCCGCCGTCGCGCAGGAAATCCCCGACGCTGGGTTGCGAAGCCGCCTGGTCCAGCGGCGCCAGCGCCAGCGCCGTGGCCTCGCGGTTGAAGCGCAGGATGTCGCGCAACATGCGCCAGAAGCCCGGGCGCAGGGTGTTGGCACGCTGCGCGAACACGCTGTCCAGGTTGCTTCCGGCCCACTCCAGGCGGCGCCCCCCGGGCAGGCGGCCCTGCACGGAAAAGCTCATCTCGGCCGGCGCGAGCTCGATTCCCAGCTCGGCGAACAGCCCCAGCAGGCCGGGGTAGGTGCGCGGATTGAGCACCAGGAAGCCGGTGTCCACCGGCACGCGCTGCCCTTCGAGCTCGACGTCGACGGTGTGCGCGTGCCCGCCGAAGTGCTGCCCGGCCTCGAACAGCGTGACCC
>JAKCDM010000064.1 GCA_021841865.1 Pseudomonadota bacterium
CCTGGGCTGGGCCGTCGAGCAGGGCAACGACGCCAAGTACCTGGACGCGGTGCGCTTCATCGCGCTGCCCAAGCGCGTGCAGGAGCTGAGCAAGGCCCAGATCGCGAAGATCCAGTAAGCGATCCAGGCGGCAGTTCTGACGCGCCCGGTGGGCGCGTGAAGTCCCGGGCCCGGCATCCGCGAGGATTCCGGGCCTGTTGGCAGCTGATTCCCGGGCTGCCCCGATTCCACGCTGCGCCTGTCGCGCAGCGACTGCCCCGCAGGGGCGCATACGACACGGCAGGTGATCAGGCATGAGATGGTTTCGACACGGATTGCAGGTGACTTCGGCACTGATTCCGCTGGCGTTGCTCGCCGTGTTCGTGTTCCTGACCCTCTACTCCTGGCCCGCGATCCGATTCAATGGGCTGGGCTTCCTGTTTTCGAACACCTGGAGCCTGGGCAACCTGTACGCGAATCCGGTCGACGTCCGCGGCGTGCAGGTGCCTCCGGGCGCGCATTACGGCATCTGGGTGTTCATCGTCGGGACCCTGGCGAGTTCGGCCTTTGCGCTGCTGATCGCGGTGCCCGTGGGCATCGGCGTGGCGCTGTACCTTGTGGAATACGCGCCGCACCGCCTGAGCTCGGCCTTCGCGCAGGTCGCCGAACTGCTGGCCATGGTGCCCAGCGTGGTCTACGGGCTGTGGGGGCTCGAGGTGCTGGCGCCGCTGACCCTGAAGTTCCTGGCCCCGGCCATCGCGTCGGCGTTGCCGTTCCTGTCCTTTTTCTCCACCCCCGCCAACAGCGGCTACGGCCTGCTCACCGCCAGCCTGGTGCTGGCGCTGATGGTGCTGCCGGTGATCTCCAGCACGCTGGTCGAGGCGCTGCGCCGGGTTCCCCGTGAACTGCGCGAGTCGTGCTTCGCGCTGGGTGCCACGCGGGCCGAGGTGCTGCGCCGGGCCTTGCTGCCGGCGGTGCGCACGCCGTTGATCGGGGCTGTGATCCTCGCCCTCGGGCGCGCACTGGGCGAGACCATGGCGGTGCTGATGGTCAGTGGAGGAGCGCTGAACTATCTGCCGAGGAACCTGTACAGCCCGATCACCAGCATGGCGGCGTTCATCGCCTCCCAGCTCGACAGCGCGCTGCAGGACACCAGCGGCATGGCGGTTCGTTCGCTCGCTGAAATCGCCCTCGTCCTTCTCGTCATCGCGGTCATCGTCAATGTCATCGCTCGCTTCCTCACCCGGCGCGTTGCGCTCGGCGCCTGAATCCGTCCGGCGCGTGTCCGGGCGCCGGCGCGCCAGCGCCGTCGTGTTCGCCGTGCTGTGCAGCCTGTCCTTCGTGCTGGTGGTCGTTCCGCTGGTCGACATCCTGTGGACCGTGCTGTCGCGCGGCGCCAGCGCGCTGAACCTTCAGGTGTTCACGCAGGTCACCAACGGAATCAGCGGCGGCCTGCTCAACGCCATCGAGGGCACCGTGGTGCTCAGCGCCGGCGCCATCGTGTTCGCCGCTCCGGTCGGCGTGCTGACCGGGGTGTACCTGGCCGAGTACGGCAGCGGCCCCTGGGGAAGCTCGGTGCGCTTCCTGGCCGACGTGCTGACCGGCGTGCCGTCGATCGTGCTGGGCTATTTCAGCTACGTCACGCTGGTCGAGGGCCTGGGCTGGCAGTTCTCGGCGCTGGCCGGCGCGATCACGCTGGCCATCCTGATCGTGCCGTACATCGCCCGCTTCACCGAGCTGGCGATGCGCCAGAACCCGCCGAGCCTGCGCGAGGCGGGCTTCGCGCTGGGCTGCAAGGAGCACCAGGTGGTGTTCAAGATCCTGCTGCCGGCTGCGCGCTCCGGTGTCATCACCGGGGTACTGTTGTCGCTGGCCATCTCGGTGGGCGAGACGGCACCGCTGATCTACACCGCGGGCTGGTCCAACTACATGTGGAACGGCAAGCTCACGCACGAGCCGGTGGGATACCTGACCTACGTGATCTGGAGCTTCATCAACCAGCCCTTCGCGTCGGCGCATGCGCTGGCGTACGCCGCGGCGTTCCTGGTGATCGCCGTCGTACTTGCGATCAACATCACGACGCGCATGTTCCTGCGCAAGCGCCTGTGAATCCCCGGACCGCCAGCCCCAGTCCTTCCGAAACACCGGACCCCACGACGATGAACCAATCGGCAACCGAGCCGCAGGCGGCGCCACGCGCGCGCCTGTCGGTGCGCAATGTCAACTTCTACTACGGCAAGTTCCACGCCATCAAGAACGTCAGCCTGGACATTGCCGAGAACCAGGTGACGGCGTTCATCGGCCCGTCGGGTTGCGGCAAGTCGACGCTGTTGCGAGTTTTCAATCGCATGTTCGAGTTGTATCCCGAACAGCGCGCGGAAGGCGAGGTGCTGCTCGACGGGCGCAACATCCTGGGGCGTGACGAGGATGTCTCGCTGCTGCGCGCTCGCGTCGGCATGGTGTTCCAGAAGCCCACCCCGTTCCCGATGTCGATCTTCGACAACATCGCGTTCGGCATCCGGCTGTACGAGAAGCTGCCGCGCGCCGACATGGAGGAGCGCGTGCACTGGGCGCTGACCAAGACGGCTCTGTGGGACGAGGTCAAGGACAAGCTGCACCAGAGCGGGCTGAGCCTTTCCGGCGGCCAGCAGCAGCGCCTTTGCATCGCGCGAGCCATCGCCATCAGGCCCGAGGTGCTGCTGCTCGACGAGCCGACCTCGGCGCTGGACCCGATCTCCACCGCGAAGATCGAGGAGCTGGTGACCGAGCTCAAGAGCGACTACACGGTGGCGATCGTGACCCACAACATGCAACAGGCGGCTCGCGTTTCCGACTACACCGCCTATATGTACCTGGGCGAGATGATCGAGTTCGGCGACACCAACCAGATTTTCCTCAAGCCTGCGAAGCAGCAGACCGAGGACTACATCACCGGCCGTTTCGGCTGACCCCGTCGCAGGAGCGACCACCATGGACAAGCACCTTTCCACCCAGTTCGACGCCGAGATCAGTTCCATCACCACCCGCGTGCTGGAAATGGGCGGCCTGGTCGAGTCGCAGATCGCGCAGGCGGTCTACGCGCTTCGCCATTTCGACGCGGAAGCCGCGCGCGGCGTGATGCTCAATGAAAAGCGCGTCAACCAGATGGAAGTCGACATCGACGCTGACGTGGCCCAGATCATCGCCAAGCGCCAACCCACCGCGCGCGACCTGCGCCTGATGCTGGCGATCTCGAAGACCATCACCAACCTGGAGCGCGTGGGCGACGAGGCCGATCGCATCGCCCGCATGGCGCGTGACCTCATCGAGGCGGGCGCCAACCTGACCATTTCCTTCAACGAGATCATCCGCGAGTCCGACCTCGCCGTGGCGCAGATCCGCAAGGCGCTGGACGCCTTCGCGCGCCTGGACGAGCGCTCGGCGGTCGACATCGTCACCGCCGATAGCGCCATCGACGCCGAATTCGACTCGTTCATGCGCAAGCTCATCACCTACGTGATGGAGGACCCGCGCAACATCTCGGCCAGCCTGGACATGGTGTTCATCGCCAAGGCCATCGAGCGCATCGGCGACCACGCCAAGAACATCGCCGAGTTCGTGATCTACGTTGTGCGCGGCACCGACGTGCGGCACAACAAGGAAGCCTTCAACGAGGTGGCGGGGACCCTCTGAACGCCAGCCGGAACCCATCGACCATGGCCAGCAACATCCTGATTGTCGAAGACGAGCCGGCGATCGCCGAGCTGCTCGCGGTGAACCTGCGCCACGCCGGTCACTGCCCCATCGTGGCCGGCAGTGCCGAGGAGGCGCTGCGCCTGATCCGTGACGTGCTGCCCGATGTGATGCTGGTCGACTGGATGCTGCCGGGCATGTCGGGAGTGGCGCTGCTGCGCGAACTGCGCCAGGGAACGCGCACGCGTTCGATCCCGATGATCCTGCTGACCGCGCGAAGCGAGGAAAGCGACACCATCGCCGGACTCGACGCCGGGGCCGACGACTACATCACCAAGCCCTTCTCCCCCAAGGAGCTGTTGGCGCGCATCCGGGCCGTGCTGCGGCGGCGCTCGCCGCAGCTCACCGACGAACCGGTGCGTGCCGGCGGGCTGGCGGTCGATCCCGGCACGCGCCGCGTGACCTTCACCGCCGTCGGTGGCGTCGAGCAGGAACTGCGCCTGGGGCCCACCGAGTTCAAGCTGCTGCACTTCATGATGACCCATCCCGAGCGCGTGCACAGCCGCGGCGCGCTGCTCGACAAGGTGTGGGGAGACCACGTGTTCATCGAGGAGCGTACGGTCGACGTGCACATCAAGCGCCTGCGCGAGGCGCTGGCGCCGGCGAACTGCGCGGAGATGGTCGAGACCGTGCGAGGTGCCGGCTATCGATTCACCCAGCGCCAGGGAGCCACGGCCGGCTGATCCGTGCCGGCAGGCGCGCCCGGCGGCCTGTCTGCACTACCTTCCTGCCTGAACGCGCATGCGCTTCGTGCTTCTCCGCCTGCTTGCCGTCGTCGCCGTGCTCGCGCTGGCCGGCGCCGCGGCCGCCTACTGGCTGGACTCGACCGCCGGGCTGGCGCTGGCCTGCGCACTGGCCGTCGCGGTCATCGCCTTCGACACCCTGGCGCGTGCTCGCCTGCTCGAATGGCTGCGCTTTCCGCAACGCGACACGGTGCCGCAGTCGCCGGGGGTGTGGGGCGAGGTGTTCTACCGCAGCGCGCGCCAGCTGCGGCTGTGGCAGAACCGGGTGCAGCGCGAGGAGAACAAGCTCAGCCGCTTCATCGAGGCGCTGCAGGCCTCGCCCAACGGGGTCATGCTGATCGACGAGCATGGCCAGATCGACTGGTGCAACGCCACCGCCGCCGGTCATTTCGGGCTGGATCCCCAGCGCGACATGCGCCAGCATGCGGTGCACCTGATCCGCAACCCGGAATTCGTCGCCTACCTGGCGGCGCGCCAGTTCGCCGAGCCGCTGCTCATGCGCCGCAACGGCAGCCACGGGACCTTGCTGCTCAGCGTGCAGGTCATTCCCTATGGCGACGGGGACAAGCTGCTGCTGTCGCGCGACGTCACGCAGCTCGAGCGCACCGAGGCCATGCGGCGCGATTTCGTGGCCAACGTGTCGCACGAGATCAAGACCCCGCTGACCGTGATTGCCGGGTTTGTCGAATCCCTGCGCACGCTGGAGTTCTCGGTCGACGAGCGCGAGCGCATCCTGGCGCTGATGCAGCAGCAAAGCGATCGCATGCGCCAGCTGGTCGAGGACCTGCTGACCCTGGCACACCTCGAGGGCGACCCGCACCAGCCGGCCGAGGAACTGCTGGACATGCCGGGTGTCGTCGCCCGTCTGGCGGCCGATGCGCGCGCGCTGTCGGCCGGCCGGCATCGCATCGAGACCAGCGCCGACGTCAGCAAGCTGCGCGGCGCCAGCAGCGAGCTGGCGAGCGCCTTCGGCAACCTGGTGAGCAACGCCGTGCGCTACACCCCGACCGGCGGCCTGATCCAGATCCGCTGGCGCGTGCTGGAGAGCGGGCTGGGCGAGGCCATCGGCGAGTTCAGCGTCAGCGACACCGGAATCGGCATCGCCGCCGAACACATCCCGCGCCTGACCGAACGCTTCTACCGCGTCGACCGCGGGCGTTCGCGCGAATCCGGCGGAACCGGGCTGGGGCTGGCCATCGTCAAGCACGCGCTGCTGCGCCACCAGGCCGAGTTGCGCATCGTCAGCCAGATGGGCGAGGGCAGCACGTTCAGCGCGCGCTTCCCCGCGCAGCGCTTGGTGCTGCCGCAGCCCGATGCCTCATCCGAGTCGGTGGTCGCGCATCAGATCTGAGGAGCTTGTGGCGCGCGTGCGTTTGAGGTCGACCGCTGGTTCGTGGTTGTGGCCGAGAAGGCCTGCGCTTGTTCGGCGGCCTTACGGCCTGGCTGGAGGCAGGGGAGTCTGGTAGCTGGTCAGGATGTGAAATCCACGCTGGCGTGCGTCGAGTTCCGCGCGCTTGCGCGATTCCAGCGCCTCCGGGATGCTGTGGCGGCGAAGGCGCTCGAGATCCTGTCGTGCTGCCTCCGGCGGCCAGCGGGCGATGTCGTAATAGGCGTTTTCATCGCGGATGCGTACCCGCGCGTAGTACAAGTCCTTCGGGCTGACCTCTTTCGCCCTCCGAGCCGTGGAGCCGCCCAGGATGACAAGGTCCTGCAGGCTGAGTTCCAGGTGGACTCCGTCGGCTACCCAATGCCAGCGCGGCATCGCGGCGGCCACTTCGTACCACTCGGCGTCGTCGGCAATCCCGGCGGGGTCGAGGGCATAGGCGTCCATCGGTCCCTCTAACTTGTACCTCAGAGTCTCGCGCCCTGCGATCCGGGGCTGGTCGAGGGGGATATAACGCTTCCAGCCGAGCCTGCCAATGCGCGAGGCCAGCGCGTACACGCGGTCCCTGGTGGCGGCTTGCAGGATTTCGGTGCCGGGCATCGGCGCGCGGACGATGTCCCAATCACCGATCTCCCTGGCGCTCGGACCGACGGACACGAGCCTGCCGCGGGCACCGAGGACCTCGTCGAGGTCGAAGCCGTATCGGCCCTGCGCGTAGTGCACCTTGCCCAGATTGTCCAGCCCGGCGAGTCCTCGTCGAGCGGAGGAAGGACCAGGGTTTTTCTCAGGGGGGCGCTCCACCAGCTGACCCACCGGCCAGGCGACGTCGATGGTGTCCAGGCCATCGGCGTTGCGCAAGCGATCCCGTTGAGCGGGCGGCAAGGTGGGCAGTCGGGATCGCTGTGGCGGGCCGAGTGCCAGAACGGTGGGAGCTTCGCCAGGCGCGGTGTTCGCGCATGCGGCGACCGGCACGAGGAGGGATCCCGCCAGGGCAAGGACACCACGCCGTGTGTGGTCGCATCGCTGTGCGGGGTATGGCGCCGGGGGAAGGTATTGCATGGTCATCGGGTGCTCCCGTCGTGCCGGTGCACCAGAGCCTCCAAAGGCGCGAAGGTCACCCGCGAGTGCCAGCTTAGGCCGCGGCCATGGCGCACGCGGGCATGCGGCGCAATGCCCCGAAAACCCGCGCAACGCCCAGTTGCTTGCGAAGCAGGCGCGCTGCTCAGTCCGGCGTCTGCGGCGGCGGGTTGCGCGAGTCGACCAGCAGCTGGTGGCTTCCCGGGCTCCTGGCCCAGCCGCGGGCGCGCCGCCAGTTGCCGGCGCTGTCCATGTCCCACGCGTTGCCGGGAGTCTGCCAGTGCACGCGCAGGCCTTCGCGGATCACCTTGGCCTTGGCGGCTGGCTCGACGATCGGCGCGGCGATCTCGACGCGACGGAACAGGTTGCGTTCCATCCAGTCGGCCGACGAGATCCACACGTCGTCGGCGCCGTCGTTGTGGAACATGAACACCCGCGAGTGTTCGAGGAATCGCCCGATCACTGAACGCACCCGGATGTTCTCCGACAGCCCCGCAACGCCGGGGCGCAGCATGCAGGGGCCGCGAACCAGCAGGCGGATCTCCACGCCGGCGCGCGAGGCCTTGTAGAGCTCGTGGATCACGGTGGGCTCGACCAGCGCGTTCACGCGTGCCCAGATGCGGGCGCGTCGTCCGGCGCGCGCCAGGCGCGCCTCGTGGCGTATGGCCTTGATCAGATTGTCCAGCAGCGAGAACGGCGACTGCCACAGCCGGCGCAGCGGCGCGAAGCGCGACGAGCCGGTGATCTCGAGGAACACCTGGTTCACGTCGGCGCAGATCGCGTCGTCCGCGGTCATCAGCCCGAAGTCGGTGTACATGCGAGCCGTGCGGGTGTGGTAGTTGCCGGTTCCCAGATGCACGTAGCGCCGCAGCTGCTCGCCGCGCCTGCCGACTCGCTCGCGGCGAACCACCATCAGCATCTTGGCGTGGCACTTGAAGCCGACCACGCCATACACCACGTGCGCGCCCTCGGCCTCCAGGCGAGCCGCCCAGTTGATGTTGGTCTCCTCGTCCAGGCGCGCCATCAGCTCGAGCACCACGGTGACTTCCTTGCCGTTGCGCGCTGCCTCGATCAGGGCCTCCATCAGGTCCGAGGTCTGCCCGGCACGGTAGATGGTCTGCTTGATGGCCAGCACCGCGGGGTCGCGCGCGGACGTGCGCACCAGGTCGACCACCGGGGCGAAGCTGTCGTAGGGGTGGTGCAGCAGCACGTCGCTGGCGCGGATGCGGTCGAACAGCTCGGGCTCGGCGCCGGGCCAGCCGGCGATGGCCGCCGGCAGGTGGGGGGTGTAGGTCAGGTGCCCCGCGGGCAGCATGTCGATGATCGACTGCAGGCGTGCCAGGTTGACCGGGCCGTCGGCGCGGTAGCAGTCGCGCGGCTGCAGCGCGTTCTCGCGCATCAGGCGCTCGAGCAGCGGCTGCGGGCACGAGCTGGTGACCTCCAGGCGCACCGCGTCGCCGTAATGGCGGGCGCGCAGTTCTCCCTGCAGCGCGGTGCGCAGGTTGGTGATCTCGTCGTCGTCGACGAACAGCTCGCTGTTGCGCGTGACGCGGAACTGGTGCACCCCGAGCACCTTCAGGCCGGGGAACAGGTGGCCGGCGTAGGCATGCATCAGCGACGACAGCAGCACGAAGCTGTGGCGCTCGCCGTCGTGCTCGACGAGTTCGTCCGGGATCGCCAGCACCCGCGGCAGCGCGCGCGGAGCCTGGATGATGCCGAGGTCGACGTTGCGACCGAACGCGTCGGTGCCTTCGAGCATGACGGCGAAGTTCAGGCTCTTGTTGAGCACCTTGGGGAAGGGGTGGGCGGGGTCCAGGCCGATCGGCGTCAGCACCGGCAGCACCTCGCGCTCGAAGAACGAACGCGCCCAGCGCTCCTGCGGCGCCGTCCACTGCGCGCTGGCGACGAAGCGTATGCCGTGGGCCTGCAGCAGCGGGTAGATGGTGTGCTGCAGCACGCGGTAATGCTCGGCGACCAGGGAGTGCGCGTCGTCGGCGATGAGCTGCAGCGCCTCGGCGACACGCAGGCCGTCGGGGGTCAGCGCAGCGGGCTCATGCTCCAGCAGGTCCTGCAGCTGGGCAACCCGGGTCTCGAAGAACTCGTCCAGGTTGGACGCCACGATGCACACGTAGCGCAGGCGCTCGAGCGGCGGGATCGCCGGATCCAGGGCCTGTGCGAGCACGCGCCGGTTGAAGGCCAGGGTGCCCAGTTCACGGTTGAGCAGCGGAGACGGCGGCGGGAGGGCCATGGAGCGCGGGGACGGCAAAGTACGGGGGTGGGAACGGAAAAGCTTACGATCCCACAATCTCATGAAATCTACATGACATCGTCAAGAGGGTGTCATTTCGGCATGATCCACTGCTTCCCATGTCCCTGACCGTTCAGCACCTGGCAGCCGTCGACCTGGGCTCCAACAGCTTTCGCATGCTGGTGGGCAAGGCCGCCGAGAGCGTCCATGGCGCGCAGATCTACCCGCTGGACTCGCTGCGCGAGCCGGTGCGCCTGGGTGCCGGGCTCGATGACGACAAGAACCTTTCCGAGGAAAGCCAGCAGCGCGCGCTGGCCGCGTTGCGCCGCTTCGGCGATCGCCTGCGCCAGTTCCATCCCGAGCGGGTGCGCGCGGTGGCGACCAACGCGGTGCGCGTGGCCAAGAACGCCCCGGCCTTCCTCGAGCGCGCGCAGCAGGCGCTGGGCTTTCCCATCGAGGTCATCGCCGGGCGCGAGGAGGCGCGGCTGGTGTACATCGGCGCCGCGCATTCGGTGTCGCCGTCGGCCGGCAACCGGCTGGTGGTCGACATCGGGGGCGGCTCGACCGAGTTCATCATCGGCGCCGGCCTCGAGCCGCGCATGATGGAGTCGCTCTACATCGGCTGCGTGTCGATGAGCCGCGAGTTCTTCCCGGCGGGGCGGGTCGACGAGCAGCGCATGAAGTCGGCCGAACTGGCGGCGCGCCGGGAGATCCAGATCATCGCGCGCGAGTTCCGCAAGACCGGCTGGGCAGCGGCCGTCGGGTCGAGCGGCACGGCGCGCGCCCTTGCCGACATCCTGGTCGGCAGCCAGCTCAACGACGCCCGCGCCAGCCTGGGCATCACGCGCGCAGGACTGCGGCGCCTGCGCAAGATCTACGTGCAGGCCGAGGACCTGGGCACGCTGCGACTGCCCGGGCTCAAGCCCGATCGCCTGCCGGTGGCCGCCGGGGGCCTGGCCATCATGCTGGCGGTGTTCGAGGAGCTGGGCCTGAAGTCGATGGAGGCCACCGACGCGGGCCTGCGCCTGGGCGTGCTGTACGACCTGCTCGGGCGCGAGCAGCAGCAGGACATGCGCGCGCTCACGGTGCAGCAGTTCATGCAGCGCTATGGCGTGGACGCGCGGCAGGCCGCGCGCGTGGAGCACATCGCGCTGGTGCTGCTGGAGCAGATCGATCCGCTGGCCGCTCCGGCGCGCCGGCAGGCCTTGCGCTGGGCGGCGCAACTGCACGAGGTGGGGCTGTCGATCTCGCACAGCGCCTACCACAAGCACTCGGCCTACATCGTCGGCAACGCCGACATGCCGGGATTCTCGCGCAGCGAGCAGGCAGCGATGGCCGAGATGCTGCTGTGCCACGGTGGCAAGCTCAAGAAGCTGGGCTCGCTGCCTGGAGTCAGCGTCGACCTGCGTGCGTTGCTGGCCTTGCGCCTGGCGGTGCTGCTGGCGCGCAACCGGCGCGACGTCGAGCTCGACGGATTGCGCCTGCTTCCCGGCGCGCAGCAGGGCGTGGCCGGGACCCGCATCGAGGCCGACCCGCGCTGGCTGCGCGCATCGCCGCTGACCCAGTACAGCCTCGAGCAGGAAACGGCCGAATGGCAGCGCGTGGGGCTCGATGTCAGCCTGCGCGAGCCGGCACGGGTCTGAAGCGCGCGCGCCGCGCCGCAGTCAGGCCGCCTGCGCGCCCAGGAAATGCCGCGCGTAGCGCTGCTTGACGTCGTCCAGGCGCATCAGCAGCGGGAAGTCGGCGGTGTTGAAGTCGGGGTCCCACGATGGCGCGCCGCAGATGCGTGCGCCCACGCGCAGGTAGCCCTTGAGCAAGGCCGGCGGCTGCGCCGGCAGGTCCTGGCGCAGGCTGTCCACCGGCAGTGCCAGGCGGGGCTGCACGCGGTCCTCGACCGGCGCCAGGTGGCGTGCGCGCAGCTGCGCCCACAGGCTGGCCGCGTAGTGCCCGCCGTCGCGCATGGACACGCTCGAGCAGCCGATCATCGCGTTGAGATCGTTGCGGCGCATGTAGTCGGCCAGTCCGGCCCACAGCGCCATGATCACGCCGCCGCTGCGGTAGTCGCGATGCACGCAGGCACGCCCGAGCTCGAGCAGGCGCGCGCGCAGGTGCAGCAGGCGCGTGAGGTCGAACTCGGTCTCCGAGTACAGCCCGCCGACGCGCTTGGCCTGGTGCGGCGGCAGCACGCGGTAGGTGCCGACCAGCCGGCCCTCGGCGTCGCGCGCCAGCAGGTGGTCGCAATAGGGATCGAAGATGTCGATGTCATACCCCTGCTGCGGCGTCGATACCCGTGCGCCGAGCTCCTCGACGAAGATCTTCCAGCGCAGGCGTTGCGCTTCCAGCACTTCGTCGGCGTGGCGCGCCCACGAGATGCTCAGCCCGCTGCGCGTGGATTCCGCGCCGGCTCGCGGCTGCTGCGCGCGGGACCGTTCCGCCGGGTCGTGATCGAACATGCATGGCTCCTTGTATCGGGTTTTCGGACACGATACGCAACACACATGTCGTTTGCGTGACCGTTGCATGACGGTCGCATGAAGCCCGGGGTCTTCGCGCCCCCCGCGCGCAAGCTGCTCAATCCAGCAGGTCGGGGCTCAGGCTGGCGCGCAGCACGCGCTCGGGCGTGCCGTCGCGCTCGCGCTGGCAGACCCAGATCAGCCCGCCCTTGCGCAGCGTGAACGCGGCCTGCGTGCCGCTGAGCCATTGCAGGGCCGCGCTGCCCAGCGCCGGCTGGTGCCCGCACAGCACCAGTGCGCTGCGGTGCTCGCCGTGGTGCTCGATGATGCGCAGGATGTCGTCCGGGCTCGCTCCCGGCGCCAGCCCCGGCTGCTCGACGGGGTAGTCGGCCAGCGCCAGCGCGGTCTGCCGGCTGCGCAGCGCCGGGCTGCAGCACACCAGCCACGGCTTGGGCACGTGGGCCTTGATCCACGCGGCCATGGCGCTGGCATCGCGCCGGCCGTTGCGGGTCAGCGCGCGGCGCAGGTCGTCGCCACCGGCCGGGGCGTCCTCGGCTTCGGCGTGGCGCCAGAAAATCACTTGCAGCAGGGTGCTCATCAGCGCGTCCTTGAGCGGGTCGCCGCGCCGCCGCCGGGCGCGGTCGCGCGCACACTGTAGCGCTTCATGCCGCATGCTGGCATGACTTGACCTCGGCTGACCAGGGGCTTCAAGCGGCGCCGGGCAGTGGGTCGGGCTCGAAGGCCGCGCCCTGCAGGGCCAGCTCCAGCTTGCGTGCCGCGGCTTCGAGGTCGAGCGCGTGCTGCGGGCCGAGTTCGCGCGACCGCCGGTGCAGCAGCGACGGATGAGGCCAGGCCGGCGCCCGACGCGCCAGCGCGATGGTGTTCTCGCCCTGTTCGGCCGAAAGCGCGGCCACTCCGGACTCGAAGCTGGCGCGCATGCGCTGGATCACCGCGTCACGCCTGGCCTGCGGCGCCCAGAGGTTGGACGCCAGCACGCCGCCGGGGCGCAGCGCGCTGGCGCAGGCGTCGTAGAACTCCTGGCTGGCCAGAGCATCGGGCAGGCCGCAGGCGTCGAATCCGTCGAGCAGCAGCGCGTCGCAGCACTGCGGGTGCTCGCGCACCCATTGCGCGCCGTCGGCCTCGATCACGCGAAAGCGCGCATCGTCGGCCGGTACCGCGAACTGCCCGCGCATCGCGATCACATCGGGGTTGATCTCCACCGCGGTGAAACGCGAATGCGGCAGGTGCACGTAGCAGTACTTGGCGATCGAGCCGCCGCCCAGCCCGATCATGACAATGTGCTCGGGCTGCGGTTGCACCAGCACGAAGCTCATCAGCGCGCGGGTGTAGTCGAGCAGCAGGCGCGCCGGATCCGATCGGCGCATGCGGCTTTGCAGCGCCGACATGCCGAAATGCAGCGACACCTCGCCGCGCTGCTCGCACACGAAGGGCTCACCCGGGCGAAGGCGGCGGCGCATCATGGCGCTCAGGGGGCCGAGCGGCGCAGCGCCGGGAACAGGATCACGTCGCGGATGCTCGGCGCGTCGGTCAGCAGCATGACCAGGCGGTCGATGCCGATGCCGCAGCCACCGGCCGGAGGCATGCCAACCTCCAGCGCGCGGATGTAGTCGGCGTCGAAGTACATCGCCTCCTCGTCGCCGGCGTCCTTGTTGGCCACCTGGGCGGCGAAGCGCGCGGCCTGGTCCTCGGGGTCGTTGAGCTCGGAAAAGCCGTTGGCGATCTCGCGCCCGCTGATGAACAGCTCGAAGCGCTCGGCCACCGACGGGTCGGCGTCGCTGGCGCGGGCCAGCGGCGAGACTTCCACCGGATAGTCGACGATGTAGGTGGGCTGCCACAGCTTGTCCTCGACCAGCGCCTCGAACACGCCGAACTGCAGCTCGGGAACTCCCCAGTGCGCCGGCGCCGGCTCGCCGGCCGCCTGCAGCGCGGCGCGCAGCGCCTGCGCGTCGTCGAGCTGCTCGCGCGCGAGGCCCGCATGCAGCGCCACCGCGTCGCGTACGCTCAGGCGCGCGAACGGGGTGCCGAAATCGATTTCGCGGCCCTGGTAGACCAGTTGTGCCGAGCCGCAGGCGCGGATCGCCGCCTGCCGGATCAGGCGTTCGGTGAAGTCCATCACGTCCCTGTGGTTCCAGTACGCGCAATAGAACTCCATCATCGTGAACTCGGGGTTGTGACGTACCGAGATGCCTTCGTTGCGGAAGTTGCGGTTGATCTCGAACACCCGCTCGAAACCGCCGACCACGAGACGCTTCAGATACAGCTCCGGCGCGATGCGCAGGAACATCTGCTGGTCCAGTGCGTTGTGGTGCGTGACAAAGGGCTTGGCGTTGGCGCCGCCCGGTATCGGGTGCAGCATCGGGGTCTCGACCTCGACGAAACCGGCTTCCTCCATTTCGCGCCGCAGCGCCGACACGATGCGGCCGCGGTGCACGAAACGCTGGCGCGACTCGGGCGTCACCAGCAGGTCGACGTAGCGCTGGCGGTAGCGGGTCTCGACGTCTTCCAGGCCGTGGAACTTGTCCGGCAGCGGATGCAGGTTCTTGGCCAGCAGGCGCACCTCGGTGGCCTGCACGGTCAGCTCGCCGCTGCGGGTCTTGAACAAGCTGCCGCGGCAGGCGACGATGTCCCCCAGGTCGAAGTGCTTGAACGCTCCGTGCCCGTCCGGCCCGGTATGGTCGTTGGTGACGTAGACCTGGATGCGCCCGCTGGCATCCTGCAGGGTGCCGAAACTGGCCTTGCCCATCACGCGCTTGAGCATCAGGCGCCCGGACACCGCCACCTGTCGGGCCAGCGCCGGCAGCTCATCGGCCGGCACGGCGTCGAAGTCGGCGTGCAGCGCGGCGGCACTCGCGTCGGGGCGGAAATCGTTCGGGTACGCGCTGCCCTGCGCGCGCAGCGCAGCCAGCTTGGTACGGCGTTCGGCGAGCAGCGACGGGGTGTTCGACGCGGCCGCGTTGGGGGCAGGGGTCTGCCCGTCTTCAGGGTTCTTGCTCATCCGTCAGGCGAGTTGGTTGCGCAGATAGTCCAGCGAGGCCGCGGTCTCGGCGCTCAGGCCCTGGGAGTCGCGGGTGAGCAGGGCCTGCTCGATGCGCGCCGCCAGGGTCTTGCCGAGTTCCACTCCCCATTGGTCGAAGGGATTGATGCCGTACAGCCACCCCTCGACCACCGTGCGGTGTTCGTACAGCGCGATCAGCGCGCCCAGTTCGCGCGCGCGCAGATGCTGCAGCCAGATGAAGGTCGACGGACGCCCGCCCGGGCAGGCGCGGTGATGCGCGGCGCGCAGCGCCTCGTCAGCCGCCATTCCCTGCTGCATGAGCTCGCGGCGCCAGCTCGACGCGTCCTTGCCGTTCCACAGCGCGTCGGCCTGTCCCAGCGCGTTGGACAGCAGCGCCAGATGTTCGGCGTGGCGCGCATGCCACGGTCGCACGACGGCGACGATCTCGTGGAACACCGGGACCGCCGCCTGGTGCAGCAGCTGGAAATAGGTGTGCTGCACAGGCGTGCCGACACCGCTGATCACCGCCGGGCCGCTCACCGCGACCGGCTGCACGCCGTCGGCCGCGGTCGACTTGCCCAGCGACTCCATCAGCAACTGCTGCAGGTACAGCGGCATGTGCGAGAACGCATCGCCGTACAGGCCGATCGACAGCAGCGGCAGTCCGAAACGCACGCGGTAGGCGTGCGACAGGCCGGCCAGCAGGCCGGGCGCGCTGGCCGCCAGCGGCGTGTCGAGAAAGTGCCGGTCCATGTCCAGCGCGCCGGCGTGCAGCTCGGCGACGGTGTCGGCGCCGAACGCCAGCAGCAGCGCCAGGCCGTGCGCGCTCCACAGCGAGAAGCGGCCGCCGATCTCGGGCAGCGAGCGGAACACCTGCGACATCGGCAGCCCGAAGCGCTGGTGGGCCGCGTCGGCGTTGGAGGTCAGCGCGACCAGGCGCGCACGGGCCTGCGCGGCACCGAGATGCGAGCCCAGCCATTGCACCACGGCGTCGGCATTGCGCATGACCTCCTGGGTACGAAAGGACTTGCTGTTGATCACCACCCAGGTTCGGCGCGGGTCGCTGGCACGCAGGGCCTCGTCGAGCGTGGCGCCGTCCAGGTTGGCGACCCAGTGCACCTGGCAGCGCGGCGCCTGCAGCACGCTCAGCGCGGTGTGCAGTGCCAGCATCGGGGTTTCCGAGCCGCCGGCGCCCAGGTGGATGATGTCCAGCGGCTCCGACGACGAGCCGATCAGCGTCTCGGCCCACTCGACCATGCGCTGGTGCTCGGCGTGCAGGAAGGCCGCCGCCGCGCGCGACGACGCGTCGATGCCGTCGGCGCCCAGGCGCGAAAGCATATGCCACGCGGGGCGGCCCTCGCTGCCGTTGAGCACGCTGCTGGAGACCAGCTCGGACGGGCGTTGCGGCAGGCTCGCCAGCGTGGTGCGGGCAGTGGCCAGCGCCTGCGCGCCGTGGCGCGTGAATTCCAGGCGCAAGCCGGCGGTGTCGATGAAGGAGCTTGCGGACATGACGGGTTCGGGGCCGGCGCGCCGGGCGCCGGGCATGGCCGGAGAGGAAGCGGGGTCACGGGGAGCACGCCGCTGCGGGCCGGCAGGCCATGCGCCGCCGGGGGCCGTGTCGACGGCGCCCGGCGCGCGCAGCGGCGCGCCTGGTCGAGCGCACTTCCCGCGTGCGAAATCGGGGATTCTACCGGGTCGGGCCCGGCCGGCGGGCGCGCCGCTCCGCTGCTTCTAGAATGCCGTCTCGCATGCCCGGCGCGAGCCAGGGCCTTCTCCGACCCCTTGCCCGACCCCATGATCTTCGTGACCGGAGCCGCCGGATTCATCGGCGCCAATTTCGTGCACCACTGGCTGGCTTCGCGGGACGAGCCGCTGCTGGTGCTGGATGCGCTGACCTACGCCGGCAACCTGGAAAGCCTGGCCGACGTGCGCGGCGATCCGCGCTTCGGCTTCGAGCGCGTCGACATCTGCGAGCGCGGCGCGGTGGCCGCGCTGCTGGCGCGCCACCAGCCCAGGGCGCTGCTGCATTTCGCCGCCGAGAGCCATGTCGACCGTTCGATCGACGGCCCCGGCGCCTTCGTTCGCACCAACATCCAGGGCACCTTCGAGCTGCTCGAGGCGGCGCGGGCCCATCGCGCCGGGTTGGCCGAGCCCGCCGCCGCGGCCTTCCGCTTCCTGCACGTGTCGACCGACGAGGTGTTCGGCTCGCTGGGCCCCGATGACGCGCCGTTCCGCGAAACCACGCCGTACGCGCCCAACAGCCCGTACGCGGCGAGCAAGGCGGCCAGCGATCACCTGGTGCGGGCCTGGCACCACACCTACGGCCTGCCGGTGCTGACCACCAACTGCTCGAACAACTACGGGCCGTACCAGTTCCCGGAAAAGCTCATTCCGCTGATGATCCACCATGCGCTGGCGGGCAAGGCGCTGCCGGTGTACGGCGACGGCGCCAACGTGCGCGACTGGCTGTACGTGGAGGATCACTGCCGCGCCATCGCCCGCGTGCTCGAGGCCGGGCGCCCCGGCGAGACCTACAACGTCGGCGGGCGCAACGAGGTGCGCAACATCGACCTCGTGCAAACGCTGTGCTCGCTGCTCGACCGGCTCCGCCCGCGGGCGGACGGAGCTTCCTACGCGACGCAGATCCGCTTCGTCACCGACCGCCCGGGGCACGATCGGCGCTATGCGATCGACTGCACGCGAATCCAGCGCGAGCTGGGCTGGCAGCCGCAGGTGGATTTCGCCACGGGGTTGGAGCGCACGGTGGGCTGGTACCTGGCGCACGGCGAGTGGGTCGAGCATGTGCTCAGCGGCGCATACCGGGACGCCAGCGATGCAGCCTGATCAGGCGTCGGCTCCGCCGCGCGTGCTGCTGCTCGGCGCCGACGGCCAGCTCGGCTGGGAGTTGCGCCGCGCCTTGCTGCCGCTGGGCGAGGTCGTCGCGCTGGGTCGCGCGCAGGCCGACCTGGGCGACGCCGCGGCGCTGCGCGGCGTGCTGCAGCGCCTGCGGCCGGCGGTGATCGTCAACGCCGCCGCGTACACGGCCGTGGATCGCGCCGAGAGCGAGCCGGAGCTGGCCCACCGCGTCAATGCGCAAGCCCCCGGCCTGCTGGCCGGCTACGCCGCCGAGCAAGGCGCCTGGCTGGTGCATTACTCGACCGACTACGTGTTCGACGGGGCCACGTCGCGGCCCTGGCGCGAGACCGATGCGCCGGCGCCGCGCAGTGTGTACGGGCGCAGCAAGCTGCTGGGCGAGCAGGCGATCCGCGACAGCGGCTGCCCGCACCTGATCCTGCGCACTTCCTGGGTGTTTGCCGCGCGCGGGTCGAATTTCGCCAAGACCATGGTGCGCCTGGCTCGCGAGCGCGACCAGCTGCGCGTGGTCGCCGACCAGGTGGGCGCGCCGACCGGCGCCGAACTGATCGCCGATATCAGCGCGCTGGCCCTGCACCGCCTGCTGCGCGAGCCGGCGCTGGCGCAAGCCAACGCCGGGCTGTACCACCTCGGCAGCAGCGGCAGCACGAGCTGGCACGACTATGCCCGGCATGTGCTGCGCCACGTCGCCGGGCGCGGCATGCAGCTGCGCTGCCCGGCCGAGCAGGTGCAGCCCATCACCACGTCGCAATACCCGTTGCCGGCGCCGCGCCCGGCCGATTCGCGCCTGGACTGCACGGCCTTGCAGCGCTGGCTGGGCGTGACCCTGCCGGCGTGGCAACCGCAGGTCGAGCGCATGCTCGACGAAGCCTACGGCCTGCAGGCCGCCGCCGCCCGAGACGCCTGAGGCTCCTGAGCCTCGCGGGCGGCGCCGCGTCAGTGCTGCTGCAGCTCGATCTTGACCTCGATCACCTCGAGGGATTCATGACGCTCCAGCTTGACCTGGATGTCGTTGGGGTCGATGGTCACGTAGCGCGAGATCACCTGCAGCAGGTCGCGCTGCAGCGCCGGCAGGTAGTCGGCCGGCGCACCGGAGGCGCGTTCGTGCGCCAGGATCAGCTGCAGGCGCTCCTTGGCGATGGTCGCCGTCTTCTTCTTCTCGCCCAGCAGGAAGGACAGAATGGACATGGAAGGTCTCCTGCTCATCGGCCGAACAGGCGCTTGAACAGGCCCGGTTTCTGGTAGTCGGTGAAGCGCAGCGGACGCTCCTCGCCCAGGAAGCGCGCGATCACGTCCTGGTAGGCCGCCGCCACGTCGCTGCCGTCGAGGTGGATCGCCGGCGTGCCCTGGTTGGAGCCCTGCAGCACGGCCTCGCTTTCCGGAATCACGCCGATGAGCTTCAGGCGCAGGATTTCCTGGATGTCGTCGA
>JAKCDM010000191.1 GCA_021841865.1 Pseudomonadota bacterium
CCATGCGTGGCGCCGGTGGCCAGCGCGGCGATGGTCATGCCCTCGATGAGCATGAACGGGTCGCCTTCCATGGTCATGCGGTCGGAATAGGTTCCCGAATCGCCTTCGTCGGCATTGCACACCACGTACTTCTGCGCAGACTGGGTGTTGAGCACGGTGCGCCACTTGATGGCCGTGGGGAAGGCCGCGCCGCCCCGGCCGCGCAGGCCCGACTCCATGACCTGCTCGACGATCTGCGCCGGCTGCAGCTTCAAGGCCGCGCGCAGCCCGGCCCAGCCTTCGTGGGCCTCGTAGTCGGCCAGCGACAGCGGGTCGGTGATGCCCATGCGGGCGAAGCACAGGCGCTGCTGGCGCGCCAGGTAGTCGATCTTGTCGGTGGGCCCTTGGCACAGCGCGTGCGCAGCGCCCTGCAGCATGCCGGCGTCGAGCAGGCCCGGCAGGTCCTCGGCCTGCACGGGACCGTAGGCAATGCGCCCCGACGGCGTGGCGACCTCGACCAGCGGCTCCAGCCAGAACAGGCCGCGCGAGCCGTTGCGCACGATGTTCAGCGACACGCCGCGACGCGCGCACTCATCGCGCAGCGCCTGCGCCACCGCATCGGCGCCCAGGGCTCGCGACGCCGAGTCGCGCGGAACATAGACGGTGACGGAACTCATTGGCTGTCCTCCAGGCCATCGACCAGCGCATCCAGGCGCGCCGGAGTCATGCGCGCGTGCAGCTTGCCGTCGACCATGACCGCAGGCGACGCCGCGCACAGTCCCAGGCAATACACCGGCTCCACCTGCAAGCTGCCGTCGGCGCTGCGACAGCCATGACCCGCGGCGCCATGGTCGTCGCAGCCGGCGCGTTGCAGCGCCTGCCGGTACAGGGCCTCGCCGCCGACCGCGCGGCACGACTCGGCCCGGCACACCTGCAGATTGTGGCGCGCCGGCCGCTCGGTGCGGAAGTGGTGGTAATACGTGACGACGCCGTGCACCTCGGCGCGGGACAGGTTCAGGCCCTGCGCGATCTGGGGCACGACTTCTCCGGGGATGTAACCCAGCGTGTCCTGGATCTCGTGCAGGATCGGCAGCAGCGGGCCGGGCTCGTCGGCCCAGCGCGACAGGGCCTGGGCGGCCACGTCGCTGGCACTGCCGCCGGCGTGTTCAGCGCCTTGCGAGGTTTCGCGCATGATGTCTCCGTGCGGTGACTGCGTTGACGGCTGTCGCGGCCGCCGTGGATGCGTGCATCCCCGCGGCCGGACTGCGTATGTTGTCTTTCCACTTTAGGATCCCGACATGCATCGCGCAATATGCTTTGCGGGGCGCATTCCATAAGATTTCCAGCTCATAAGGTAAAACCCGATGTTCGAGGTGTCGATCCAACCGCGCTGGTCGCTGCGCCTGAACGCAGGGGAGGCGCTTTCCGAGCGCACCATCGAGCTGCTGCTGGCCGTGGCGGAGCACGGCAGCCTGTTGCGCGCCTGCGCCGCCGTCGGCATGTCGTACCGCCATGGCTGGGCGCTGATCCGCGATGGCGAGGCCCAGCTGGGCATGCCGCTGCTGCTCATGGTGCGCGGCAAGGGCTCGACCCTCAGCCCGCTGTCGGAGAAGCTGGTGTGGGCCGACCGGCGCATCGCCGCGCGCCTGTCGCCCACGCTCGACTCGCTGGCCTCCGAGCTCGAGGCCGAGATCTCCCGCGTGCAGCGCGAGCACGACCAGGTGCTGCGCATCCGCGCCAGCCACGGCTTTGCCATCGAGGCGCTGCATCACCTGCTCAACCGTGCAGGAGTGCTCAACGAGCTGCGTTACTGCAGCACCACGGACGCCGTGGCATCGCTTGCGCTGGGCAATTGCGAGCTCGCCGGGTTCCACATTCCGAGCGGGGAATTCGAGCGCGACGCCGTCGAACACTATCGGGCCTGGCTGCGCCCGCAGGCGCAACGTGTGATCGGGCTGGCCACGCGGCGCGTGGGCCTGATCATCGCCCGCGGCGACCCCAAGAAGATTTTCGGAATCCAGGACCTCGCACGCGACGACCTGCGGTTCATCAACCGGCAGCCCGGCTCGGGCACCCGCTTCCTGCTGGATCTGCTGCTGCGTCGCGCCGGCATCGATGCGTCGCAGGTGCACGGCTACGAACAATGCGAGCTCACGCATGCCGCGGTGGCCGCCTACGTGGCAAGCGACATGGCCGACGTGGGCATCGGCGTGGAAACGCCGGCGCGACGCTTCAACCTCGACTTCGTTCCGCTGCTCACCGAGCGTTACTTCCTGCTGTGCCACGAGCAGAGCCTTGAAGAACTGGCGATCCAGGACATGCTGCGCACCCTGCGCAGTCCCGAATTTCGCCAATCCGTCGACCAGCTGCCCGGCTACCAGGCCGACGACTCCGGACGCGTGTGCTCGCTGTCCGAGGCCTTCCCCGCGCTGCTCGAAAGGCAGGCCCGGCGCGCGCCGGACGCGCGTGGGCAGCGCGCGAGGCGTCCGCGCGCGGGATGAACACGCAAAGCGCGTAGGGGATTTCTGTGGCAACATCCGCCGCCGGGATGTCGCCCCCCCCAAGGCCGGCGGCGACACAGACAACGCGTCGTCCATGCGCGACGCCGTACAGGGAGAACAAGCCATGGAAAGCCGCCCCCCATTGCCACCGTTCACGGTGGACAGCGCCACGCAGAAGGTGCGCATGGCCGAGGACGCCTGGAATTCGCGGGACCCCGATCGCGTGGTGCTGGTCTACACGCACGACACCCGCTGGCGCAACCGGGCCGAGTTCCCGGTGGGGCGCCAGCAAGTCGCAGAGTTCCTTCGCCGCAAGTGGGCGCGTGAACTCGACTACCGCCTGATCAAGGAACTGTGGGCCTGCGCCGGCAACCGCATTGCAGTGCGATTCGTGTACGAGTGGCACGATGACTCGGGGCAATGGTTCCGCAGCCATGGCAACGAGAACTGGGAATTCAACGAACAAGGCCTGATGCAGGCACGGCACGCCAGCATCAACGATCAGCCCATCGCCGAATCCCAACGCAAGTTCTTCTGGCCTCTCGGTCGTCGCCCCGACGATCACCCCGGGCTCAGCGAACTCGGCCTGTAACGCCCCCGGCGCCCAGGGACAAGGACGGCCCATGCTCTCGCGCAAGTATCGCTACCTCATCGCGCTGGCGCACGAGCGCCATTTCGGCCGCGCCGCGGCCGCCTGCCATGTGTCGCCATCGACGCTGTCGGCGGCCATCCGCGACCTCGAGCAGGAACTCGGCGTGGCCATCGTCGAGCGAGGCCAGAGTTTCGCCGGACTGACCGTCGAAGGCACCGCGGTGCTCGACTACGCGCGGCGCATGGCCGCCGTGGAATCCGACTTCCGGCTGCACCTGAGCAAGATGACCGGCGGACTCGACGGACGCCTGCGCCTGGGGGTCATCCCCACCGCGCTGTCGGTGGTGACGGCGCTTTCGGCGGAACTGCATCGACGCAACCAGACGCTGACCCTGGAGATCCTGTCGATGACCACCGACGCCATCGTGCGCGGCGTGCAGGCCTTCGAACTCGACGGGGGAATCATCTACACCGAGTCCAGCAGGATCGAGGGCATGGACTATCTGCCGATCTGGCACGAGCGCCATGTGCTGATCGCCGGCAGCCGCACTCCGGCCGCGCGGCACGAAGCTCTTTCGTGGACCGAGGCCGGCCAGCAGCCGCTGTGCCTGCTGACCCCGGACATGCAGAACCGCAAGACCATCAATCGCGTGTTCGACGAGCTCGGACTGTGCCCCCAGCCCAGCCTCGAGACCAACTCGATCGTCAGCCTGCTGTCGCATGTGTCCAGCGGTGCCTGGTGCTCGATCCTGCCGCTGAGCGTGCTCGACGTCGT
>JAKCDM010000192.1 GCA_021841865.1 Pseudomonadota bacterium
CTGCCGGTCAGCGAGGCCAGCGGCTCGATGGTGGTCGACATCGGCGGCGGCACCACCGAGGTCGGCGTGATCTCGCTGGGCGGCATGGTCTACAAGGGCAGCGTTCGCGTCGGCGGCGACAAGTTCGACGAGGCCATCCTGAACTACATCCGGCGCAACTACGGCATGCTGGTGGGCGAGCCCACGGCGGAGGCGATCAAGAAGGAGATCGGATCGGCCTTCCCCGGCTCCGAGGTGCGCGAGATGGAGGTCAAGGGACGCAACCTGTCGGAAGGTGTTCCGCGCAGCTTCACGATCTCCAGCAACGAGATCCTGGAAGCGCTGACCGACCCCATCAACCAGATCGTCTCGGCGGTGAAGAACGCCCTCGAGCAGACTCCGCCCGAGCTCGGCGCCGACATCGCCGAGCGCGGCATGATGCTGACCGGCGGCGGCGCGCTGCTGCGCGACCTCGACCGCCTGCTGGCCGAGGAAACCGGGCTGCCCGTGCTGGTGGCCGAGGATCCCCTGACCTGCGTGGCGCGCGGCTGCGGCATGGCGCTCGAGCGCATGGACCGCCTTGGCACCATTTTCACTTCGGAGTAACACGCATACAGGCCGTGACGCCCGCGCGGGCGTCGCGGCCGGGGTCTAGACGCGATGGCTTTCGCAACCCTGGAGCGTTCGGCGCCGCCCTTCTTCCGGCAAGGCCCGTCGGCTGCGGCCCGTCTGGTGTTCTTCGCGTCGCTGTCGCTGCTGCTGATGGCGCTCGACGCGCGCTGGCACCTGCTGGGCCCGCTGCGCCAGGGGCTCGACCTGGCGCTGACCCCGGTGACCCAGGTGGCGCGCGCGCCGCTGCTGGGCCTGCGCGGCGTGGCACAGCACTTCGAATCCCTGTCGCAGACCCGCGCCGAGCTCGAGCGGCAACGCCAGCTCAACGTGCGACTGGCGCTGCAGGCACAGCAGGCGAGCGACCTCGCACGCCAGAACGCGCTGCTGCGCGAGCTGCTGCAGTTGCGCGCCAGCGTACCGGTGCGCGCCACGGCGGCGAAGATCATCGCCCAGGCACGCGACCCGTTCTCGCGCAAGCTCGTGCTCGACAAGGGCGGCGCCGGCGGCATCGACGCTGGCGCCCCGGTGATCGACGGGCGCGGCCTGCTCGGGCAGGTCACCATGGTCGCGCCGCTGGGCGCGCAGGTCACGCTGATCACCGACCGTGACTCCTCGGTCCCGGTGGAGGTGGCGCGCAATCGCGCCCGCGGCGTGCTCGTCGGCGACGCCGGCGCCACCCCGGGCGGGCTGCAACTGCTGTGGCAGGCCAACGACGGCGACCTGCGCGTGGGCGACATCCTGGTGACCAGTGGCCTGGGCGGGGTCTACCCGGCCGGGCTGGCGGTGGCACGCATCACGCGCGTGACCCGCGAACCCGATTCGGCCTTCGCCAGGGTGTTGTGCGCTCCGCTGGCGCACGTCGACTCCGGGCGCTACGTGCTGGTGCTGGCGCCGCAGCAACCCCTGGCGCCCGCCCCGGTGGCGCCGGCACGCCGATGAAGGGGCGCCAGGCCCCACGCCCGACGCCGTCGCAGGACATGCCGTCGCGCGGCGAGGTGCTGCTGCTGGCGGTGCGCCCCTGGTTCATCTGGGTCACGCTGGCCGCGGCGCTGCTGCTCGAGTGCATGCCGCTGGGGCGCCACCCCTGGGTGCCCGACGTGCTGGCGATGACCCTCGTGTTCTGGAACGTGCACCAGCCGCGGCGCGTGGGCATCGGCGCCGGTTTCGTGTGCGGGCTGCTGGTCGACGCCCAGCACGCGGCCTTGCTCGGCGAGCATGCGCTGGCCTACAGTCTGCTCGGGTTCTTCGCCGTGATGCTGCACCGACGCCTGCTGTGGTTCTCGCTGCTGCAGCAGGCGCTGCAGATCCTGCCGCTGTTCGTCGCCGCGCGGCTGGTGGAGTTCCTGGTCGCCATGATGGCCGGCGGTTCGCTGCCCGGACTGGGCTTCGTGGCCGCGCCGCTGCTGCAGGCGGCATTGTGGCCTTTGTTGAGCTGGCTGCTGCTGGCACCGCAGCGCCGCGCCCCGGAGCCGGACCAGAACCGGCCGCTGTGAATTCGTGAACACCCCCGAGCTGAGGAACATCGAGCGCGAGCTGCACCGCTTCCGGCGCCGGCTGCTGCTCGCCGTGGCCGGCGTGGTGCTGGCCTTCGGCCTGCTCGTCGGACGCTGGGTATGGCTGCAGGTGCTGCGCCACCGGCGCTATTCGCTGCAGGCGCGAGACAACCGCGTGGCCATCGTTCCGGTGCAACCCGCGCGCGGCCTGATCGTCGACCGCAACGGCATCGTGCTGGCCGACAACTTCGCCGCCTACACGCTGGAGATCACGCCCAGCAAGACGGTCGGGCTGGCCCCGACCATCGCGGCGCTGCGCGCGATCGTGCCGATCTCGGCGCATGACGAGCGGCGCTTTCGCGCGCTGCTCGCGCAAAGCCGCAACTTCGAGTCGATTCCGATTCGCAGCAAGCTCAGCGACGCCGAGGTCGCTCGCTTCGTGTCGCAGCGTTTTCGCTTTCCAGGCGTCGAGGTGCATGCCCGGCTGTTCCGCTCCTATCCGCTGGGCTCGCTGGCCTGCCACGTCATCGGCATGGTGGGACGGATCAGCGCCAGCGAGCTGCAGCAGCTGCAGGACTCGGGCGACGCCGCCAACTACCAGGGCGCCGACCACATCGGCAAGACCGGCGTGGAGCTGGGCTGGGAGCGCCAGCTGCGCGGCAGCATCGGCTTCGACGAAGTCGAGGTCAATGTCTCGGGCAAGCCCGTGCGCAAGTTGCGCAGCGCGCCGCCCACGCCCGGCAGCACGCTGGTGCTGTCGCTTGATGCGCGGCTGCAAAAACTCGCCGAGGACCTGTACGGCCAGCGCAGCGGCGCCTGCGTGGTCATGGATCCGCGCAACGGCGAGGTGCTGGCGATGGCGTCGATGCCGACCTTCGACGCCAACCTGTTCGTCGAGGGCATCGACCCGGAGAACTGGAACCGGCTGAACACCGACCCGCAGCGTCCGCTGCTCGACCGCGTGCTGCGCGGCACCTTCCCGCCGGGGTCGACCTACAAGCCCTACCTGGGCATGGGCGCGCTCACGCTGGGCCTGCGCACCCCCAGCTACACGCTGAAGGACCCGGGGTTCTTCATGCTGGGGCACCACAAGTTCCGCGACGACGTTCCCGGCGGCCACGGCCTGGTCGACATGCACCGCGCCATCGAGGTCTCCTGCGACACCTATTTCTACATGGTGGCGCACGACTGGGGGGTCGACGGAATCCACGACTACGTCAAGCGCTTCGGCTTCGGCCAGCACACCGGAATCGACGTGCCGGGCGAGGTGCGCGGCATCCTGCCTTCGAAGGCCTGGAAGCGCCGCGCCTACAGGAACCCGGCGCAGCAGCGCTGGTACCCCGGCGAGACCATCAGCCTGGGCATCGGCCAGGGGTACAACAGCTTCACTCCCATCCAGCTCGCCAATGCGCTGTCGACCATGGCCAACGGCGGCACGCGCTTCGAGCCGCGCGTGGTGCGCATGGTCGAGAACGTCGCGCGCCGTCGCTTCGAACCCACCCGCCCCCGCGTGGCCGAGCAGCTGCACCTGCCGAAGGCCGACTGGCAGGTGATCCACGACGGCATGGTGGCGGTGAACACCGAAAAGGACGGCACCGCCTACGCGGTGTTCAAGGACGCCCCCTACACCAGCGCCGGCAAGACCGGCACCGCGCAGGTGTTCACGGTGGGCCAGAACCAGCGCTACCACGCCGCGGACCTGGCGCACCACCTGCTGGACCA
>JAKCDM010000065.1 GCA_021841865.1 Pseudomonadota bacterium
ACGGCGATGTTCATGCGCCCGGTGTTCGGCACCGCCAAGTCCCTGCCGCAGCGCGTGGCCTTCGCCGAGGGCGAGGACGACCGCGTGCTGCGCGCCGCGCAGGTGGTGATCGACGAGCAGCTGGCGCGCCCCATCCTGATCGGCCGCCCGGCGGTGATCCAGGCGCGCCTGCGCAAGGCCGGGCTGCGCATGCGAGTGGGCGACGACGTGCAATGCGTCGACCCGGAGGACGATCCGCGGTTTCGCCAGTACTGGGAGGCCTACCACCGCATCATGGGCCGCAACGGAGTCACTCCCGAGGCCGCCAAGGCCGCGGTGCGACGCTCCAACACGCTGATCGCGGCACTGATGGTGCATCTCGGCGACGCCGACGCGATGCTGTGCGGGCTGGTCGGTCGCTTCGACCAGCACCTGGAGCACGTGCGCACCGTGATCGGGCTGAAGGAAGGTACGCACGAGTTCGCCGCGCTCAACGCGCTGATGCTGCCCGAGCGCACGCTGTTCATCGCCGACACCTACATCAACGAGGCGCCCGACGCCGAACAGCTCGCGCGCATCGCGCTGGCCGCGGCCGAAGAGGTGCAGCGTTTCGGGCTGCCGCCGAAGGTGGCCTTCCTGTCGCACTCCAACTACGGCAGCTCGGTGCGTCCGTCGGCGCTGAAGATGCGCGCCGCGTTCGAGCGCTTTCGCCAGCTCGCTCCGCAGATCGAGGCCGAAGGCGAACTGCAGGGAGATGCCGCGCTGTCGGAGGCGGTGCGCGCCACCGCGGCGCTGCCCGACAGTGCGCTGGCGGGCGCCGCCAACGTGCTGATCTGCCCGAACCTGGACGCCGCCAACATCCTGTTCAATGTGCTCAAGACCAGCAGCGGCCACGGCATGACGGTGGGACCGATCCTGCTCGGCGCCGCCGCGTCGGCGCATATCCTGACGCCTTCGTCGACCGTGCGCCGCATTGTCAACATGGCGGCGCTGGCCGCCGCCAAGGCCGCCGCGACGCGCCTGCAGGGCAAGGGCGCGTGAGCCTGGGACTGGCGTAGGTGGCGGCGGTGGCTCGCCGCCATGCCGCCGAGGTCGGTGTTCGGTTTCGGCGAGGCGCTGCTTGCCGTGCTGCTGCTCGCACCGAGGCTGGCCTGCTTCATGCAGCGGGCTCGGCTCCACAAGCCCGGCAGGCGCAGGCTCAGGGGCCGGCCTGCCTGCACACCGGACCCGGAGGACTCGGATCCGCGTGGCTCAGCGGCCCGCGGCTGCACCTTCGGCGTGGCGGGTGCGTCGCAGCGCGCGCACCTGGCGCAGGCGCTCGACGTCGACCTCGAAGCGAAGCGGATCGACGCGACGCAGGCAGTGCAGCGCATCGAGCCGGCGCAGCGCCCGGCTCAGGGTCTGCGGGCTGTGGCCCAGGTAGTTGGCGATGTCCCTGCGGTCCAGCGGAAGCTCGACCCGCGTGCAACCCGACTGCTCGGCCAGTTGCAGCAGCAGATCGGCCACGCGCGACACTCCGACCAGACGCAGCCGGGTTTCCTGGCGCATCATGCGCATCATCTGCAACTCGGCGAGAGCGGCCAGCTGCGGCAGCCGCGCGGCGCGCGGCGCCCACCGATGCGGATCGATGGCGCAAAGCACCGACTCCCGCACGACGAGCGCGTCGCCTGCATGGATTCCCGTGGCAAGCGCATCGCAGCCGACGACGTCGCCATCGAGCGCGATGCCGATGATCCTGGCGCGCCCGGGAGCCACGCTGCGCGAGACCTGCACCACGCCTTGCAGCACCGCGAACACATGTGCCAGGTGCTCGCCGCGCCGGAACAGGGCCGTGCCCTTGTCGACTCGCTGCGGGTGCAGTCGCTGCAAGGCGCGCGGCGGCAGCGAGCCCAGCCAGTTCCCCGTCACGACTGTCGTCGATTCCGCCATCGCCGTCTCCCGCCCATGTGGCCCGACAGGGGCCGTGCGCCGACCGTTGCCGCGACACGCGAAACCGTGGCGAGGCGGGGTCGCAGGAATGGCGAAGTATTGGCAACGACGCGCAGCGTCGTGCTGATCTGGGTCAAGGCTCGCCCGATGCGAGCCGCGAGGCGACGCGACTTCAGCGCGCGCCGAGGTGCATCCAGTGGATCAGGGCCCAGGACACCGCACCCAGCACCAGCAGCGACAGCGACACCACGGCGGTGACCCGCGGCCCGGCCTTGGCGATGGCACGCACGTCGACGCCCAGTCCCAGCGCAGCCATGGACACGATGGTCAGCCAGGTCGAGGCCTCGGACAGCGGGCCGAGCAGCATGGCGGGAATCAGCTTCGCCGAACGCGCGCCGACCAGCACCAGGAAGCCGACGATGAACCACGGCAGCAGCTTGCCCAGCCCGGGCATGCCCGCGGCGGCATCGCGACGGCGCCCGGCCAGCGACAGCGAAAGCACGACGGGGCCCAGCATCAGCACACGCACCAGCTTGACGAAGGTGCCGACCTGCACCGCCACCTGGCTGACCGGGGCCGTTGCCGCGAGCACCTGCGGCACCGCGTAGACGGTCATTCCGGCGAACACGCCGAACATGCGGGGGTCCATGTGCGCCGAGTCGGCCAGCACGGGCAGCACGAGCACGACCACGACGCCGAGCACCGCGGTGAACGCGATCGACGCGCCGACGTCGTCGCTGTCGGCACCGATCACCGGCGCCACCGCGGCGATCGCCGAGTTGCCGCAGATCGAGTTGCCGCAGGCGATCAGGGTCGACATGTGGTGCGACAGGCCGAACAGCCGGCCCAGCGTGTAGCTCACGCCGATGGCCAGGAACACGACCCCCGCGATGCCCAGCAGCAAGCCCGCGCCGGCTTGCAGGATCATGCGCGCGCTGATGGTGGCTCCCAGCAGCACCACGGCGATTTCCAGCAGGGTCTTGGCGCTGAACTGGATGCCCGCGCTCCAGCGCGGCCCCGGCGCCCACAGCGTGCGCACCGCGGTGCCCAGCAGGATGGCCAGCACCAGGGCCTCCAGCCAGGCTCGACCAAGCCAGCGCGCCTCAAGTGCCTGCAGCGCGATCGCGGCGGCGGTGACGGCAAGGCACAGCAAGGTGCCGGGCAGGATGGAATCCGCGCCGCGTCGACCGGGCTGGCGCAGGAAGCTGAAGACATGGCGGCTGGAAGTCATGACGAGAATTTTCGTCGTGACTTATATTCCTGTAAAACAGTTTGTTTATTTAAGAACCATCTGAAAAATCGTTCGATGATCCCTTGCGCGAGCCACGCCGCGTCGCCTGCCCCGAATCATGCCGCGAACGGCCATGAAAAAAGCCGCTGCGTCGGCAGCGGCTTTTTCGTGGTGCGGATCCGAGGATCAGATCACTTGCACGTTCCCGGCCTGCAGGCCCTTCTGGCCTTGCTTGACCTCGAACTGCACGCGCTGGTTCTCGGTCAGGGTCTTGAACCCATTGCCCTGGATTTCGCTGAAGTGCACGAACAGATCGGCGCCGCCGCCATCCTGGGCGATGAAACCGAAACCCTTGCCTTCATTGAACCACTTCACGGTGCCTTGACTGGCCATGATGCTTCCTTCTATCGAGTGATGATTGTTCCCGGTCGGCGAGCGCCGACCGGCGCAGAGACACACAAGACCATCACTTGATGAATTCAGCGCAGCCCGGGCGCGATGCCACGGACCAACCACAAAATCTCAAAGCTAAGTTACTTCTGTATACCTACGCAATCATCATAGCAGGTTCTACCCTTTCGTGCCGGCGCGCTCAGGCCACGTCTTCCAGCGCCCTGGGCAACGCATCGGGCGCATGCGCCAGCTGGTGCCCGAGCCAGAGGCTTTGCGCGATGCGTCCGGCCAGCTGGTCGGCGCGCGCTCCCAGCTCGGGAGAACAGGTTTCGGTGGTGGTCTCGGAGAACAACTCCAGCCAGCGCCGGAACAAGCCCGGATTGAGCTCCGGCAGCGCCTGGTGCGCCGGCATCGGCGTGCCGTGGTAGCGCCTGGTGCCCAGCAGCACCGAGGACCAGAAGTCGACCATCCTGGCCAGGTGCGGGGTCCAGTCGGCGATATGGCGCTCGAACACCGGGCCGAGCAGCTCATCGGAGCGCACACGGGAGTAGAAGCTGTGGACCAGCTGGTGGATCTCGGCTTCGCTGGATTCGCTGGATGGCAGGTGCATGGCGGGGCGCAAGCGCCCGCGGCAGCCGGGCGCCTTGAACATTCATTTTTGATGCATGTTATATCCGCAGACCTTGCGCATGCAAGCGCCGAACGGCCAGGCCGCTTCGAGCCGGTTGCAGCCCCGACGCGACGACGCCTATCCTTGACTCCAACGCGATGGGAGTTGCGCCGCATGCTCCGGGGCCAAGGCCGGCCGCGGGCCTTGTCTGCGACGAACAAGGACCCCAACGGAAAGGCGACGGCATCATGGCCACCAAACCCCTGAAGATCGGCATTTCGGCCCGCATCGACCACCCCCAGCCGGGGCAGTCCGGGCTGCGCGCGAAGACCCTGCAATACCTGGAACAATCGGTCGCGCACTGGGCCATGTCGCGCGACGTGCTGGTGTTCATGGTGCCCACGGTGGCCACCGGCGGCGGCATCGTGCGCAGCAACATCCGGCTGTCCGACTACGCCGATGCGCTCGACGGGCTCATCCTGCAAGGCGGCTCCGACCTGAGCCCGCACAGCTACGGCGAGGAGCCTCTGCAGCCCGAATGGTCGGGCGACCCGATGCGCGACGGCTACGAAATGGAGCTGCTGCACGAGTTCATCGAGGTTCGCAAGCCGGTGCTGGGAATCTGCCGCGGCGCGCAGCTGATCAACGTGGCCATGGGTGGCACGCTGTACCAGGACGTTCCCACCCAGCTTCCGGACAGCCGCACCGCGCACCTGAGCGAAAGCTACGATCGCAACTGGCACCCGGTTCGCTTCGTCAAGGACGGCCTGCTCGCGCGCCTGTATCCGGACGTCGACGCGGCGAGCCTGCACATCGTCTCGGTGCACCACCAGGCGGTGCGCGCGCTGGGGCGCGATCTGGTGGTCGACGCCATCAGCCCCGACGACGGCCTGCCGGAGGCGATTCGCGGCACGGGGCGCAATTTCCTGCTCGGGCTGCAGTGGCACCCCGAGTTCCATCACCCCTCCGAATCGCAATTGCTCGACTGCACGCCGATTCTCGACGAGTTCCTGCGCAATGTACGCAAGCGCCGCTGGTAGGCCGCGTGGCAGGCGAAGCCGCGCAGGCGTGAAGCGATGACGCGGCGCACCCTGCTGTCGTGGAGCACCGGCAAGGACAGCGCGTGGACCCTGCACATGCTGCGCCAGGACCCCAGCCACGACGTGGCCGGGCTGTTCTGCACGGTGAACAAGGCCTTCGATCGCGTCGCCATGCACGGCGTTCGGGTCGAATTGCTGCGGCGTCAGGCAGCGGCCGCCGGGCTGCCGTTGCGCCTGGTCGAGATCCCCGATCCGTGCAGCAACGAGCAGTACGCGCAGGCCATGCAGGGCCTTGTCGCCGCCGCCCGGCAGGACGGAATCGATTGCTTCGCCTTCGGCGACCTGTTCCTCGACGACATCCGGAGCTATCGCGAGCGCAGCCTGCAAGGCACCGGAATCGAGGCGGCCTTCCCGCTTTGGGGCAGGCCCACCCGCGAGCTTGCGCAGTCGATGATCGACGGCGGCCTGCGCGCGGTGATCAGCTGCGTCGACCCGAAGCGCATGCCGGCCGACCGCTGCGGACTCGACTACGACGCGGACTTCGTCGCCCGGCTTCCCGCCGGCGTCGACCCCTGCGGCGAGCATGGCGAGTTCCACAGCTTCGCGTTCGACGGCCCGATGTTCCGACGGCCGGTGGCGATCCAGGTCGGCGGAACCGTCGAGCGCGGTGGCTTCGTGTTCACCGACCTGTTGCCGGCGGACGCCTCGCGATGAGCGCGCGCGACGCCACGAAAGCCTGCCCCTGCGGCAGCGCCAAACCCTTCGACGCCTGCTGCGGCCCCTGCCTCGACGGTGCCCGCGCCGCGCCCACGGCCGAGGCGCTGATGCGCTCGCGCTATGTCGCCTACGCGCTGGGGCGCGAGGATTACCTGCTCGCGACCTGGCACGCGTCCACGCGGCCGGCAGCGCTGGGCCTCGACGCGCAGCCCGCGATGCGCTGGATCGGGCTGGACATCAAGCGCCACGAGGCCCTGGGCGATGCGCGCGCCGTGGTCGAGTTCGTCGCCCGCCATCGGGTCGGCGGCCGCGCCCGGCGCCTGCACGAGACCAGTCGCTTCGTGTTCGAGACCGGGCGCTGGTTCTACGTCGACGGCGACATCGCCGAGTAGCGCTCCCGGCTGCGTGCGGGCGGCCGCCGCAGCCCGCGGCGCCTTCAGGCCCCCGGCCCCGGCCCGATTTGCCCGATCTCGGGCCGACCCCGCGGATAGCTGCGCAGGAACTTGTGTGCCAGCAGCGTCGGATAGCGCTCCACCGAGACAACGCGCTTGACCCGCGCGCGCAGCTTCAGCGCGGCGCGCACGGACGCGCGCAGCCAGCGCGGCGGCTCGGCGAAACCCGCCGCCACGCGCAGGCGCGGGCGTACCAGGCAGGTGGCCACCGGCAGCACCAGGCCACGCAGCGGACGCGGCAGCCAGCCCTGCATCACCGCCACCGTCGCCCGCGCCACGCGAGCGCTGGCTTCGTTGGGCACCATCTCGCGCTGCTCGTAGGACTCGACGAAGGCGTCGAAGGCCTGCCGGGTCGCCGGAATGTCCGTCAGGCCCATGCGCCGGCCGATGCCCACCCAGTAGTGGAACCATGCCTGCTGCTCGTGCTCGGTGAAGCTGCGCCAGCCGAACTCGTCCATCCAGCGGATCGGGAAATCGATGAAGGTCCACAGCACGAACAGGAAATCGTCGTTGGGAATCCGGAACCGAGCGTGGATGCTGTTCATGCGCGCCAGCGCGTCGGCACCGTCGCCGCCCTCCCAGCCGCCTTCCATGAACAGCGCGATCAGCACGTTGGTGTCGTCGTAGCGCTTCTGGCCATGGCGCTGGAACTGGCCGGTGCGATCGAGCAGGCGTGCCACGCTTGCGCTGCCGTAGGTGTGGAACAGCGCCACCTCCAGCGAGCGCGTGGTGTCGAACGGGAACTCGTAGCAGGACAACAGGTGCACGATGCGCTGGCAATCGGCCTGCGCATCCAGCGATGCGATGTCGTCGCGCAAGCGACGATCGTGCAGGAAGCCCAACGGGCGACGATAGGCGGGTGCGTTGGCGTTCATGGCGAAAACCCGGCGAGTGCCTCGCAGCATGCTGCGGCGCAGGATCGAAAGAGCCTGTTGAGGGCTCCAGCCCTGAAGCTGCGCGTGTGGAAGCGAATTGCCCCGCAATGCTCGCACAGGACCCGCGAATTCCCAACGGTGCGAACCCGGGGAACCGGGTTCGATGCGAGCAGGCGCCACGCGCGAGATGCCGTTGCCTGCAGCCGGGAGCCCTCACTTGCAGGCTTGCGCATCGGGCCCCGATCCGCCATTCGTGCCTACCGCGCGACGCTGCCGCCGAGGCCGCTCAGTGCTCGTGGCGGTGGTGGATGTCCGGCGCGTGCGAATGGCTGTGGGTCATCGGCTCGTGGCGGTGCCAGTGGGTGTGGCGCTCGCCCGGAGCCACCGCGGTGTCGTGGGCGTGCTGGTGGTGTTCATCGTGCACATGCTCATGCTCGTGCTCGAGCAGCTCGTGCGTGTGCAGGTGCTCGTGGCGCTCCGTCAGGTGCAGCCAGACGCCGATGCCCATCAGCAACGCGGCTCCGAGCAACGGCCATGTCAGCGGATCGCCCATCAGCACCGCGAGCAGCGCGCCGAAGAACGGCGCGATGGAAAAGTACGCGCCGGTTCGCGCGGAGCCCAGGTGGCGCAGCGCGACGACGAACAGCGACAGGCTGACCCCGTAGGCCAGCAGCCCGACGAGCATCGCCGCGGCGCCAAGCGCCGGACCCGGCAGCCTGGCGCCGGCACCCAGCGCGAGCGCCAGGTTGACGCCCCCGGCGACCAGCCCCTTGATGGAAGCGACCCAGCTCGCATCGGCGCCCGAGACCTTGCGCGTCAGGTTGTTGTCGATGCCCCAGGCCAGGCAGGCCCCCAGCACCAGCATCGCCGGCACCAGTTCCGCCGCCGACCATTTCCCGCCGCCTGCGCCGCTGAGCAGCACCGCGCCCGCGACGATGGCCAGCATTCCCAGCGCGATGCGCCGATCGAAGTTCTCGCGGAACACGAACCACGCCAGCAGCGCGGTGAACACGCTCTCGGCGTTGAGCAGCAGCGCCGCGCCCGACGCCTGCATGCCGGCGAGCCCGCGCATCAGCAGCACCGGGCCGAGCACGCCGCCGAAGCCCACGGCAGCGGCGAACCAGAGCCACTCGGACGCGGCCAGGCGCACGCGCGGCGCCCGTCGCAGCAGGCGCCAGGCACTCAGCCCGATGCCTGAGCCGACGTAGAGCAGGCCGGCCAGCACCCAGGGATCGACGCCCTGCAGCAGGCGCTTGGCCAGCGGCGTGCCGGCGCCGAAGAGCAGGGCCGCGCCCAGCGCCGGAATCACCCCGGGCCGGGCCGTGCCGCGAGTGCGCCCCATGATGCCCGGCGCCCTCAGCCCCGGCGCGCAGGCGGCGCCGGCGTGACCTGGACGGTGACGTGCGACAGATCCGCGAAGCGGCCGAACAGGCGCTGGTAGTACGACGCGTCGCGGGCAGGGTCGCGGCTGTGCACCGCAACGATGGCGCCGAGGTGCCCGGGCCCGAGGCGCCACAGGTGCAGGTCGCGCAACTGGTCGCCTTGCGCGGCGACCAGCGCCGACAGGTCGCGGCTGAGGGGACGATCCGGGTTCATGTCGAGCAGGATCGCGCCGGTGTCACGCACCAGGCCGAAGGACCAGTTGGCGATGACCAGCGCGCCGACGATGCCCATCACCGGGTCCATGAAGGCCAGCCCGAAATACTTGCCCGCCCCCAGCCCCAGGATGGCCAGCAACGACACCGCTGCGTCGGCCGCGACGTGCACGAAGGCCGCCCGCATGTTGTGGTCCCGATGATGGTCCGCGTGCGCATGACCCGGCTCCTCCCGGTAGTGCAGCGTGGCGACGAAGCCTTCGGCTGGCGCGCCCGCCTGGGCTGCCTCGACGCGCAGTTCGAACTCGTGCGGCTCGGGAATGACGTCGACCGACTCCCAGCAGTCGCCTGCATCGCGCAGCGTGAAGCGCTGCCGCGCGCCACCTTCGCGCAGCGTGGTGAGCACGACGTCGCCCGGGCCGAGCTGCGGCGTGGCGGGATCCTGGAAGTGGCGCACCTGGAAGCGCGGCGGCACCCCGTCCTCGAAAATGCTCAGGCGCAGGCGGCCGAAGGGGGTTTCGACGAGCTGGTCCTCGTCGGCGTGGTCGTGCGCCGCGTCGCCGTGGCCGTGGTGGTGGCCATGCCCATGTCCGTGACCGTGACTGTGTCCGTGACCGTGACCGTGGTGGTGCCCGTGGTCGCCTCCGCTGAGCAGCCAGGCGCTGACGATGTTGACGGCCAGTCCGAGAAAGGCGATGGCGATGGCCTGGTCGAAGTCGATTCGCACCGGGTGCAGCAGGCGGTCGATGGCCTCGTAGCCGATCAGCAGCGCGACCATTGCCAGGATGATCGCGCTGGAGAAGCCGGCCAGGTCGCCGATCTTGCCGGTGCCGAAGCTGAAGCGGGTGTCGTGCGCATGCTTGCGGGCATAGCCATAGGCCAGCGCCGCGATCAGCATCGCCGCGGCATGGGTGCTCATGTGCATGCCGTCGGCGATCAGCGCCAGCGAGCCGAAATGCAGGCCACCGGCGATCTCGACCACCATGACGACCGTGCACAGCACGATCACCGACCAGGTCCTGCGCGCGTTGCGGTCGTGGCCCTCGCCGAGGAACACGTGGTCGTGCTCGGGAACGGGAACCACGTGGCTGTCGGTGGCGCTCATCGGAAATATCCCCTGAAAACGTCGACCAGCTGCTCCGCCGCGTCGGCGGCCTCGGCGTCCTTGTGCTTGAGCGGCTCCACGAGGTGGCTCTGGATATGCTCCTCGACGACCTCGCCCAGCAGGCCGTTGAGGGCGCCGCGGCAAGCCGCGATGACGTGCATCACCTGCTCGCAGCCGGCCTCGGCCTCGAGCGCGCGCTCGATGGCGTCGACCTGCCCGCGGATGCGACGCACCCGGTTGAGCAGCTTGGTCTTCTGGCGGATGGTATGGCTCATGACCGGCAGTATAGGCTACCCCCCTATAGTTCGATTCACGGCGCCGACCCTTCCCGCTTTGCTATGCTGGGGCCTGCATTGGGGAGTAGTCGCCGCCGCGGCACGCGCCGCGCGGGCCTGCGTCAACATGCTTGGAGCGCATCGAGCGCCTCCATGGCGCAGGCGGCAGTGGCCTGGCAAGACCGATGCATCCGGCGGGCCGGCTGCGGCGCGCCGGATGCGTCGTTCGCCTGCCGCAGCCGCCACCGGACCTTCGCACATGCACCCCTTCCTCGTGTCGACCGCACTGGTCGCACTCGCCGAGATCGGCGACAAGACCCAGCTGCTGTCACTGCTGCTGGCTGCGCGCTACCGGGCTCCGCTGCCCATCATTGCCGGCATCCTGGCCGCGACCCTCGCCAACCACGGGCTGGCCGCGGCGGCAGGCGACCTGCTCGCACACGCGCTCAGCCCGCGCCTGCTCGACTGGGCCGTCGTGCTGTCCTTCCTGCTGATGGGACTGTGGATCCTGGTGCCCGACAGCATCGACGACGACCAACTGCCCAAACGCAGTGCACGCGGGGTGTTCCTGGCCACCGCGGTGTCGTTTTTCCTCGCCGAGATGGGCGACAAGACCCAGGTGGCGACGGTCGCGCTGGCCGCGCGCTACAGCGAATGGCTGCCGGTGGTCGCCGGCACCACGCTCGGCATGCTCGCGGCCAACGTGCCGGCCGTGCTGTTCGGCCACCGCTTCGCCGGTCGCCTGCCGACTCGCTGGGTACACGCCGTCGCCGCGCTGCTGTTCCTGGTGCTCGGAGGCCTCGCCTTGCGGGCGGCGCTGCAGGCCGGCTGACACGCGCGCCGCGCCGACGCGACGCACGGGGCTCGCGTCGTGTCGGCCTTCAGTCCCCCGAGCCCCGCGGGCGCGCCGATCCGGCCACATCCGAGGAAGCTGCGCCGAGCCGGCCTTCGAGGCACGACATCACACCAGCCATGATGGCCTCGATGCAGGCGTGGCGAAGGGCTCCGAAGTCCTGCCACGGATAGCGCGGGTTCGAGAATCGCGACTGCAGGTATCCCATGAGCAAAGCCAGGCGCATCTCGGTGGCCAGCACGATGCGCTCGTGGCCGGTGCCCAGCTCGTCGGCGAGCTCGCGGGTCACCTGGGTCGCCAGCGAGATGATGTCGCCGTAGGAAGGCATCAGCGCCTGCGGCATCGGCTGCTCGATGACGGCGTTCGGGCCCGGCGTCCGATACACGAGCTGGTAGTAGTCGGGCCTGCCTTCCCAGAAGCCCAGGAAGGCGTCGAGCAGCGCGCGGTGCCGCTCGGCCGGGGTCTCGTGCTGCTCGACGCGCGCTCGCATTTCCTGCAGGCATTCGGAGTACGCCACTCGCCACAGCTCCTGCAGTACCGCCGTCTTGCTGTCGAAATAACGGTACAGCGACATCGCGCTGCGCCCCAGGGCCGCCGCCAGCGCCTGCATCGTGATGGCCTCCGTTCCGCCCTGCTTGAACAGTTCGAAGGCGGCGGACACGATCGCCGCCTGCAGCTGCCGATGGTCCTGCGCGTTGCCGCGTCGGACACGGGTGGGCAGGGATGGCGCGAGCGTCGACGGTGCTGAATCCATGATCCGGGATAACCCTAGTGCTTTGTCGGGTATATATAAGCTTACGCCTAAATATATGCGAAAATACGAGTCTATTCGAGCTTGCCCTGCCTTACCAGGCAGAGTCCACAGGGAGACGGGGGTCTTTGAGAAAGCCCTCCGGCGCGAGCTCAAGCGGCCCCGGTCTCGATGGACACCGGGCGTACTGGCTCCACCCTGCTGCAGTTATCCCCTTTGAGCGCCCGACCGTACCCCGGTCGGAGCCAGCCACGTCATTTGCACGCATGCGCCGGTCCGATACCCCGGTCGGGCGCATGCGCGCGGCTGTGCCCGAGGATTCGTTGACCGCAGCATCAACGGCTGAATGTCATGAATTCGATGGGCCTTTGCGCGCTGTACGTCTCGGCGTGCGGCACGATAGAACACGCCAGCGCGGCGGCTCCCGCGCTGCTCGGCATGGACGCGAAAGCGCTGGTGGGACAGCTGGTGCTGAACCGCTTCGATGGCCCGTCGCGCGTTCGCCTGCGCGAGCTCTGGCTGCCCGGCGAGGACACCGCGCAGGAAGCCCCGCTGAGCTGGCGCCACGAGCTCACGGTGCTGCGTGCCGACGGAAGCTGGGTACCGACCTGCGCCACGGCCCACCGCAGCGCCGATGGCGAACCTGGCTACCTGGTCGTGGAACTCAGCCCGATGGTCCGCAGGGCACTGCGCGACGACGTGCAGGCGCCGGAATCACTGCACGACGCGCTGACCGGGCTGCCCAACCGGCGCGGGGCGCGTGAAGTCATCGATGCTGCGCTGGCCATCGGTTCGAGAACCGGACAGACGCTGTCGGTGGCCTGCATCGATATCGACAACTTCCGCAGCGTCAACGAAGGATACGGCCACGACGTCGCGGAAAGCGTCCTGCGCAGCATCGGCGCGAGGCTGCGTGCGCTCGCCCACGGCTATTGCCGGGTCTGTCGCACGGCGGGCGACGAGTTTCTGGTGATCCGCCGCGGCGCGGACAGCGCCGAGGACATGCGCGGCTTCGTCCCGCAGCTGATCAGCCGCCTGCAGGAGCCGCTCGAGATCAACGGCCAGACCCTGATCGTCACCGCCTCCGTCGGCATCGCCACGCATGCCTGCCGCGGCGTGGACTTCGATGCGCTGATGCAGCGTGCCAGCCATGCGATGAGCCGCGCCAAGCGGCTGGGGCGCAACACCTGGTACTTCGCACCGGTCGACGTGGCCCCGTCGCTGCAGCAGCAGGCCATCAAGACCCGGCTGTACCGGGCCATCGAACAGAACCGGCTGACGCTGCACTACCAGCCGATCGTCGACCTGGAGTCCGGGTCCATTCGATCCCTCGAGGCCCTGATGCGCTGGAACGACGAACAGCTGGGACAGGTCAGTCCGGCCGTGTTCATCCCGGTGGCGGAGGAGTCCGGGCTCATGGCGGCGCTCGGAGCCTGGGCGCTGCGCGAGGCCTGTGGGCAGGCGGCCCGCTGGCAGCGCGAGCTGGACCTGGGCTGCCCGATCGCGGTCAACATCTCGGCCGTGCAACTGCAGCGCGGAGAACTCGAGCAGGACGTTCTGCGCGCGCTCGACCTCCACGGCCTGCGCCCCGGCATGCTCGAGCTCGAGGTCACCGAGTCGGCATTGATCCACGATGGCGCGCACCTGGCGGACATGAGTCGTCGCCTGCAGGCGCTGGGCATCGGGGTGGCGATCGACGACTTCGGCACGGGATACTCGAACCTGCTCTACCTGAAGCACTTCCACCCGAGCAAGATCAAGATCGACCGCAGCTTCGTCCACGACCTGGCGAACGACCACGAGGACCGCGCCATCGTGCGCGCCGTCATCGACATGGCCCACGCCATCGGTGCGGAGGTCGTTGCCGAGGGCGTCGAGACCACCGAGGTACGCGACGCGCTGCGCCAACTGGGGTGCGACCAGGCGCAGGGCTATCTTTTCGCGCGACCGGCCGACGCGCTCCAGGTCGGCGACTGGCTGCGGCTCAACGCCGCGCAACAGTACCCGGCTCGCGTGGCCTGACCCGCAGTCGTGGTCCGTCCCCACCGCGCGCCGCAAGCGCGATGAGGGTCCCGCCGCCCACGCTCCCAGGTCGGCCTCCAGCATCGGGAGCCAGCGCCGTGCTTGCATGCGCAAGGCAGGCCATCGCAGCGCCCGCAGCTGCGCCGACGCGTCCGCTGCCTCGGCCGCCCCGGTCTCCCGCGTGCCCCGCGGGGAATAGGGTTTGCCCTAGGCTCCTGCTGTTTCCCGCCCCCAGGAGCCCACGATGCAGGCCTTGCGCTCTTCGTCGTCGATCCGCTCGGCGGCCGCGCTCGCGCTGCTCGGCGGCATCGCGGCGCTGCACGCCCACGCCGGGCCCGCCGAGCATTCCCTCGGGCAGACCGAGGCCGCCGAACCGATCCTGGCTCCGACGACCTTCACCGTGCACAACCGCCTGGGGGTCCCGCTGCGCGGCTTTCGCATTCGCACCGGCCACATGCGCTGGGCCGAGATCGGCGACCTTCCCGCGGGAACCAGCCGCTTTGCCGTTGCCGTACCGACGGCAGCCGAGCTGGGCAGCTTCGAATTCCGGCGCGACCAGGCTCCGCCCGGTTCGCACTACACGCTCGGGGCCTACGCCCGCCCGGCGGACGGCCAGGCGCTCATCGACATCAGCGACCAGCCCGGCACCGTCGACGGCCAGCCGTGGCACGCCGAGCAGGGCTCCTTCCTGCTGGAGCCCGCCATGCCCAGCGCCACGGGAGCAGACCCGATGGCGCTCGACCCGAGGCTGCCGCTGATACCCGTACCGGCGCGGCTGGCCAGCGGGTCCGAATACATGATCTGCGCAGGCGGCGGCCCGGGACTTTCGTTCATCGCCTGCAAGAGCAGCTCGGTCAATTTCTATTCCATAGGCTACGGCCTGCACCTGGGCGTGGCGGTGGGTTGGTTCTGGGCCCAGCTGCAGCCGGAAGAACTGGCAAGCAAATTCCCGGTGACCATCTACAGCGTGCAGGGAGTCGAGTGGACCTACATCAAGTTCCTCGGCAACTCGGGGCCCGACCCGAACTCGGGCAGCCTGGAGCGAATCGCAAGCTTCTTCGGCTTGGGACCGAGCCTGGGCCTCGCGTTGAGCTGGGGCAGCTTCAGCATGTCGGCGACGCTTCCGCGCGGGCCGATGGGAAGCTTTCGCGACAGCTGCAGCGACGTCGAGTACGACCCCGCTGCGCAGGAGTTCTCCGCGCAGTGCCGCACCCTGTCCGGCACGCGCGTGCGCGCCGGGATCAGCGCAGCGGACTGTTTCCACGGTGACCTGGCCAACGACGACGGCACCCTGCGCTGCGAAATCCCCGCGGGAAGCTACCGCCAGAGCTGCGACCCGATCCGCTATCGCGACGGCGTGCTGCAGGCCCTGTGCACCCGCGACGACGGCAGCACCTGCGTGCCCTCGCGACTGGATGTCGCCAACGCCTGCGAGCGAGCTTCCGGCGTATCCAACGTCGCCGGACAACTGCGCTGCGACCAGCCCTGGACGCCGCCGGGGCCCTATCGAGCCAGCTGCCGCAACATCCGCTACGACGGCAGCGTGCTGCAGGCCGACTGCGGCGGCATCGACACCCTGTCCCCGGGGCTTCGCCTGCCGTACGCCGCGCAGTGCCGACCAGGCTCCGACGTGGTGTTCCTGCCGAACTACGGGCGCCCGGGACAGCTGTCCTGCGTCGAGCCGCGCGCGCGCGGCCGCGAACCGGCTGGCACCCGCGCGGACCGCGCAGGCGGACCGGCCCGCGCCGGCCACGAAGGCTGAGCCGCCTGACGCGAGGCGCATCAGGACGCGCGCGATGCCGGGCCCGAACGAAGCGCCTCGATGCAGCCGCCGGGCCTTGCTCGCGCTGTGCGTCGCGCCAGCCCGGCTCCGCGTCGCGAGCACGCCGATCCCCGCGAGGATCGTCTCCGGTGGACAGACCGGGGTGGACCGCGCCGCGCTCGATGCAGCGATTGCGCTCGGTGTCGCGCACGGTGGCTGGGTGCCCAGGGGCCGACTCGCCGAGGACGGGCCCATCGCGCCTGCCTACACCGGCCTCGTCGAGTCCGCCAGCGAGCGCCCGGCGCTGCGCACAGCGCTCAACGTGCGCGACTCGGACGCCACGCTGATCCTGGCTCGCGGCGCGCCGCGCGGCGGCACCGCGCTGACGGCCCGATGCGCGCACAGCTACGGCAAGCCCTTGCTGGTCGTCGATTTGTCGCGCGGGGACTTCGCCGTCGCAGTGCGCGAAATCCGCCGCTGGCTTGCCAGGACCCGCCCGGCAACCCTCAACGTCGCCGGACCTCGAGCGAGCGAGGACCCGCTGATCTACGCAAGGGCTCGGCGCATCGTCGACGCACTGCTGCGACAGCGCTGCGACGCAAGCGCAGCGGCCGACGCCCGGCCCTGGCGGGGGCCCGCCGGCACACGAGGCGCCCCGGCACCGACCGCAACGCATCGACACGGCACGACAACTGCTCCGCCTTTGCCGCAGGCCCGCCGACGGCGCAATCACGACCGGCACCAGGGCGCACCGACATAATGGCTCATAGGGAAATTGCTGATGGGCGAACTCGCCGAGTTGCCTAGGATTTCCGAAAATCTTCGCCCCGGTTGCCAGCATTTGTCAGCGAGGCGAGCACGGCAAAAAAGCCACACCCGCGGTATTGCGGCGTGTGGCTTTTTTTGTCCATGTCTTGAGCTTGTCGCCTGTTTGTCGCAGCAATTGTCGCCGAAGCTCCTGTGGACGGACTTTGATTCCGACACCTGAATCGAAATTCCCAGCCCGGGTGTTGAGGCGATTTGACCTCGACCACGAATGCACGTGCTGCGCACCATCCATGCGCGGCGCGCATCGATCCTGGGGCGTGGCGCACCGGGCAGGTGCGCCGCGACGCGGGAAGTGCGCCTGAATACCCAGGCTTCGGGAGGCGACCGATTGGCATGTCTTTTGCTCTTCTGACGTTCGGGATCAAGGGCGATCCCGCCTAGCTTCAAAAGCTTCACACGCGACGCGTCAGAACCCCGGTGACGCGGGCAGCGTGCACGACGTACGCCTCGGTCGATCAAGATCCGATCCGTCGAGGCACTGGCAAAAAAGCCGCAACCACTTCGAGCGTGGTGCGGCTTTTTTTTTGCCGCTCCGGCGAGATATGCCGATTTCTCGAGAGAGCAGCCTCGAAGTTTTTCGGAAGCACGGTCCGTTGTTGAACCCCTGGTATCGATGCCAACCCGGCCCGAATCAGGCGAAGTTGTTACAGCCCCTCGGATCCGCCATGCCAGCCCCATCCCGGCGGACGATTCGTTGGTTTTCCATTGATTGACTTTATTTCACAAAAAGGAAATGACGATGCAAACCAAGATGAAATTCCTCCTCGGCGCGATGGCAGCAGCACTGGCGTCGAACGCCTTCGCGGACTCCGTGCAACTCTACGGGGTGATCGACACCGGCCTGACGCACTTCACGGGTGTGTCCAACGGCGCCGGCAGCGCGGTGTCGTCGAGCGGGCTCAGCTCCGGCGTGCAGTCGGGTTCGGCGATCGGACTGAAGGGCTCCGAGGCATTGCCCGGCGGCCTGACCGCGAGCTTTCAGGTGGAGACCGGGTTCTGCGCAACAGGGGTCAGCCAGGATCAGGTCATCGGCGGAAACACTCCGCTGCAGGGCGGCTACTGCACAGGCGGCGGCTTCATGCAACGGGAAAGCTATGTCGGGCTCGGTGGATCATTTGGACAGATTCTTGCTGGTCGCCTGTATACCGCGGCTTATCTGCACGAGGCGGCGATCGACCCTTTCCAGCGAGGATTGACCGGCAGCATGGGGAACCTCGGGCTGGCGGTTCAGCGTTCCGATGAAGCCATTGCCTATCTGACGCCGAATGTCTCGGGGTTTCACGGAATCCTGGCTTATCAATTCTCGGTGAACGGCACCATACCCAGCGCGACCAACTCGAATGTGCCGCGGGTCTACGTGGTCGATGGTGCGTACGATCAGGGCCCGTGGTCGGCCGGGATTTCGTACACCCATGTATCGAACATCGTTTCGGCCTCCGCGGGGGCCGCTGCCAATGGCGTTCTGGCACTGACCCAGGTCTATGGCAGTTATGCGCTTCCCGCGGCGAAGTTGAGCGCGATGTATGAAAACCAGAAATCGGATTTCAGCTCGTACAACCCGACCCAGAAGTTCTATTCCCTGGGGGTTTCCGTGCCGATGGGGCCCAGCGCGCTCCTGGCCTCCTGGGGCCGGCGTGACACGGGCGTGGCGAACGGGCAGGCCACGCAGATCGCCGTGGGCTACACCTATGCATTCTCGAAGACCTTCAATGGCTATGCGTCATATGCCCACATCTCGAACGACAGCCAGACGGCGTTTGCCGTGGGCGACGCCACCGACACCTTTTCGGGTGTCAATGGGCAGGCCTCGAGCGGCGTCGCCGTGGGTGTGCGCTACCAGTTTTGAAGCGGTGGCGCAACATGCTTTCCAGATTGAAATATCCGAAGCTTGAGGAGTTTGAAAATGCACGGAAATGAAATCACCCACGAGGTCGAGGAGATCGACCACAAGCTGGGCGACGAGTTCGAACATCGGCCGGTGCCGAAGTCGGCGCGTCGCAGCCTGTTTTCGATCACGATGGTGTGGATCG
>JAKCDM010000193.1 GCA_021841865.1 Pseudomonadota bacterium
ACGCGCTCGACGAACTGGCTGGTGCCCATCGGCTCGTGGTCCAGCGCCTCGAAGCCCACGCCGGCGCCCTTGGGCAGCCCCTGCGCCGCCAGCTTCATGCGCGTGGCGTAGACCTGCTCGGTCGGCACCTGGATCACGTTGCCGGCGTCGGTGATGCGGTAGGGCACCCCCAGCTTCTGCAGCTCGGCGATGACCGATCCGCCGTCGGCCTGCGACAGGTTGGTGTAGAGCACCTGGTAGCTCTGCACGCGGGCCCACATCAGGCTGACCACGAGCAGCGCGACCAGCGCTGCCAGGCCTGCCAGCAGGCCCACCCGCTGGTTGACGCTCAGGCGCCGCCACAGCGCAAGCGGAGCCTGCAGAACATTCGGGGGTGCGGTATCGGTGAGGGTGGCCATCGCCGGGGATCTGCGGTTGGGGACTCAGCGAGAGAGCTCAGGCCTGGATGTTCATGATGTCCTGGTACGCCGTCACCAGCTTGTTGCGCACCTGCAGCGCGGCCTGGAACGAAAGCGAGGCCTTCTGCGTGGCCAGCATGACGTCGCTCAGGCTGACATCGCCGCGCCCGCTCGTGAACTGGGCCTGCAGCTTGTCGGCCTGCATCAGCTGGGCGTTGACCTCGCCCAGCGCCGATTTCAGCGTGGCCGCGAAATCGGCGCCGCCGGCAGCCGGCGCGGCAGCAGCGCCGCCCACCGGCAATTGCGGCGCGGCAGCGGCCTGCGCGGCCAGCGCCCGCATCTGGGTCACCAGTTGCTGCATGCGATCGACGTTCATCGGGCGTTCTCCAGGACTCGGCTGCGGCGTCAACGACATGACGCGCCCCCTTCGGCAAGCAAGACCCGTTCCATGCGCGGGGCGGGCAGGCGTGCGGCCGGCTTTGTCAGTCGTCCCCGCCGGTATCGTCCACCGACGGCAGCTCCAGCCCGGCCTCGCGAAGTCGCTGCAGCTTGTGGCGCAGGGTGCGCGGGCTGATGCCCAGGCGCTCGGCCGCAAGCTTGCGCGAACCGGCGCTTTCACGCAAGGCATCGGCGATCATGCGCCGCTCGCTGTGCGCCAGCTCGGCGCCCAGCGCCCTCGCCTCGGCAGGAGCCGCCGCCACCGGCTCGTACACCGCCGGCGCCGGCGCCGCCGCCGCCACGAAGGCCGGCTGCGCCTGCTGCCGGGCCAGCTGCTGCGACTGCTGCGACTGCTGCGACTGCTGCGACTGCTGCGGCGCCAGCGCCGCCGCGGCGCCGGGCAGCAGCAACAGGTCGCCGGCGCGGATCCACGCGCCGTCGCACAGGATCGCGGCGCGCTGCATGACGTTTTCCAGCTCGCGTACGTTGCCCGGCCAGTCGTGGCCGAGCAGCGCCGCGCGCGCCGAACCGTCGAGGCGCGGCACCTCCGGCAGCGACGACTGCTGCGCGAAGCGCCGCAGCAGCGCCTCGGCCAGCGGCACGATGTCGTCCATGCGCTCGCGCAGCGACGGCACACGCAGCGGAAACACGCTCAGCCGGTAGAACAGGTCCTCGCGCAGCACGCCTTCGCGCACCGCCTGCTGCAGGTCGCGATTGCTGGTGGCGACGATTCGCAGGTCCAGCGAAATGCGCCTGCGCCCACCCAGGCGCTCGATCTCGCGCTCCTGCAACACGCGCAGCAGCTTGGCCTGCAGCGACGGCGCCATCTCGGTGACCTCGTCGAGCAGCAGCGTGCCGCCCTGCGCCTGCTCGAACTTGCCGGGAGCCGACTGCGCCGCGCCGGTGAACGCACCCTTGTCGAAGCCGAACAGCGTGGCCTCGAGCAGGCTTTCGGGAATCGCCGCGCAGTTGATGGCCACGAACGGGCCCTGCGCGCGCGGCGAGCTGCGATGCACGAAGCGGGCCAGCACTTCCTTGCCCACCCCGCTGGCCCCGAGCAGCATGATGCTGACGTCGGTCTGCGCCGCGCGGCGCGCCATCTCCAGGGTCTGCAGCATCAGCGCCGAGCGCGCGACCAGGCCGGCCGCCGGGGCGTCGGCGGACGAGGCATTCGCGGAAATCGGGCTGGTGGCGGACATGGGCGGAATTTCAGGCCGGCGCGCGTTGGTGCGCCGCGGCAGACGACATGCTACGCAATCCTGCGCCAGCAACCCCGCGCGGCGCAAGCCGCGTCAAGCTTTTGACACAAGGCTCGCCACGGCGCTCACTCGCCCGTGGCCTCGGCATGCTCGCGCAGGTTGTACTTGCGGATCTTCTCCACCAGCGTGGTTCGCCGCAGCCCCAGGCGTGCCGCGGCATGGGCGATCACGTGATGGCTCGCCGCCAGCGCCTGCTCGATCAGCGAACGCTCGATGCGCTCCAGGTAGGCGCGCAGGTCGATGCCCTGCGCCGGCAGCACCGGCTCGTCGGGCTCGCTGACCAGCTGCATCAGGTCCTGCAGGCCGTCGTCGGAGGCGTCGCCGCCCTCCTCTGCCACGGTCTCGAGCGGCTGCACCGGCGGCAGCTCCTGCGCGCCCTGCATCTTCTGCGGCAGGTCACGAAGCTGCACCGTGCCGCCGCCATGCAGGATGACCAGGCGCTCCATCAGGTTGTGCAGCTCGCGAACGTTGCCCGGCCAGTGGTAGGCGAGCAAGGCCTGCTGCACGCCGTCGCCCAGGCGCACGTGACCGAGCCCGGAGGCCTCGAGTTCGCGCAACGCATGCTCGGCCAGCAGCAGGATGTCCTCGCCGCGCTCGCGCAGCGCCGGGATGCGGATCGGCACGACATGCAGCCGGTAGTACAGGTCCTCACGAAAACGCCCGAGCTCGATCAGCTGCTCGAGATCCCGGTGGGTGGCGGCGACGATTCGCGCGGCCGCCGGCAGCGTCTCGCTGCCGCCGACGCGCTCGAAGCAGCGCTCCTGCAGCACCCGCAGCAGCTTGACCTGCAGCGGCGGGCTCATCTCGGCGACTTCGTCGAGGAACAGCGTGCCGCGCCCGGCCAGCTCGAAGCGCCCCTTGCGCGCGGCCTGCGCACCGGTGAAGGCGCCGCGCTCGTGGCCGAACAGCTCGCTTTCCATCAGCTCGCCGGGAATCGCGCCGCAGTTGACGGCCACGAAGGGGCGCGCAGCGCGCGACGACCACGCGTGCAGCAGGCGCGCGACCAGTTCCTTGCCGGTTCCCGACTCACCCTGCACCAGCACCGTGCTGTCGGTCGCGGCCACGCGGCGCAGCAATGTGCGCAGCGCCACCATGGACTCGCTGTTGCCGAGCAACTGCGGCGCCTCGACGGAGGTTTCGAGCGGTAATGTCGTACTCATGGCGTGTTGATGCGCATTCTCGCACCAGCCAGCGTCGGTACGTCAAAACAGCGCCCGGCGTCGTCCACGCGCAACGGCACCGCGCGGACCGCCGGGCCCGCGCGGCCACTGCGGTGGTGCTCAGGAGCCGCGCAGGTGGCGCAGGTAGCTGGCCTTGCGCAGCGGCGCCTTCAGGTGCGAGCGCGTGTGCTCGGCCGCGGCCCGAGTGGCGTACGGGCCGACCAGCAGCACGCGCAGGCGGTGCGGAGCCTGCGGCCCGCGGCAATGCGGCAGCCCGGCGTGTTGCAGGCGTCCGCTCAGGTGCTCATAGCTAGACGCCTCGGCGAACGCTCCGACCTGCACGTACCAGCCGGCCTTCGTGCAGCTACCGGCTCCGGCATGCTCCGCGGCATGCGCGACACGCGCGCGGTGATGCTCGACGCGCGCCGCATGGCGCACGGCGCGCCGCGCGACGTGGCGCTGCGCGTGCCTGTGCG
>JAKCDM010000194.1 GCA_021841865.1 Pseudomonadota bacterium
GATGCCCAACGCGCGCTGCGTCCCCATCCCCGGAGTCTGGGGACATTTCGCCGGCGGCGGGGCCAACCCCGTCGACACCGGGTTCATCGATGAACAGCTCAAGCAGCTGCTTGCCAGTCCCGTCTGAGCTGCGCGTCGATCCCAGGCAGAGGACTTGCGTGCCGAGCCGGCACGCCGAGGCTGGCGCCAGCGGCGACAGCCTCGCATTTCCGGGCGATTTTCAGCACTAGCGAAGGAACCATCATGAGCGTCAGCTGGAAGAACGATGCCACCGCAATGGCCGAGGCCGTGCGCAGCAAGCAGGTCTCTGCGACCGAGTTGGCGAAGGAGGCGCTTGCACGTGTCGAGACTCTCGACTCGAAACTGAATGCCTTTTGCACGCCGACCCCCGAGTTGGCGCTGGCGCAAGCCGCCGCGCTGGATCGTGCGATTACCCAGGGTCGGCCGGTTGGCCCCCTTGCAGGCGTGCCCTACGGGATCAAGGATCTCATCTGCACCAAGGGCGTACGCACGATGTCGGGTGCGGTGGCGTTTCGCGACTTCGTGCCCGACGAAGACGATGTCGTGGTCGAACGCATGCGCGACGCCGGCGCCGTTGCGATCGGAAAGACCAACGTGCCGGAATTCGGCTACAGCGGGGTCGGCCACAATCCCATAGGCGAGACGACCCGCAACCCATGGAACCTGGATCGCACGCCAGGAGGTTCAAGCGCCGGTTCGGGCGCTGCGGTCGCGGCGGGAATGTGCCCGATCGCGCTGGGCAGCGACGGCGGTGGCTCGGTGCGGATTCCGGCGTCCTTCTGTGGACTGGTGGGCGTGAAGGCGTCGATGGGGCGGGTGCCTCTGTACCCCGGGACCAAGGATGAGCGCTACCCAGGCGTGTCGAGCTGGGAATCGCTGGAACACATCGGCCCGATGGCCCGCTCCGTTCGCGACGCGGCGCTGATGCTCTCCGTCATCGCCGGCCCGGATGAGCGCGACCGGCGCACGATTCCTTGCAATGACATCGACTGGCTGGATGCCGCCAGGCCGCGGGACATCAAGGGCATGCGTGTCGCCTACAGTGCCGACTGGGGCTATGCCGCGGTGGACCCGGAGGTGCGCAGGGTTGTCCACGAAGCCGTGCGCGTGTTCGAGCGTGACCTGGGCTGCATCGTCGAGGAGGCTCATCCGGGCTGGGACGACCCCTATGCCGCGTTCTGGGGTGTGGTCGCAGCGGAAAGCGACCTGAAGGGATTGCGCGAGATCACGGCGAAGCACGGCGCAAAGATGACCCCGCACATCGTCGATTTCATCAACCGTCCCTGGACGGCCGAGGAACTGACCAGCGCCAACGTCGTGCGCAAGGCCGTGGCCAACAAGATGTGGCGCTTCATGCGCGATTACGACATCTTGCTGACCCCTACCCTTGCCGTGCCTCCCTTCGCACTACACATCCAAGGCCTGGAAAAGATCGAAGGGCGCATGGTCGCGCCGTTCCAGTGGCTCGCCTTCACCTTCCCGATGAACCTGACCGGCAACCCGGCGGCCAGCGTGCCGGCCGGCTTCACCGGCGATGGCCTGCCTGTCGGACTGCAGATCGTCGGCAAGCATCTTGCGGATGCAACCGTGCTGCGCGCCGCTGCCGCTTTCGAGGCGGCGCGGCCGTGGGCCGACACCTGGCCGGCAATCGCCACCTGACCGGGCGCAGGGGCGGGTTGTTGCCGAGCGTCGAACTCGGCTGCACGCTGCGTTCCGGCTACGCGGGTCAGGCCGGCCGCAGCGCTGCGGCCTGACCCGCCCACTGCCGCACGCTGTCCCAGTCACGCCGCTGGATCGCGTCGGCCGGGGTCAGCCACGACCCGCCGACGCACAGCACGTTGGGCAGCGCCAGGTAGTCCGGCGCGCTGGCCTGGGTGATGCCTCCGGTGGGACAGAAGCGAAGCTGCGGCAGCGGGCCGTGCAGCGCGCGCAGCAGCGCGCGCCCGCCGACGACCTCGGCCGGGAACAGCTTGAGCGCCTCGAAGCCCTGCTCGGCCGCGACCATGGCCTCGGACGCCGTCGCCACCCCCGGCAGGAAAGGCCTGCCCGCGTCGCGCACCGCCGCGCAAAGTGCCGGCGTCAGCCCCGGGCTGACGCCGAAGCGGGCGCCGCAGTCGATGGCGCGCTGCCACTGGCTGGCACTGGTCACGGTGCCGGCGCCGACCACGGCCTTCGGCACCGCGTCGCTGATGCGCCGGATGGCGTCGAAGGCCGCCGGGGTGCGCAGGGTGATTTCCAGCACCGGCAGGCCGCCGTCGACCAGCGCCTGCGCCAGCTCGACGGCGCAATGCGCGTCGGGCACCACAATCACCGGCATCACCGGTGCCATCTGCAGCAGTTCGATCGCGTTCATCGCGCCACCTCCGGGACCGTTGCCAGTACCTCGTGCCCGTGATCCGGATGCACGAACGAGCCCGCCCCCTGCTCGGCGCCGTCGGCGTTGCGCCTGAACACCTCGAACAGCTCGCGCCCCCAGCCATGGGAATGCGACTCGCCCGGACGTTGCGGCTCGCGCTGCTCCCAGGTCCGCGCGTCGACGTGGGCGTGCAGGCTCCCGGACACGGCGTCCACGGTGATCAGGTCGCCGCTGCGCACCCGCGCCAGAGGCCCTGCGTCCAGCGCTTCGGGGGTCACGTGGATGGCCGCGGGAACCTTGCCGGAGGCCCCCGACATGCGCCCGTCGGTGACCAGCGCGACCTTGAAGCCGCGCTCCTGCAGCACGCTCAGAGTCGGGGTCAGCTTGTGCAACTCCGGCATGCCGTTGGCGCGCGGCCCCTGGAAGCGGATGACGGCGACGAAGTCGCGCTCGAGCTCGCCGCGCTTGAAGGCGTCGAGCAGCGCGTCCTGGCTGTCGAACACCACGGCGGCGGCGCTGACGATCCGATGCTCGGGCTTGACCGCCGAGACCTTGATCACGGCGCGCCCGAGGTTGCCGCTGAGCAGGCGCAGCCCCCCTTCGCGACTGAAGGGGTCGTCCACTCCGCGCAGCACCTGCGCATCGGCCGACACCGTCGGCAACTCGCGCCACGCCAGGCGTCCCTGGTCGAGGTAGGGCTCGCGGGTATAGGCCTGCAGGCCGCCGCCGGCGACCGTGCGCACGTCGGGGTGCAGCAGTCCGGCCTGCAGCAGTTCGCGAATCACGAAGCCGATGCCTCCGGCGGCATGGAACTGGTTCACGTCGGCGCCGCCGTTGGGGTAGACCCGCGCCAGCAGCGGCACCACGCCCGACAGCTCGTCGAAATCGTTCCAGTCGATGCACAGGCCGGCGGCGCGCGCGATGGCCACGAGATGGATGGTGTGGTTGGTCGACCCGCCGGTGGCCAGCAGGCCCACGATGCCGTTGACGATGGCGCGCGCGTCGATCACCTCGCCGACCGGCGTGTACTCGGAGCCTGCGCGCGACAACGCGGCGGCCCGGCGAGCAGCCTCCATGGTCAGCGCCTTGCGCAGCTCGGTCCCGGGCGGCACGAAGGCGGCCCCGGGCAGGTGCAGTCCCATCACCTCCATCAGCATCTGGTTGGAATTCGCGGTGCCGTAGAAGGTGCAGGTTCCGGGGCCGTGGTAGGAGCGCATTTCCGCGGCCAGCAGCTCCTCGCGCCCGATCAGCCCCTGCGCGTACTGCTGGCGCACCCGGGCCTTCTCGTC
>JAKCDM010000195.1 GCA_021841865.1 Pseudomonadota bacterium
CCGCGGAAGCGCGGCGACATCGGGGTCTTTTCCTCGGGGTACTGCACCGTGATCTTGCGGCGCAGCGCGTACTTGCCGGTCAGGGCCAGGCCCTTGAACAGCTCGACCAGGAAAAAACTGTTGAAGGTATCGAGTACTGCGGACATCGCGAACTCCGGTTCAGTTCCAGATCGACCAGGGGGTCTGCATCCACGCGCCGATCACCACCAGCCACACCAGGGTCACCGGAATGAAGATCTTCCAGCCCAGGCGCATGATCTGGTCGTAGCGGTAGCGCGGGAAGGTCGCGCGAACCCACAGGAACATGGTCACCAGCACGAAGGCCTTGGCGAACAGCCAGATCCAGCCCGGGATGAACGACAGCGCGGACACCGGCGCATCCCAGCCGCCGAAGAACATGATGGCGGCGAGGAACGACACCAGGATCATGTTGGCGTATTCGGCGAGGAAGAACAGCGCGAAGGACATGCCCGAGTACTCGACCATGTGCCCGGCGACGATCTCCGACTCGCCCTCGACCACGTCGAAGGGGTGGCGGTTGGTCTCGGCGATTCCCGAGATCATGTAGACCACGAAGATCGGCAGCAGAGGCAGCCAGTTCCACGACAGCAGGTTCAGTCCCATCGCCGCGAAGCGCCCGTGCTGCTGCCCGACCACGATCTGGGTCAGGTTCAGGCTTCCCGACACCATCAGCACGACCACCAGGCAGAAGCCCATCGCGATCTCGTAGCTGACCATCTGCGCCGACGCCCGCATCGCGCCCAGGAAGGCGTACTTCGAGTTCGATGCCCAGCCGGCGATGATCACGCCGTAGACCTCGATCGACGTGATGGCCATCAACAGCAGCAGTCCGGCGTTGACGTTGGCCAGCGCGACGTCGGGGCTGAACGGAACCACCGACCAGGCCGCCAGCGCCGGCATCAGCGCCATGATCGGGCCCAGCACGAACAGGAAGTGGTTCGATCGCGTGGGGACGACGATTTCCTTGAAGATGAACTTCAGGCCGTCGGCGATCGGCTGCAGCAGCCCGAACGGACCCACGCGGTTGGGACCGATGCGCACCTGGATCCAGCCGATGACCTTGCGCTCCCACAGGGTCAGGTAGGCCACCGCGCCGAACAGCGGCAGCACGATCACGACGATGCGGATGATGGCCCAGAGCACCGGCCAGGCCACCGGGCCGAGCAGCTTGAGACCACCGGAAGTGAAGGCGTCGAGCATGGTTCAGACCTTGTGCAGAAGAACGCGGCCGAACATCGGCCCCAGCGCCTGCGTGGCGGGATGCGACGCGGCGATGCGAACCACGCCGCTGGCCAGCAGGGCATCCAGGCGCGCCGGAAGCTCGACGCTGGCCGCGCCCTGCTCCACGCGCAGCATGTCGCCGGCCTTGAGGCCCAGGCTCTCCCAGGCGTCGCGCGGCAGCGCGATCTGCGCTGCGCGCTGGCCGTCCACGGTGCGCTGCAGCGACGGCGAACGGCGCACGATGGCGTCGCTCGAATACACCGGAACGTCGGCCACGCGCTCGAACGACCCGGCGGGCGGCGCCGCAGCGTCGGTGCCGAGCTGCTGCGGCAACTGCGCCTGCGGCGCGGCCAGCATCGCGGCCACGTCGACTCCGCGCAGCGCGGCCTCGCGCACCTGCTCGGCGGTGTCGTACTCGAAGCCCGGCAGGCCGAGCTCGTTCGCCAGCACGCGCAGCACCTTCCACGCCGGGCGCGACATGCCCGGCGACGGCGCCACCTGCTGGAACGACTGCAGGCGGCCCTCGCAATTGAACAGACTGCCCGCCGTCTCGCTGAAAGGCGCCACCGGCAGCAGCACCTGCGCGACCTCGTCGAGCAGCGGGTTGCGATAGACGCTCATCGACACGACGAAGGCGCTGCGACGCAGCGCGGCCGCGGCGGCGGCGCCGTCGAACAGGTCCAGCTCGGGCTCCACGCCCAGCAACACCAGCGCGTTCGGGGTCCTTTCGAGCATCTGCGCGGCGCCCAGTCCGCCCGCGCGCGGCACGCCGCCGAGCAGGTGAGCACCCACGGTGTTGCCCGACTCGACCGTGAAGCCGAACGGCACGCCGGCGGTCTGCGCGATCCAGCGGGCCAGCGCCTCCAGCGTCGAAGCCTGCGGATGCTGGGCGGCGGCGTTGCCCAGCCAGACCACCGCACGCTGCCTGCCCAGCAGGCTCGCGGCGATGTCGCGCGCGGCTTGCGACGGCGCGATGCCGGCGAGCGCCTGCGGGCGCGCGGCAGCGGCGGCGTCGGCCACCGCGGCGGCCACTTCGGCCAGCTGCGACACCCAGGCGCTGGGAGCCGCGACCAGCGAGCGGTGCAGCGGCATCATCGCGTCGTCGCCACTCGCGTGCAGCACGCTGACCTGGGTCCCGGAGCGCGCGGCGCGGCGCAGGCGCGCCGCCAGCAGCGGATGGTCCTTGCGCAGGAAGGATCCGATGACCAGCGCCGACTGCAGCTGGCCGACTTCGGCCAGCGCCATGCCCAGCGACGGCACGCCCAGTTCCGGCGCCACGTCGCCACGGCGCAGGCGGGTGTCGATGTTCTCGCTGCCCAGCGCGCGCACGATGCGCCCGAGCAGGTACAGCTCCTCGTTGGTCGAACAGGCCGACGCCAGCGCGCCCAGCGCCTGCGGGCCCTCGACCTCGACCACGCGCTTGAGCCCGTTGGCGACGAAGCTCAGCGCGGTCGGCCAGTCGACCTCGCGCCACTGCCCTTCGTCGCGCACCATCGGCTGGGTCAGGCGGTCGGCGCTGGCCAGGCCCTCGTAGCTGAAACGGTCACGGTCGGACAGCCAGCATTCGTTGACCGCCTCGTTGATCTGCGGCACCACGCGCACGACCTTGTTGCCCTTGAGCTGCATCACCAGGTTGGCGCCGATGCTGTCGTGCGGGCTGACCGACGCGCGCCGCGACAGCTCCCACGGACGCGCCGCGAAGCGGAACGGCTTGCTGGTCAACGCGCCGACCGGACACAGGTCGATCATGTTGCCCGACAGCTCGGATTCGATCGACCCCTCGAGGAAGGTCGTGATCTCCGAATGCTCGCCGCGGTTGGCCATTCCCAGCTCCATCAACCCGGCCACTTCCTGGCCGAATCGCACGCAGCGGGTGCAGTGGATGCAGCGGGTCATTTCCTCCATTCCCACCAGCGGCCCGGCGTTCTTGTGGAACACCACGCGCTTTTCCTCGGTGTAGCGCGAGCTGGACGCGCCGTAGCCCACGGCGAGGTCCTGCAGCTGGCACTCGCCGCCCTGGTCGCAGATCGGGCAGTCCAGCGGGTGGTTGATCAGCAGGAACTCCATCACCCCCTTCTGCGCCTGCACCGCGCGCTCGGAGCGCGTGCGCACGATCATGCCCTGGGCGACCGGCGTGGCGCATGCCGGCAGCGGCTTGGGCGCCTTCTCGACGTCGACCAGGCACATGCGGCAGTTGGCCGCGATCGACAGCTTGGGGTGGTAGCAAAAATGCGGCACGTACACATCGAGCTTGCGCGCGGCGTCCATGACCATGGAGCCTTCGGGCACCTCGACCTTGCGGCCATCGATTTCGAGTTCAACCATGACGTGAGAGTCTCTCGGGGGTGCGTTGCAGCGGCGGGGCTGCGCCTTCTCAGACGTAGGCCGGCACCAGGCAGGTCTTGTGTTCGATGTGGTG
>JAKCDM010000196.1 GCA_021841865.1 Pseudomonadota bacterium
CAGGCCCAGCAGCACGCCGACCGCGATGGTCACGAGCAGTTCGATCAGCGTGAAGCCGCCGACGCGCAGCGTGGCCATCTCAGCAGCCTCCGCTCTGGTCGTGCACCCAGCAACTCGTGCTCGGCAGCGTCCAGCCGCTGGGCACCTGCGGCGTGCTCTTGGTGCCGTCCTGGTTGATGCGCAGGATCAGCGGCGTGCTGCCGCCGCCCAGGTCGGTCGCGGTGGCCGTGGCCTCGGCGCTGAAGGTGGTGGTGGTGGGCGCGCCGATGCCGGTGGGCGAGCAGTCGTAGCTGAAGTACTGGCCAGCGGTCAGGTTGGTGCTCGCACAGGGCCAGGGGTCGGGGCTCGCCGAACTCGTCGCGTCCTTGTAGGTGCGGTTGTCCTGGTAGTACTGCTGCATGGCCAGGCTCAGCCCCGACAACTTGGAATACGCCTCCGACAGCTTGCTGCGCGCGACGTAGTTGTTGTAGGCCGGCAGCGCGATCGCGGCGAGTATGGCCACGATCGCGACCACGATCATCAGTTCGATCAGCGTGAAGCCCCGCGGCTTGTTCATGTTCGAGGTTCTCCCGGATGCCCGGATCGCGCCGGGCCCCGGGGCCGCGGCAACGGATGGAATCATGTCGAAGCATGCTGCATGAAGCCCATGCATGCAGCAAGGGCTTCCCGCCGAAAGGTAGCAATCAGCCGACGAGCGGCGGTGCCAGCCCGCTCCAGGGGCGCGCCGCCTCGAGCTGCGCGCCCAGGCGGATCAGCCGGTCCTCGCGCCCCCAGGGGGCGATGAACTGCACCCCCGCCGGCAGGCCGTCGGCGCCCAGGTGCAGCGGCACGCTCATCGCCGGCGTGCCGGTGAGGTTGGCCAGCTGCGTGAACGGCGTGCGCGCCAGCGACTGCTTCGCCAGCTCGTCGACCACGCCGGTGTGGCGCAGCAGCCCGCCCAGCCCGAGCGCCAGCAGCGCGCGCAGCGCGGCGCCCTGCCAGGCCGGCGGGTCGAGTTCGCCGATGCGCGCCGGAGGCTGCGCGGTGGTGGGGGTCAGCAGCAGGTCGAAGCCGGCGTGGAAATCCGCCAGCGCCCGCGCGAAGCGGTTCCATTGCCGGTGCAGCTGCACGTAGGCGGCCGCCGGCAGGCTCTCGCCGATGGCGGCAAGCGCCCGCGTGTCGAGTTCGAAATCGCCCGCGCGGGCGCCGAATTCCCGCCGGCAGCGCCGCACCTCGGCGGCCACCTGGCCGAAATACATGCCGAGGTAGCACTGCGCCAGTTCCAGGCCGTCGATCGCGGGCGCCGCGGGCTCGACCTCGTGGCCGAGCTCGCGCAGCAGGGCCACGGCGCGCTGCACGGCCTCGACGTTGTCGGCGTGCACGGCGTTGCCCAGCGGCGAAGTCGTGCTGAAGCCGATGCGCAGGCGCCCGGGGTCGGCACCGACCTCGCGCGCGAAGGGCCTCGCGGGGGCGGCGACCGCGAAAGGGTCGCCGGGCTCGGCTCCCGCGACCGCGTCGAGCAGCGCCGCGCTGTCGCGCACGCTGCGCGTGAGCACGTGGGTGGAGCTGGCCCCTTCCCAGAACTCGTCGGCCTCGGGGGCATGGCTGACGCGCCCGCGCGACGGACGCAGGCCGAACAAGCCGCAGTAGGAGGCCGGGATGCGGATCGAGCCGCCGCCGTCCGACGCTCCGGCGACGGGGACGATGCCGGCGGCCACCGCGGCAGCCGCGCCGCCCGACGAACCGCCGGGCGTGTGCTGCGTGTTCCAGGGGTTGCGGCAGGCGCCGAACAATGCGGGTTCGGTGACCGCCTTGAGCGCCAGCTCCGGCAGGTTGGTCTTGCCGAAAGGCAGCAGCCCGGCGGCCTGCCAGCGCCGCACCACGCTGGAGTCGGCGCCGGCGCGCGCATCGCGACGCGCACGGCTGCCCCAGGTGGACGGCAAGCCCGCCAGGTCCTGCCCGAGATCCTTGAGCAGGAATGGAACCCCCGCGAAGGGCGCGACGCGGCGCGGATGGTCGGGCGCCAGCGAATCGAAGGCCCTCGCCTGCTCCAGCGCCTGCTCGCGCCAGTCGTGCACTACGGCGTTGAGCCGGGAATGGAACTGGTCGCAGCGCTGCAGCGCTGCCTGCAGCGCTTCGCCGCAGGAAATTTCCCGACGCGCGATGCGCTGCGCCAGCGCGACCGCGTCGAGCGTCGAATATTCATCGGACATCGGCATCCCCCGGAGAATGTCCGCGCCGGGGCTCGGCGGCGGAGCATGCTCCGGATGATGCCTCAGCCAGCGCCGCAGTGAGCGCGCGGGCGGCCGACCCTCGTTCAGCGCTCGCGCGCCCAGGGCCCCAGGACCAGCGACTCCCACTGCGCCATGCCGCGTTCGAAGCGGCTGGCCGCCAGCAACGACGAGCGGATCACTCCGGCGCGCACGGCGCCGGCGTACTGGGCGCGCGCCAGGTCGAAGGGACAGGCGGCGGCGTGGCGAACCCACTGCTGCCAGACCTGCCCGGCATGCAGCCAGGCGTCGGGCGCAGCGGGCCCGGCCGACGGCATCGAACAGGCAGCGTGACTCATCGCCTGCTCACCAGCGTGACGGCTCGCCGTGCGCGAGGGCGCCCATGCGGCGCTCGAGCTCGAAAATATCCCGCGCTTGCGCGAGATAGCTTTCGGCGCGCTCACGCGTTTCATCGCCGGAAAGCATCAGGGAACGGAACAGGTTCAGCAGTACGGTCATGGCATGCTCCCTCGTGGGGATGGCTAAGGGTTCAACCCTATAGGGTTAACCCTAGTTTACCAGGACCGTGCGCGGCGTGCAGGAAGCATGCCGCGGCGCAACATGCCGGCGCGGCCGCCAGGCCACGCCGGCCGGGGCTCACTTGGGCTGCGCCACCACGCGCAGGTACGGCTTGAGGGTCTTGAAGCCCTGCGGGAAGCGCTCGCGGGCCGCCTCGTCGCTGACCGACGTGGGGATCACCACGTCGTTGCCCGGGCGCCAGTTGGCAGGCGTGGCCACCCCGTGGCGCGCGCTGAGCTGCATGGCGTCGAGCAGGCGCAGGATTTCGTCGAAATCGCGCCCGTTGCTCATCGGGTAGGTCAGCATGGCCTTGACCTTCTTGTCCGGGCCGATGAAGAACACGCTGCGCACGGTGGCATTGTCGTTGGCCGTGCGTCCGCTCGACGAACCGGGTTCGGCCTCGGGCAGCATGTCGTACAGCTTGGACACGTTGAGGTCGGTGTCGCCGATGATCGGGTAGTTGGGCGCGGTGCCCTGGACCTCGGCGATGTCCTTGGCCCAGCGCTGATGCTCCTCCACCGGGTCGACCGACAGGCCGATGAGCTTGCAGCCGCGCTTGTCGAATTCGGGCTTCATGCGAGCCACCGTTCCCAGCTCGGTGGTGCAGATGGGAGTGAAATCCTTGGGGTGCGAGAACAGCAGCGCCCAGTGGTCGCCGATCCACTCGTGGAAGCGGATCGTGCCCTCGGTGGTCTGGGCGGTGAAATCGGGTGCCGTGCTGCCGATGCGCAAACTCATGGTGGGTCTCCTGGTCGGTGGGTGCCAGCCAAGCTGGCGGACATTGCG
>JAKCDM010000197.1 GCA_021841865.1 Pseudomonadota bacterium
GCCCCGGCGGCGTCGGCGCGCCCGGCGCCGGCCCGCGCACCAGCGCCAACCGGTCGAAGCACGCCGTGCCCTGCCCGCCGTGCACCGCCGCAAGCGTCAGCTCCAGTGCCGCCACATGCCGGAGCGTGTGATCCTTGTCCGGCCCCCAGGCGAAACCGACCTGGTCCTGCGGGATCGTCAGCGTGGTCCACGCGGCCGGGGCCGCGAACGCCGGCTGCTGGTACCACCAGACGTTCCACCCGCTGGCGTCGACGAACTTCAGCTGCAGGGCATTGACCGGACCCGTGCCGCGCAAGCCCAGCTCGAGCGCGTAATGCGCCGGGAAGTCGAGCGGCAGCGGCCGGCGCAGCGTGGCGTAGCCGGCCACGCCGGGCGGAAAACGATACTCGAGACACAGCGCCGGGCGCCCCTGCGGCCCGGGGACCGCGCGCAGCGCCGCCTGCACGTCGTCGCTGGCCTGCACCTGCCAGGCCGCGGGGTCGGCGAACCGCGCGAGGATCCGCGCCGTGCCGGCGTGCGCGGCGCCTGCGGCGGCGAGCAGCAGCGCCAGCGCGCCGCCGCCGCAGGCGACGTTCCGGCACCGCCGGGATCCGGATCCGTGATCCACGCCGGCGCTCATCCCTTGACGCTGCCGAGCAGCAGGCCGTCGATGTAGTAGCGCTGCAGGCCGAGGAACAGCAGCAGCACCGGCAGCACCGTCACCATCGAGCCGGCCATCATCAGCTCGATGTCCTGGTTGTGCTCGCGCGCCAGCGACGCCAGCGCGATCGGCAGGGTGTAGTGGTCCTTGCCGGTCAGCACGATCAGCGGCCACATGAAGTCGTTCCAGGCGGTGAGGAAGGTCAGCACCGCCAGCGTCAGGATGATCGGCCGCAGCAGCGGCAGGGCCACGCTGCGGAAGATGCGCCACTCGCTGGCGCCGTCGATGCGCGCGGCCTCCAGCAGCTCGTCGGGAATCGCGCGCGCGAACTGCCGCACCAGGTAGATGCCGTAGATGCTGGCCAGCGACGGCAGGATCACGCCGGCGTAGCTGTTGACGATCCCGAGCAGCCGCGCCAGCAGGAACAGCGGCATCATCGCCACCTGCGAGGGGATCACCAGCGCCGCCAGCAGCAGGCCGAACAGGCGCTCGCGTCCGGCGAAGCGCAGCTTGGCGAAGGCATAGCCCGCGAGCAGGTTGCAGGCCAGCGATCCGAGCGTGATGCCGGTCGAGACCAGCAGGCTGTTGAACAGGAAACGCCCGAGGTCGGCGCGCTCGAACAGGGTGCGGTAATTGTCCAGCGTCGGATGCAGCGGCAGCAGCGGCGGCGGGAAGCTGTTGGCCGAACCGATCGGCATCAGCGACACCGACAGCATCCACAGCAGCGGGAACAGCGTCAGCGCCGCGCCCAGCGCGAGCAGGCCGTTGACCGCGATCGATGCGGGACGCAGCTTCATGCGTATCCCTTGCGCCGGCCGAACCACAGCAGAGTCCAGGTCACGGCCAGCGTCAGCGCGAACAGCACGAAGGCGATCGCCGAGGCCAGCCCCAGGTTCCACCAGTTGAAGCCCTGCTCGTACAGCAGATAGAGCACGCTCAGGGTGCTCTGCAGCGGGCCGCCCTGGGTGATGACGTAGGGCTCGGCGAACAGCTGGAAGTAGCCGATCATGGTCAGCACGCTCACCGTCATCAGCGTCGGGCCCAGCAGCGGCAGGGTGATGTGGCGCAGCTGCGCCCACGCCGAGGCGCCCTCGAGCCGCGCCGCCTCGTAGAGCTCGGCCGGCAGCACCTGCAGGCCGGCGAGGATGATGATCATGTTGTAGCCGAAGTTCTTCCACACCGCGAACAGGATGATCGTCGGCATCGCCAGCCGCGGATCGCCCAGCCAGTCGACGGGGTGGATGCCGAACCAGCCCAGCGCGTAGTTGACCCAGCCGTAGCGGGTCTGGAACAGATAGCGCCAGATCACCGCGACCGCGATCAGGGTGGCCACCACCGGGGTGAACAGCGCGACGCGGAAAAACCCCTTCCAGCGCGCCAGTCGCGAGTGCAGCAGCAGTGCCGCCGCGAGCGAAGCCGCCAGCGACAGCGGCACGCCGACGACCACGAAGTACAGCGTGTGCCCCAGCGCCTTCCAGAACAGCGGCATGTGCAGCACCGCCGCGTAGTTGTCCAGGCCGACGAAGCGCAGGTTGCGCAGGCTGGCGAGCGCGTAGATGTCGAAGTCGGTCAGGCTGAGGCCGAACGCCGCCAGCACCGGCAGCAGGAAGAACACCGCGATCACCGCCACGGCCGGCGCGGTGAAGATCCAGCCGGCGAGCGCGCCGCGCCTCACGGCACGGTCCCCCGGCGCAGCATCCAGCGGCGCTTGGCGAGGATGGCGTCGCTGCGCCGGTCCATCGCGGCGGTCGCCGCCGCGACATCCATGCGCCCGAAGGCCGCGCGCGCCGCGATCACCTGCATCTCGTTGACGATCTCCTCCCACTCCGGCACCCGGGGCACGGCGCGCGCACGTTCGAGCTGCGCGCGGAAGGCCTGCGCGTAGGGATCGTCGGCGATGCCCGGCAGCGCCCAGCTCGAGCGGCGCGGCGGCAGGTCGCCGGTCAGGGCGTGGAACTGCTGCTGGATCGCCGGCTGCGACAGGTACTCGATCAACTGCCACGCCGCGCGCTTGTGCCCGGCGTGCTTGAACAGCACCAGGCTCGCGCCGCCGGCAATGCCCGAGCCGGGTCCGTCCGGGCCCGGCAGCGGCGCGGTCATCCACTGGCCGCGCAGCGCGACCGGCATCCGCTGCTCGAACTCCTGGATCATCCACGGCCCGGAGATGTAGAACACGAAGTGCCCGCGCCCGAACTCCGCCGGCACGTTGGGCACCTGGGTGTTGTCGATGCGCGGGGCGTAGCCCGAACGGAACATCTGCAGATAGAAGCGCAGCGCCTGCCGATAGCCGGGATTCTCGAAATTGCCGTACTGATCGCGATCGCGCAGCAGCGGTTGCGGTTGCTCCAGCGCCAGTGACAGCAGCGGCTCGAACTCGTTCAGCGGCAGCAGGATGGCGTAATCGCCGGGCGCGGCACGCGCCTTGAGCGCGGCCAGCATGCGCGTCCACTCGGCCCAGGTGCGCGGCGGCCGGTCGAAGCCCGCGGCCGCCAGCAGGTCGCGGCGATAGAACAGCAGTCGCGTGTCCACGTACCACGGCACGCCGTAGACGTGGCCGTCGATCACGTTGCTGTCCCAGATGCCCTTGAAGTAGTCGCCGGGTCGAATCCGCCGGGAGGCGGCGATCTGCGCGTCCAGCGGCGACAGCGCATGCAGGGCCGCCATTTCCGGAATCCAGGTGTTGCCCATCTGGCTCACGTCCGGCGTGGTGCCGCCGGCGACCGCGGTCAGCAGTTTCGCGTGCGCCGCGGTCCACGGCAGCTGCTGCACCTCGACGCGGATGCCGGGATGCTCGCGCTCGAAACCGGCGACCAGCTGCTGCGCCACCAGTCCTTCGCGACCCATCGCCCAGAAGCGCACCACCTCGCGCGGGTCGGCCGACGTCCCGCTGCACCCCGCGAGCAGCAGGGCC